>CALWQP010000020.1 GCA_944383695.1 uncultured Mediterraneibacter sp.
TAGTTTTATAGTTTATCAAAAAGTGACATTATCTCAAGAGAATCCTAAGGTGACATTATCATAAGTGAATAACACAGTGAAGCTATTTTATAGTTCCCGAACGCTCCTGAAACTGCTATAATCTTCTTATAGCCAGGCATGCTCTGCCCGGCAGATATCAGAAAGGAAGGTCCTATCTCATCATGTCTGTTGAAATCGTAAGGAATTATTTTAAAGAACATAACTTTGATAAGCTTATCCTGGAGTTTCCGGTCTCCAGCGCCACTGTAGAGCTGGCGGCCCAGGCAGTCGGCGTGGAGCCGGCGCGCATCGCCAAGACTTTGTCATTTTACACCAAGGACAAGGACGCCGCACTCCTCATCGTGACCGCCGGGGATATGAAGATCGACAACAGTAAATTCAAACATTTCTTCGGGATGAAAGCAAAGATGCTCGCACCGGAGGACGTGGAGCCGCTCACCGGGCATGGCATCGGCGGGGTATGCCCCTTTGGGAATCCGGAAAGCACCGCCGTATATCTTGACGTCTCCATGAAACGGTTCGAGACCGTATTTCCCGCCGCAGGCAGCGGGAACTCCGCCGTGGAGCTGACGTGTGAAGAACTGGAACAGTATGCTCACGCAAAGGAATGGATCGACGTGTGTAAATAGCAGCATTTCAGAAAGGAGGACCACAAATGCCGAAATATATCATGGCGCTGGACGCCGGGACGACCAGCAACCGATGTATCCTGTTTGACCGGAAAGGGAATATGTGCAGTGTGGCGCAAAGGGAATTTACTCAGTATTTCCCGCAGCCCGGCTGGGTGGAGCACGATGCGGATGAAATCTGGGCGAGCCAGCTCGGCGTAGCGGTGGAAGCGATGACCAAGATCAGCGCGTCGGCATCAGATATTGCAGCCATCGGGATCACAAACCAGCGGGAGACCGCCATTATATGGGACAAAAATACCGGAGAGCCTGTGTACCACGCCATCGTATGGCAGTGCCGCAGGACTTCGGAATACTGTGATTCCTTAAAAGAAAAGGGACTGACGGACAAATTCCGCCGGAAGACAGGGCTTGTCATCGACGCTTATTTCTCAGGGACGAAAATAAGGTGGATTCTGGACAATGTACCTGGAGCAAGGGAGCGCGCCGAGCGGGGCGAGCTTCTTTTCGGGACAGTAGAGACATGGCTCATCTGGAAACTCACAAAGGGAGCAGTGCATGTGACGGATTATTCCAACGCTTCCCGCACCATGCTTTTCAACATCAACACACTGGATTGGGACGATGAAATCCTCAAAGAGCTTGATATTCCGAAGTGCATTCTGCCGGAGGTTAAACCGTCAAGCTGCATCTACGGCGAGACAGATCCTTCTTTCTTAGGCGGCAGGATTCCCATCGCCGGAGCTGCCGGAGACCAGCAGGCCGCCCTTTTCGGTCAGACCTGTTTTCACCCCGGAGAGGCGAAAAATACATACGGCACGGGATGCTTCCTGCTCATGAACACAGGGAATCAGCCGGTCTTTTCTGAGAATGGGCTTGTGACTACCATTGCCTGGGGGCTGGATGGGAAAGTCACTTATGCCCTGGAAGGTTCCATCTTCGTGGCAGGCGCAGCGATCCAGTGGCTTCGCGACGAGATGCGTCTCATAGACTCAGCCGCTGATTCAGAGTATATGGCGTCAAAAGTAAAGGATACGAACGGATGCTATGTCGTGCCTGCTTTTACCGGGCTGGGAGCTCCCCACTGGGATCAGTATGCCCGTGGTACGATCGTGGGTATTACCCGTGGAGTGAATAAATATCACATCATCCGCGCCACGCTGGAATCCCTTGCCTATCAGGTAAATGACGTACTGTGTGCCATGAAGGCAGATTCCGGGATCGAACTCTCTGCCCTCAAGGCAGACGGAGGCGCCAGCGCCAACAACTTCCTCATGCAGGTTCAGGCTGACATCATAAACGCGCCTGTAACCCGCCCGGTATGTGTGGAGACTACGGCAATGGGCGCTGCCTGCCTCGCCGGACTTGCCGTCGGCTATTGGAAGAGCAAAGATGAGGTGATCAAAAACTGGGCGGTCGATCATACCTTCACCCCTTCCATCAGTGAAAAAGACCGGTCTGCCCGCATCAAAGGATGGAACAAAGCGGTCACATATGCCTACGGATGGGCAAAAGAGGACTGATACAGACCTGCTATACGGAGAATCTCCGGAAAATCTCACGGTATCTGTCCGCGAAGATGCTTCCTCTTCTCCAAATAAAGGTAAATTCATGAGTTACCCGGAAGTCCTTCAGCGGGATTCTTATCAGTCTTCCTGACCGCAGTTCTTCCCGCACAGCAACTTCATATAAAAATGTAATACCGCACCCGGACTTTGCCAACTCCTTGATCGTGTGCAGGCTTCCCGCCTCCATAGTCCGCGCAAAGTCCCCTATACTTAAGTTCTGCGAGTCCAGATAGCGCTCCAGCACTTCTCTCGTCCCGGAGCCTTCCTCCCTCAGGAGCAGTCGTTCACCAAAAAGATCCTCAATTGTATCCGGCTTTTTCCTGAACGGATGATCCGGGCTGCACACAGCGATATAGTTTTCTTCCGAATACTTCTGATAGTCATACTCGCTCTTCTTAAAAAATCCCTCCACCAGGGCAAAATCGATCCTGCCGTCATCCAGGCGTTTCAGAAGTTCCTGGGTATTCTCCACGACCATATGGATGTCTGCATCCGGATATTCCCGGAGATATTTCTCAAGGATGTTCCCCATCAGCATATCCCCCACTGTCCGGGTCGCTCCAAAACGGATCTTTGCCCCTTCCTCTGACTTCTGCATCTCACTCTGCATGGAGATTTCATCATGCTTCATGGTCAGAGACGCATTGCGCAGGATTTCCCCCGCGCCTGTCAGCATCAGCTTCTTGCCTTCATAACGGAACAGCTTCGTATTATAATGCTTCTCCAAAAAACGGATATGCTGGGATACCGCGGGCTGAGTGATATTCAGTTGTTCCGATGCTCTCGTGAAATTCATGCACTGGCATACAGCCAGAAATGTCTCCATCCTGAAATCAAGCATGACCTTTTCCCCTTATACATGCGGCTGCTCTGCCTGCTTACCGCGCGCAGCAGCCTTTCAACTTAAAAACATCGGGCGGAGTCTTCCTGTGAAAACCTCCGCCCGGACCGCAGCAGCCGTTCATATACTGATCCGGCTGTTACGCTGCATCTATACAGAATACTCCCTGTCCATTACTATAACATATATTTATGCTAAAATAAATATTAATAATTTTATTTTATAATTTTTTTATGATATTTTATGTCTCGGAGTTAAATATTGGTAGGAATTACAAAAATATGAATGGAGGATATCCTATGAATTTCATCAAAAAGAACGGCGCCGGTCTTCTACTCTGCCTGAGCATAGCAGTCCCGTCATGGTTTCTCGGACAGGCAGTCCCGGTGATAGGCGGACCTGTATTTGCAATCCTGATCGGAATGATCATCACATTGATGCTCACAAAGAAAGATACCTTTACCCTGGGGATTAACTATACATCAAAAAAAATCCTCCAGGCAGCTGTCGTGTTTCTGGGCTTCGGCATGAACCTGACAGAAATCCTGGCAAAAGGGAAGCAGTCTCTTCCCATCATCCTTTCCACGATCTCTGCTTCCCTGATCATTGCCTCCATCCTGTACAAAGCGCTGAAACTGCGCACAAACAACGCCATCCTTGTAGGCGTCGGCTCCTCGATCTGCGGTGGGAGCGCCATCGCTGCCACTGCCCCTGTCATAGACGCATCCGATGAAGAAGTGGCACAGTCCATCTCTGTCATCTTTCTGTTCAACGTGGCCGCAGCGCTGATATTCCCCACTCTGGGCGCCGCGCTGGGGCTGGGAAACGAAGGCTTCGGAATGTTTGCAGGAACAGCCATCAACGATACATCCTCCGTCACGGCGGCCGCGGCTGCATGGGACGGAATCCACGGAAGCAGCACTCTGGAAACTGCCGCCATCGTAAAAATGACAAGGACTCTGGCGATCATTCCGATCACCCTTGTCCTTGCCATATGGAGGGGGAGAAAGGAGAAAAATACCGAAGGTTCTTCCTTCAGCCTTAAGCGCTCCTTCCCTTTCTTTGTTCTGTTTTTTTTGCTGGCATCTGTTGTGACAACAGTGTTCCGGCTCCCCGCAGAGGTAACAGCTCCCTTAAAGGAACTAAGCAAATTCCTCATCATCATGGCAATGGCTGCCATCGGGCTGAACACGAATATCGTCAAGCTGGTCAAAACCGGTGGAAAACCTATCTTCACCGGATTCTGCTGCTGGGTGGGGATTGCACTGGTAAGCCTGGGGATGCAGCATGTACTGGGAATCTGGTAAAGAATAGTTTTATATATTTTCAAGTAATTTGTCAATGCTCACAAGTTTCACGCTGAGCACAAAAATATCTGTCGCTACTGCCAGCTCTTCCGGCGTCGGATAAGACGGCGCAATACGGATATTGCTGTCATGCGGATCTTTCCCATATGGGAAGGTGGCCCCTGCGCCTGTCATCACAAGCCCGGCCTCTTTTGCCTTTGCCACGATGGCTTTTGCGCAGCCGTCCATAGAATCAAATGAGATAAAATATCCGCCCAGCGGCTTGATCCAGGAACCGATTTCCAGACCGCCCAGTTCTCTCTCGAGCACATTGATGACTGCCTCGAACTTCGGCCGCATGATATCCGCATGCTTCTTCATGTGCTCCACAATGCCGTGGACATCTTTGAAGAAGCGTACGTGGCGGAGCTGATTTACTTTATCATGTCCGATCGTCTGGAACTTCAGCATGTCGCGGATATCTTTTAAGTTCGCCTCAGATGCTGCGATCGCCGCGATTCCTGACCCGGGAAAACTGATCTTGGATGTGGATGAGAACTTATATACCATATCCGGTCTGCCTGCCTTCTTACACTCAGACAGGATTTCGATCAGATAGTCCTGCTTATCCTCATACAGATGGTGCACACAGTATGCATTATCCCAGTAGATTCGGAAATCTTCTGCCGCGGGCTTCAGGTTCGCGAAACGGAACACGGTCTCGTCAGAATAGGTGATGCCCTGCGGATTGGAATACTTGGGAACACACCAGATTCCCTTGACCGCCGGATCTTCGCTGACCAGCTTTTCTACCATATCCATATCCGGGCCTGTGGGTGTCATCGGCACATTGATCATCTCGATGCCAAAATGCTCTGTAATGCCAAAATGTCTGTCATATCCGGGAACCGGACATAAGAATTTTACCTTTTCCAGCTTACACCACGGTGTGCTCCCCATCACTCCATGAGTTATGGCGCGCGCCACAGTGTCATACATCACATTCAGGCTGGAATTCCCGAAGATAATCACATTATCCTTCGGCACTTCCATCATGTCGGCAAGAAGCTGCTTTGCCTCTGCGATCCCGTCAAGACCGCCGTAATTTCTGCAGTCTACCCCATCCTCACAGATCAGGTCTGCACTGCTGTTCAGCACATCCATCATTTCCATGGACAGGTTAAGCTGGTCGGCAGCCGGTTTTCCCCTGGACATATCCAGCTTCAGACCTTTTGCCTTCACTTCCGCAAACTTAGCCTCAAGACCGTTTTTCAGTTCCAATAACTCTTCTTTGCTTAAATCTTTGTACGCAGTCATTGCAGGACCTCCACTCTTTTTTACTCACTGTCTGCTATTGTATATAATTTATGACAGTTCGTCAATGCTTTCTTGCATTTTTTATTTTTTTCAACGTATTTCTCCGATACATCTCTTCATTTTTGAAATTTTAGTTGTAAAATCATTCATTTTTCTGATTTTATTTTTTCTGACTCTCTATTTGGGATGCCTCCGGAATCTTAACGGAGATTTTCCTCTATTTTTCTGAGTTGTTCTGTCAGTCCCTTTATTTCCTGTTGCTGGAATCCGGCACACAATATCTCTTCCAGTTCTGAAAATTCCCCATTCACTTCTTCTGCTTTTTTCCGCCCCTCCGCTGTCAGGCTGATCTGGTAGGAGCGCCTGCACCCGGGATTTCTCTCCCGCAGGATCAGCCCCTGCTTCTCCAGCTTATCCAGTGTTCTGGACATGGTCGTCACATCCAGCATACAGGCATCCGCGATTTCGCGCTGAGTCACTGAAGAATGGGAATCCAAGAATACAAGGATCCTTGCCTGCCCCTGCCCGGGCGGCAGGCCGATCTGGAGAAGAAAATCCTGTACTCTCTTCCTCTTGAGCAGTTCGATCTGAAACAATACTTCACGCAATTCCTGTTTCATATTTTCTTTCATCACCTTATCCTCCGGTCATCCTTCTATTCCAGTTCATACATCCCGGTATAGAGCTGATAGTACCTGCCTTTTTGTCCGAGAAGTTCCTCGTGGTCCCCGCGCTCAATGACCCTGCCGCGCTCCAGGACCATGATCGCCTTGGAATTGCGCACCGTGGACAGCCGGTGGGCGATCACAAACACGGTCCTGCCCTCCATGATCGCGTCCATTCCTGTCTCGATGAGCCGCTCTGTCCTCGTGTCAACAGATGATGTCGCCTCATCCAGGATCAGGACGGGAGGGTGCGCCACTGCCGCCCGGGCGATCGCAAGAAGCTGCCTCTGTCCCTGGGAAAGATTGCTCCCATCGCTGTACAGCATAGTCTGATATCCATCCGGAAGTCTGCGGATAAAGGAATCTGCGTTGGCCAGCTTCGCCGCCTGTGTCACTTCCTCATCCGAGGCGCTTAAGTTTCCATAACGGATATTGTCTGTGATCGTACCGGTAAACAGATGCGTATCTTGTATGACCATGGCAAGAGAACGTCTGAGGTCATCTTTCTTTATCTTCCTGATATCAATCCCATCATACAGAATCCTGCCGCCCTGAATTTCATAGAACCGGTTGATCAGATTGATGATCGTTGTCTTTCCCGCGCCGGTAGAGCCCACAAAGGCGATTTTCTGGCCCGGCTTCGCATACAGGCTGATTCCGTCCAGCACCCTCTTCTCAGGCACGTAGCCGAAAGTAACATTCTCGAATCTTACGTCTCCTTTCAAAGGCATCAGCTTCCCCGCCTCATCTTTCCATGCATACTCACCTTCGCCCTCCTCTTCCTGAGCGCACTGTGCAAGGCTTCCATCTTCCCTCCGGAAGACACGCACAAGGCACACGGTTCCCTCATCCGTCTCCGGTTCTTCGTGCATCATCTCAAAAATACGCTCTGCTCCTGCAAGAGCGGACAAGATAAAATTCACCTGCTGCGTAAACTGATTTAAAGGCATGGCGCTCTGCCGCACATACACAAGATAAGCAGCCAGGCTTCCTATATCCATCATCCCCGCAATGGCAAGCAGCCCGCCCACGCAGGCAGACACTGCATAGTTCGCATAGGAGAGGGACACGATGCTGGGGATCATCATCCCGGAATACCCCATCGCTTTTGTGGATGCCCTGCGCAGCGCCTCGTTTTTCTCCCGGAATATCTTCATATCCTCTTCTTCATGATTAAAGACCTTCTCCACCTTCTGTCCTGCCGTCATTTCCTCCACGAACCCATTGATATCCGCAAGAAACGCCTGCTGCCTGTCATAGTATTCCTTGCTCCGCTTTCCATTCCATTTGATAAAAAAGAACATGATGCACAAAAACAGGATTACAATGAGAGACATATTTACATTAAGAACCAGCAGCATGACCACAGTGCCTGCCAGTGTCAGGGAAGTCTGGATCACTGTAGTAAAACTGTTGTTCAACGCCTCCTGCACAGTATCCACATCATTGGTAAACCGGCTCATCAGTTCTCCATGCGTATGCGCGTCAAAATATTTCAGGGGAAGTGTCTGGACATGGGCAAAAAGATCCCGCCGGATGTCCGCCGCCACCTTCTGGGACGTCTTCACCATGAGACGGTTATATCCGAATGTGGCCAGCGCCCCGCAGAGGTACATGACCGCCATCCCCGCCAGAGCATATACAAGCCCTTTTATATCTCCCGGCAGGATGAAATCATTGATCACTGGTTTTAGCAGGTACGTTCCCGCCACGCCGACTCCTGTGCTGATGCACACGAGCACCGCCACGATGAGGAGGAGCCACTTGTGATACCCCATATAGTGAAACAGTTCTCTGAGAGCTTTTTTTGTATTTTTCGGCCGTTTGTATCCGGTATCCCTTGCCATTACAGATCAGCTCCTTCCTTCTGAGAATCATAGATTTCCTGATAAATCTTGTTTCCTGCCAGCAGTTCCTCGTGTGTCCCGACGCCCTGCACTCTCCCATCATCCATCACCACGATCTGATCTGCATACCGCACGGATGAAATCCGCTGGGCGATGATGATCTTTGTCATCTGAGGGAGCTTCTCTGCCAGCCGCTCCCGGATGAGGGCTTCGGTAGCTGTGTCCACAGCGCTGGTCGAATCATCCAGGATCAGCACCTTTGGTTTCTTTAAAATGGCACGCGCAATACAGAGCCGCTGCTTCTGACCTCCGGACACATTCACTCCGCCCTGTCCCATCTCCGTGTCATATCCTTTCTCCAGCCGTCCGATAAATTCATCCGCGCCTGCGATCCGGCAGGCTTCCTCGATTTCTTCCTGTGACGCTCTGCTGTCGCCCCACAGCAGATTCTCCCGCAGAGTCCCGGAGAACAGTGTGTTCTTCTGGAGCACCACCGCCACCGCATCCCGCAGATGCTTCAGGGGATATTCTTCCACCGGACGCCCATCGATCAGCACCTCCCCGGAAATAATATCATAGAGCCGCGGAATGAGCTGGACAAGGGTCGTCTTTGCCGCTCCGGTCTGACCTACGATTCCCACCGTCTGCCCTGCCCTGATGTGCAGATTAATATCAGAGAGCACATATTCCGCTGCTTCTTCCTTATATTTAAAATACACATGCCGGAACTCGATTTCCCCTTTTTCGACCTCAATATCCCGGGCTTTGTCTTCTTTAATGTCAATCTCTTCATCGAGCACCTCAATGATACGTTTTCCGGAAGCAAGAGACCGGGTAAGCATAAGAAAGATATTGGATATCATCATCAGGGAATTTAAAATCTGGAGCACATAGCTTAAAAATCCGGTCAGTTCTCCCACCTGCATGCTGCCCACGCGGATCATGCCTCCGCCGAACCAGAGAATGCCGATGATGGTGCCGTACATGACGAACTGCATTGCCGCCATGTTCGTCATGGCAAGCTTAAACGCCCGCTCGGACTGTGTCTGGAGGTTGGTGTTTACCTCTTCAAACTTGTCTGTCTCGTACTTTCCCCTTACATATGCTTTCACTACTCTCACTGCGGTCAGGTTCTCCTGGATGATACGGTTCACAAGGTCGATGGCGCTCTGCATTTTTGTGTACAATGGACGAACATTTTTTATGATCAGATACAGGCAGACTCCCAGCGCAGGAAGTGCCACCAGGAATACCAGCGCCAGCCTGGCATTGATGGAGAAGGCAACTCCGGTGGCAGCTACCAGCATGACAGGCCCTCTGCATGCCGGACGCAGTCCGCCGGAAATACTGTTCTGGATATTCGTCACATCGCTGGTCATCCTCGTTACAAGGGAAGATATCTGAAAGTGATCCACATTTGCAAAAGAAAACTGTTGAAACTTCGCATACTCCACTTCCCGCAGATTGGCACCCAGCCCCTGCCCTGCGATGGCGGAAAACTTCGCGCTGCCGATTCCCAGCAGCAGTGCAAGCACCGCGCACACCAGCATCCATGCCCCCTGCTCAAAGATATAAGCCTTATCACCCGAGGCAATACCGATATCCACGATGTTCGCCATGATCAGCGGGATCAGAAGCTCAAAAAGAGACTCTGCGGTAATGCACAGAGCTGCAAAAACAAGATATTTCTTATATTGCCCGGAATAAGAGAAAATGCGCCGTATCATAAACGGAATCCACCCCTTTCATCCATTTTACTTGATCATAAATAATTGTATATGCAACTATTGTATGCACAATATAGTGTCTTTGTCAAATCCTACCGTCAGTATCCTTTTCCCGACTCCTTGCGCTGGCCGACATCAACGACAGGATTATGCAATAATTGGACAGTATTGTACAAGATTAGAGACACAGAATGTAATATAATCAACCTCATAAACAGCTGCTCGCGCATTTGTGGCTGATTTTGTGCAAACTGATCCAAAGGAGGTACTGACATGATACAGAAATTTATTTACGGAGCTCCGATCCAGACTGACGCTGTGACACTTGACATTCCGGCAGAGAGCGGCTTCCCCGCTTATGGGACGGTCAGCACAAAGGAAGGGTTTTCCTTTTCTTACATCATGGCTGGCGATGATATCGTCTACGGTCTCGGCGAGGCAAACCGGGGCATCAACAAACGCGGTTACTGCTATATCAGCGACTGTACGGATGATCCGGAGCATACCGAGGACAAGCGCTCACTCTACGGCGCCCACAATTTCATCGTCATCGCGGGGGAACAGACTTTCGGCATGTTTTTCGACTATCCTGCCCGCCTGACATTTGATATCGGGTACACGAGAATGGACACTCTGACAGTCTCCTGCGAAAATGCAGATTTGAGTCTGTATGTGATCCATGGCGACTCTCCCTATGACATTGTAAAACAGTTCCGCCATATTATCGGCAGGAGCTATATCCCTCCGAAATTCGCTTTTGGTTTCGGACAGAGCCGCTGGGGATATAAAACAAAAGAAGACTTCAGAAAAGTGGCGGAAGGCTATCGCAAAAACAACATCCCCCTGGACATGATCTATATGGATATCGACTACATGGATTCTTATAAAGATTTTACACTGGGAAAAGAATTTGAAGATTTTCCAGGATTCGTCCGGGAGATGAAGGGCAGCCACATCCGACTCATCCCTATTATCGACGCCGGCGTCAAGATCGAGGAGGGATACGATGTCTATGAAGAGGGCGTGCAGAACCGCTATTTCTGCCAGCGGACGGACGGCAGCGATTTTGTTGCCGCAGTGTGGCCCGGAGATACGCATTTCCCTGATTTTCTGAATCCGGACGCAAGAAAATGGTTCGGTGATAAATACCGCTTCCTGACCGATCAGGGCATTGAGGGCTTCTGGAACGATATGAATGAACCGGCAATCTTCTACTCAAAAGAAGGACTGGATGAGGCAAAGGAGCTTGCCCGCCAGTTTGCGGACAGCGGAGACGGACGCTGGGACGGCGCCGGCAGCGTGGGTGTATGGCAGATGGGCGATAAACTCCGGAGCCTTGCCAACAGCCCGGAGGACTATCGCAGATTTTATCACAACATGAACGGAAAAAAAGTGCGGCACGACAAAGTGCACAATCTTTACGGATCCAACATGACGCGCGCCGCCGGAGAAGCATTTGAGCGGATCGATCCCGACCGGCGTTTCCTCATGTTTTCGCGGTCATCTTACGTCGGGATGCACCGGTATGGCGGAGTCTGGACAGGGGATAACAAATCCTGGTGGTCCCATCTGCTCCTGAACCTGAAGATGATGCCTTCCCTGAACATGTGCGGCTTCCTCTATACCGGAGCTGACCTTGGCGGATTCGGCTCGGATACGACCCGCGAACTCCTGCTGCGTTTCCTTGCTCTTGGAGTCTTTACGCCCCTTATGAGAAATCACGCGGCGCTAGGCACAAGGGAGCAGGAATGCTACCAGTTTGAGGATATTGAAGATTTCCGCCATGTGATCGGCGTGAGATACCGCCTGCTGCCATATCTGTACAGTGAGTACATGAAAGCGGCATTAAACGACGACCTGTATTTTAAGCCCCTCGCCTTTGTTTACCCGAAAGACAAAATGGCAGTCCGGGTCGAGAACCAGCTCATGCTCGGAAATGAAATCATGATCGCCCCGGTATATGAACAAAACGGAAAGGGCAGATATGTATATCTGCCGGAAGAAATGAAATTCATCAAATTCCTTCCGGATGGGACCAGCAGCGAAAAAATCCTCGGGCAGGGCGTACACTATGTAGATATCGCCCTCAATGAGGTTCCGCTGTTCATCCGGAAGGGAAAATGCATCCCTGTTGTTGATGCCGCAGAATGTGTGGACAAAATAGACATGGAACATCTCCAGATGCTTGGATATGGCGGGGCTGAATATTTGCTTTACGACGATGATGGAGTGCATAAGGATTATGACAATAAGAAAAATTACCGCACGTTAACAAATATCATCCTCTCATAAAACATGCTGTTACTCTGTCCGCAGCGCCGTCACCGGGTCGCTCTTTGCAGCTTTCCTGGACGGAATGATCCCGCCGATCAGTGTCAGCACGATGCTCAGCAGGATCAGGATGACTGCCGGGACGACCGGGAGCACGGCGCTTACATTGTCTGTTCCTGCCAGAAAGTGTATCAGCATGTTGCCGGGTATGAGGATGAGCAGCGACAGCCCGATGCCGATCAGTCCCGCGCACAGTCCGATGATAAAGGTCTCTGCATTGAACACCTGTGAGATATTCCCCTTTGACGCCCCGATGGCGCGCAGGATCCCGATCTCCTTCTTCCGCTCCAGCACGCTGATATAAGTGATGACTCCGATCATGATGGAGGACACGATAAGGGAGATTGCCACAAAAGCAATCAGTACATAACTGATGATATCAATGATATCTGTCACAGAGGACATCAGGGTGCCCACCACATCCGTGTAGGTGATCACCTGCTCTTCTTTCCCCTCTGCCTCCATCCGGCTGTTGTATCCATCCAGGATATTGACGACCTGTTCTTTACTCTCAAAGTCTTTGGGATAGATATCAATGCCGCTTGGCACGTCAAAGTCTACATACCCCAGATTCCGCAGATTGCTCTCATAGGACGCGCTGTCGCCGGAACTCATGGACATCATAAGTTCCGCCAGCTCATCCCCGGTCATATTCATCTGAAACGCATCGGCAAATGCCTCTGCATTGATGTTCATCGCTCCTGAAAGCGAACTCTGGAGGCTGCTTCCCACCTGGGACATCGCCTGTTTCATCGCATTCTCCATCCCGGAAGCCAGCTGTCCCATCACCTGCTGCAGGGCGGATGAAATCTGGGTCTGTATCGCCTGCCCGACCGCGCTGCTGTAGGAGGACATGGCTGTCTGCATATAGGATCCGACTGCTCCTGATATCTGCTGACCCAGACTGTCCATGTCTACCACTTGGGCAAGCCCCTCCGACAGTCTCTGCTGCCCATCCGGTGTGCTGAGATAGTCAAGAAAATATTCCGGCATTTTACTCGGGTCAGGTCCGTTGCCTGCCGCGGCGTACACCTGATACCCTGCGGCAAGCTCTGAGGCAAGCTTCTGGATCTGTTCGGATGTGATCGTTACATTATCCGCAATTCCCCCGAAGATTTCTCCCGCCCACTTGTTCAGGATTTCCCGGGCTTCTGCTGTCCCGAGATACTCGAGGAGATAGGTGTCGAATTGATCCGGGTCTGTATAACCTTTATCAGCCACATACCGGCCAAAGCCGCTCATGACCTCTGTGATCATGCCTTTCAGGTCATCCACGGTCACTGTGATGCCATCTCCGGACTGGATGATCTCACTGATATTGTTCCTCAGGATCTCCTGGGCTTCCGGGGTGGACAGATAATTCTGAAACGCTTCCCCCAGCCCGGAATAATCCGCCTCAGGGTGCTCCCGGGCATATGCCTGATACCCTTCCATCAGGCTGCCTGCAAGTGCTGACATTCCGTCCGGAGACACTGTAACGTCCAGATTTCCCAGGATATCGCCCAGACTGAGCGCCGGCATTTCAGGCAGGTCGACTGAGACTGCCCCCAGGTCCACCATGCCGGACAGATTGAGAGAGCTTCCGGCTGGATCAAAAACGCCAGAGAGCTCCAGGGAATTCCCCATGCCGGAAAATGCATCCGCATCAAATCCGAATGCCTCCCGGAGCTTCCCTTCATCCACAGTAATCAGAGACTGCATATCAAAATCATCCCCGCTGTCTTCTCCGAACGGCTCTCCGGTAAACACATTGACAGAAGGCTCTGCAAGCTGCTGTTTTACGATTTCCTCCTGCGCCGCCTGCTCTGCCACATGCTTTGTCAGAGATGCAGGATAGCAGATCCCTGTGCTCAGTGCCGACGCATTGGCGTCCCTGGAAGGCTGGACGACTCCGACAATGGTCAGCTTCTCTCCGTTTCCCACAAGCTGTCTCATATATTGCCGGTCGTTTGTTTTGTCTCTCCACACGTGATACTGGCTGTCATACTCATAGTAATCCGCACTGTTCACAAGCCGGAAGGTGATTCCGAGGATGTCGTCATAAGAATAGGTTCCCATGTCCGCAGGGGTATCCACATTTTCCTCATTGATAAACTGGCGGACCATCTCGTCTAACTCCAGCGGATCGCGCAGCCCCATTGTATACAGCATGAAATCGCTCATGCTCCCTCCAGCGGTGAGCACCAGCACACACTCGTTATAATTCTCCGGCCAGCGCCCTGCCTTTACATCATACTGCCTTTCATACAGATCCGGGTTCTCAGGCATCTCATAGAATACATTTGTGCTCATCATCGAGGACATGATACTGTTCGAGCTGGAAGATGACCCCAGTCCCATTGCTTCAAAAGACGTATCCGGGTGTACCTTCCGTACCGTGTCCCCCTCTTCCCGGTAAATCTGCGGGACTACGTTGTAAGAATACTCGATGGCATTGGTATATTTTTCGATTCCGCTCTCACCGCTGTCCAGATATTTTTTCAGAGACTCCAGGTCGTTGGAATCCATTGTGGAAAACATATCTGTCACCATCTCGACCACCCGGATGTCACCGGATTCCTTCTGCCCGCTTTCCCCTGCCGCCTCATCACTGACCAGAATGGAGCTGAAATCAAATCCTGTGCTCTGGATCTGGAGAGGATATTCTGAGAGTGTCTCCTCCTCAATATCCTTGATATAATCATTTACTCCGGTCGAGAGCGACAGGATGAGCGCAATGCCGATAATACCTATAGACCCGGCAAATGCCGTCAGCAATGTGCGCGCCTTTTTTGTCTTCAGATTGTTAAAGCTTAAGGAAAGCGCCGTGAGGAAAGACATGGAAGCCTTTCCCATATTCCTGTGTTCCGGCGCTTCCATCTCCTCTTCCCGGATCACATATTCATCACTGTCAGAAATAATCTTTCCATCCTTCAGGTTCACGATGCGGGTGGCATATTCCTGTGCCAACTCCGGGTTGTGGGTCACCATCACGACAAGACGGTCTCGTGCCACTTCCTTCAGCAATTCCATGACCTGCACACTGGTCTCGCTGTCAAGCGCTCCGGTAGGCTCATCGGCAAGAAGGATATCCGGGTCATTGACGAGCGCCCTGGCAATGGCCACTCTCTGCATCTGGCCGCCTGAGAGCTGGTTCGGTTTCTTGTGGACCTGTTCTCCCAGCCCTACCTGTGCAAGCGCCTGTCTCGCCCTCCTCCTCCTCTCTGCCTTGCCGATGCCGGAGATCGTCAGGGCAAGCTCCACATTTGCAAGGATAGTCTGGTGTGGAATCAGGTTATAGCTCTGAAATACAAAACCGATCGTATGGTTTCGGTAAGAATCCCAGTCCCTGTCCTTATATTTTTTCGTAGAAATCCCATTGATGATCAGGTCTCCGCTGTCATAGCGGTCCAATCCTCCTATAATATTAAGAAGCGTCGTCTTTCCCGATCCACTCGCTCCCAGGATTGCGACAAACTCATTGTCTCTTAAGTTCAGGCTCACTTTGTCAAGAGCTTTCTGTATCAGACTTCCGGTGCGGTACTCCTTACAGATGTCTCTGATCTGAAGCATAGATGTCTCTCCCTTCTGTGTCAATGTTCCTATTCTATCACATTTCGAAACATTTCACTATATGCCTCCGCACTCTCTTCACACTCTGTTCACAAATTATAACGATTTGGGACGTAGTAAAAATCGATTTTACTACGTCCCAAATCGCGAAAAAGTAATCCCAGCTACCATCCTCTGAAGAAAAAGAGCCATGCCCCCAGCCCTTTTCCTATCGCCACGCTTACCGTCAACGCCGTAATATATCTGACGATCCGAGCGCGCCGCATAAATACCGGAAACACATTTAATATCTCTGCCAGAGCCATGGACCAGCACCCTACAAAGATGCCTGCAAAAATGCCGAATATGCCGAGAAGGCCCCATCCGGCAGAAGCCTGCGCCCCTCCGGCGGTCAGGCCGATCTGAAATATATAGACCAGATTGCCCAGAATGCCTCCCAGCGCCACGCTTGATTCATAGAGGAGTATCTTATCCGCTGTGTGCGTACGGTCAGCAAAATCTGCCACCACGCCCAGCTCGACAATAAATGCAAACAGCCCTCCTGCCACAGCCACCCCTGCGCTAAGTCCGATGACTGCCAGAAGGATCTGCTGCGCCCATTGTACCCACATCCATTTCCTCCCCCTTCCTTGCCGCGTCTTCGATCAGTGTTGTCTGGATATCATTTTCATACAGCCGCATCTGGATTTCCATGGGCGTGGGGTCTACGGTAAAGCGTTTTTTGCCGAAATGGTTAAAGAAAATAAGGATTCCAACCGTGATGCCGATGGAATATGCAATCTCAAGTATTGTAAATCCGCTCGTCTCCTGGCCCGTGACCAGTTCATGGATTTGTCCGAACAGCTTCGTTACGTCCACATCGTTGTTAAATGCCATGATGGAAAATGCAGCCCCGCAGAAAGTAACCGCCACGACAAATACTGTTTTCAATATGTGCCATGCAAGAGGCGGGGTCTTTTGGTCCTCATAAGTCACAATAATATCCGTCTCTCCCATGTTCTGTATCTCAATTCCCGGACACTTCTCATGGATACAGGCGATGATCTTCAGGACGGACACCACGCACCTCTGCTGCCCCGGCTTTTTAAACTTTATGATCTTTATCGCCTTTATCTTCGGCGGGATTGTTTTGTCCGAACATTCCATAGTCAGGATATCCCCCAGCGTCACATCCGGTTTCGTCACTTCCACGTCCCGGTCCCCTTTGATATAAAGTACAGCATTAGAAGACATAAGCTGCCTCCTGCGGGTTTTCCGCGTCGCTTTCCTCTGCCGTCCGGGAACTGTCCTTTCGTCTGGTCTCTACCCCGGATGTACTGTGCTGTCCGGCTCTTATCAGAAATCCTTCTGTCCCCTGCTCCTGCGGCGCGCTGTAATAATAGATCACTCCGATCACTACTGCCGCAAGGACTACCACCAGAAGGCAGAGCCATATCTTCTTTCGCCCGTCTTCCATACTGTTCACCTGACCTTTCTGCTTTTGTTCCATACCGGTATCTTCAGCCCGGCGCGCCTGCGCCCTTATACTGATATACGGTGCTGTAAGACTTAGTATCCGGATTTTCCGCAGAATTATTCATCTCTTTCATTTAATCCCATGTCAGGTCCCCAGATTTCTCAGATTGTTAAGGATCTTTTTCTCCATGCGTGACACCTGCACCTGCGATATCCCCATCATCTTTCCCACATCGGTCTGTGTTTTATCCGCAAAATACCGCAGATAAATCAACTGTCTTTCCTGCGCGTCCAGCGTCTCCAGAAGCTGTTTTAACACCATCAGGTCCAGGATTTTGTCTTCCCTTCTCTCCTTTTCTTCAATCTTATCCAGCAGGCGGATCTCACTGCCTTCCTTCTGATGGATCGGCCGGTAAAGGGACTCTACCTCTCCGCCCGCCTCCATTGCCTGCACCAGTTCTTCCTTATCCACTCCCAGGTCTTCTGATATCTCTTCCAGAGTAGGTTCTCTCCCCAGCTCTGCGCTGAGCCATTCCCTTGCCTGCAGGCTCTTATAAGCAAGCTCTTTTAATGACCTGCTGACTTTGATCATGCCGTCGTCCCGCAGAAAGCGCTTGATTTCCCCTGAAATCATAGGTACTGCATAAGTCGAGAATTTCACATCGTAGGATATGTCAAATTTATCTATCGCTTTCAACAGTCCGATACTGCCAATCTGGAACAGATCCTCCGGCTCTGTGCCTCTGCCGTAGAACCGCTTCACAACACACCAGATAAGTCCCACATTTTCTTCCACAAGCTGTTCTCTCGCTTCTTTATCCCCGGCGTGTGATTTCTGTATCAAAGCGATCGTGTGGTCCATATTTCCCTTCCTTTTCCGATAGCCTTTTTCATCCTCACCTTTGTCCCTTTTCCGGGTTCGGACTCCACCTCCAAGCTGTCCATGAAGGCTTCCATAAAAGCAAATCCCATGCCGGACCGGTCCTGCTCCGGTTTCGTGGTGAACATAGGCTGCATCGCCTCTTCTACATTTTCGATGCCTTTTCCTTTGTCGCACACCTCCACCGTAAAGACATTATCCTCAATGCGGCACCGGATATGCACTTTATGTATCTCGTTCTCATATCCGTGGATGATCGCATTCGTCACGGCTTCTGACACGGCAGTCTTGACATCCGCCACTTCCTCCACGGTGGGATTTAACTGCGTAAGGAACGACGCCACTGCCACCCTTGCGAATCCCTCATTTGCCGACCTGCTCTCAAACCGGATTTCCATTTCATTTGTATTTTTCATACCGCATCCTCCTCATATATCTGCATTATTTTTGTCACTCCCGAGAGTGTAAGTATCTTTTTTATCCTTGCATTCGCATGGACTGCCCAGACCTCTCCTCCGATCAGGCAGATCGTCTTATATCTTCCCATGATCACCCCTATCCCGGAACTATCCATAAAATCTGTTTTCTCGAAATCAAAGATTATATATTTAATGTGGTTCCGGTCAATTACTGCATCCGCCTCCCTCCTGATCTCCTCCGCATTGTGATGGTCCACCTCGCGGGGCAGATAGATGGTAAGACAGTTCTCCTGCACCTGATATTTCATGCTGCTCCTCCCCTGAAAGGGGCCTGACCCCTTTGACTAATATTGTTCGAATTGTATACAAAAAAGGATGTACTTCTCCGTACATCCTTTTCTTTCGTAACTGTCTTATTTTACTCCGAAGCTGCCTGATTCATTTCGCTCAGGCTGCTCTGCGCCTGAGCCGCATATTCAGAGTCTGCATATCCTTCCACTACTCTCTGGTAGTATGCAACCGCATTTTCATTGTCTCCGTTCCCCTGGTATGCCTGGGCCAGGTTAAACAGAGCCTGTCCGCTGTTGTAGCCTTCATTCATCCTCACAACTTTGGAAAACGCGTCCACTGCGCCTTGATAGTTCCCACTGTTCAGCGCTTCTGCCCCTGCCGCAAAATTTGTGCCGCAGGCCCCCGGATAGATTGCTGCTGTCAGCTCGTCATAAACGGCCTGAGCATTTGTCCCAAGCATATCCCTGCTGACATTGAGCAGAGAGTCTGCCATCTCGGCATCACTGTAGCTCCGGGAATCATATTGTTCCCGGACAGTCATGAGATACTCATAGCTGTCGCGGGTGGTCTGCGCCTGCTGAGCGTCTGCTTCCGCATTCTCCCCTGATGCCCGGTAATTGTCCAGCGTTCTTGTCTGGGCGCTGACCTGGGCCTCCAGAGATTTGATCTCCTCGCCGTACTCCCTCATCTGGTCATTCATCCGGTCAGCCCTGGACTGGTTCACAGCCGGAGCCACAAGAAACCAGATGACCGCCGCGCCGATGGCAGCGCCGATGAATATATTCGCTACGGCAAGCTGCCCCGCCATTTCTTTTATGCGGGAATGCTTTGGCTGTATGATCGTCTCATTGCCGAGATTATACTCAACTGCATCTTCTTTCTTCTTCTCACGCCTGCGTCTGCCCTTCTGCCGGACCAGCTCATGCATATAGTGGAGTGTGGTCTCGTTTGTTGTATCCAGCTTCCTTGCCGTGCGCAGTATCTGTCTTGCGTGCGGGTACTGTTCCGTGTGCAGATAGATCAGCGCCAGGAGCTGATATGCCTTTAAAAATGTCGGGTGCGATGATATGACCTGCTTTAACTGGATGACTGCCAGATCCTCGCCATTCTGTTGGCAGTATGCCAGACACTGGTTATATTTTCTGATAGCCAGATCGATCGTCTCCAGCTCTTTCGCCGACGCCTGTACATTCTTGATATAATAATCTGCTATATTGTCCCTTGCTTTTAAATTTTTGCTGATGATCCATTCCACCAGAGCTTCCGGCACCTCGCCGATCCCATAATAGACAAGTCCCAGCAGATTCCGCGCCGAAATATTTTCCCTGTTAAACTGAAGGCTCCTCCGAAGCGACGCGATCGCCCCTGACATATCGCGCATCTGCGCTTTGCGCAGGCCATCGTTATACCAATAATTCGAATGGTATACGATCTTCTTCATATAGTCCATTTATATCCCCACTATCTTTCTGAACTTCCGCTTTCCTGTATCTTTTATTACTTCTGGTTCATTACCTGCTTCAGGAGGTCTGTCATGTCAGACAGATCTTCCTGATAGACCGCGTCCTCGATTTCTTCGACCTCAAGACTTGGTTTAAATTTTTTCAGTTCTTCTTCGTAATCCAGCATCTATATCTCCTCCTGAATCAATCCTTTTATCATTCCTGTCAGGTAGAGAGAACCAAGGCAGTAAACCCTCCGCCCATTCTGTACATCCAGCGCATATCCAACAGCTTCCTCCACAGATTCCCTCACTACGACAGGACGTTCCGTATATTTTCTGAAAATATCCGCAAGCCTCTCTGCGTCCGCCCCGCGCCTGTCATCTATGTGAGTCACCACATAGAGCTCAGCCGCCCTGCTCACGCACAGGCGCTCTGCCATCTTCTCGTAATCCTTATCCTCCACCGCAGAAAACAATATGATATTCCCGACGCCATCTCTGGGGACGCTCTGTACAAATGCTTCCACAGCGCTGATATTATGTGCCCCATCAATGTATACGTCCGGCAGGACTTCCTCCATGCGCCCCGGCCATTTCAAGTCTGCCAGGGCTTCTCTCCAGCGCTTTGGATGCCCGCTCTCTCCAAAGAGATAACGCATCACTTCCATGGCAAGCATCGCATTTCCGGGCTGGTAAAGTCCCGTATTATTCAATTTCCACGTGGTATTACCATAATAAGCACTGGAACAGGAAAATGCAATATGTTTGTCCCCGATTCCAAGAATTTCGTACGCATCTTTCCCGATTTTTTTACAGAAACTCCCGCGTTCCCGCGCATTCTGCTCAATTACGCGGTCGCTCTCCTCCGCAGTCTGCGCGTAAAATACCGGGACACCCTGCCGGATGATCCCCGCCTTTTCCCCGGCGATCGCTTCCAACGTATTCCCCAGATACTCTGTATGGTCCAGTCCGATCGAAGTGATCACGCATACCTCGGGATGCTCCACCGCGCTTGTTGCGTCAAGCCTGCCGCCAAGCCCGGTCTCAAGGACCGCGTACTCCACTCCTGCTTCTGCAAAGGCGCACAGGGCCATTCCCAATAAAAACTCAAAAAAAGTGGGATGAGCCAGCCCCTGTTCTTCCATGCGCTTTACGGTCTTCAGTGTTTTTTCAAACACAGCGCAGAACGACCGGTCACTGACCGCTTCTCCGTTGACCGCGATCCTCTCGTTCATCTTCACAAGGTGGGGGGATGTAAAAAGCCCCGTCCGTTTTCCCTCCGAACGGAGCATTCCCTCAAGATACGCGCACACAGAGCCCTTTCCGTTGGTCCCCGCCACATGGAGCACTTTCATGTGCTCCTGCGGTTCTCCAAGATATGTGAGAAAAGCTCTTGTATGCTCTCTGTCATTTTTCTTAGTAAATCTGGGAATCTCCAGTATATACTTTACTGCCTCTTCATATGTCATTCTTTCTGTTCTTCTTCCTGCGTGACGAACGCCTGGCGTCCGTTCTGCGGAGCATCCGGATCCTCCGGTATCTCTGTCAGGACACCTCCGCTGTATTCATATGTCTTTGAGATCCTGAATATCGTATTGCTGGAACCCACCTGCGCCACCATGATCGTATCTCCGTCATTTAACTGCGACTCCTTCAGGTTCAGCCTTGTGTTATTCAGGAATGTTGTCGTCTGTTTTTCTCCGTTTATATACACTTTGCTCTGTTTTGTAAAGTTATCGCCGTAGATGCTGTATGACCCATCCCACTGTTCCACTGCCTCGGTAATCTGTGCATCCTTCACGCCCATGACCATGTGTCCCTCTGTAACCGGAGCCCCGCTCTCTTTATATACATACTGTTCTCCGTACATTATATCATACTGGAGCAGCTCCAGATCAGCCAGATAATTCTTTGTCTGACGGCGCTCCTGATGATAGTTGAACACGGTGCCCGAATGGATGTCCAGACGGTCAAGCACCTCTGCCATGATCTGATAAGCGGCGTAATTTCCGTCCTTTTTCTCCAGACCGATGTTGTCCCATATCACATAATTTGTATTGTACAGATATTTGCTCTTCAGGTCTTTTGCCTCCAGGTTCATGGTCGGAAGATGGTCGCCGTAGAACACGAGTACAGTCGGCTCGTTTCTTGCCTCCACAGCCTCAATCAGGTCAGCGGCAAATTTATCCATCTCGTATACCAGGTTCACATAATATTCCCAGGCATTGCGCTCGCCTTCGTCCTCCACGCCGCTGACTACGATTTCCGGATTTTCCAGCACTTTTTCCGTTGGGTACTCACCGTGTCCCTCCACGCTGATCGTGAATACAAAGTCCTGCCCTTCCGTAGTATCCATGGAGTCCATGATATTCGGCACAAGGATATCATCTGTGGCCCAGCCTTTCGGCGTTGTCTGGAGAATATTCATGAATTCCTTGCTCGTATAATGATCGAATCCCATATTGTTGAATACCTGGGCACGGCTGTAAAAATTACCGCCGTTATTGTGGAGCGCTTCCGCCCCATATCCCAGCACTGTAAGCGCAGACGCGGCGCTTTCCAGCACATTCGTCTTGGCATAAGTTTTATACGGATATTCTCCCGGCCCGAAGAAACGCATGCTCATCCCGGTCAGCACCTCGAACTCTGTATTGGCGGTTCCGGCGCCGACGGAAGGCACTTTAAAATACCCGGTTGAATACTCACTGAACAGCTTCCTCAGATTGGGAATCGGGTCCTCAGAGAAACGGAGCCATTCTACTTCCGTGGGGTCAAAGAACGACTCAAGCTGTACGAACATAATATTCGGCAGTTCATCCTCCGCACGTCCGGTCTCACTCTTTGTAAGCCCGCCACTGCCGCCGATCTCATCCATCGTCTCCTCGCTGTAGCCTGCCGGCTTATTGATCCCTGTGTTGAACAGGCTGGCGGAGAAGCAGTATGGAAAACCATAATCCTCATAAGCAAAGGCGATATTTCCAAAATAGTTGGAGATGACCCGCTTATCGATCGCCACATCTGTCAGGGCAATGCAGGCCCCAAAAGAAATCACCACGCCGCCCAGGGCGATGAGCCTGTGCATCTTCCCCTGGAACTGCCCGCCTCTTCTCCACATTGAGACGACCCAGAACACAAGCGCCACCACACCAATGATGATCATGATCATCTCAAATGTATTAAAATAATTCCCTGTAAGTTCCAGCGCATCTGAAAGGACTTTTAAGTCCTGTGCATTAAACGGAGTGACGCGTTTTGTCAGGAGATATCCGTTACAGATTCCAAGGAATACCCAGAATACACTGATAAGGATCCTTACAAACACTCTCCGCCGCACAAGATATACAATGGAAAGCGTTGCAAATATCATAAATGAATTGTACAGGAACACAGGCGGAGTTCCCACAAGGTAGCCCCATGCCTCGAAAAAAGACAGGCGCGAGACGGTCTCTATCAGAAAATTGATCACACAGGCAAGAAGAAAATGAAGCGGCAGTGACAGGCGGTTCATCCACTTGTAGACAGGCTGCATCTTTTTTGCGAACCTGCTGCTGCGGCGCTGTTCCAGTATCCGCTGCCTGCGTTCTTTCCTCTCTTTAAAATGCCTTTTAATATCTTCTTTTTTCAGATTCTTAAGCTTTGTAAAAAATCCTTTGATATCCGGCTTTTTTATATGAATCCGTTTCATGTGCAGCATCTTTCCTTTCTTGGTACAGGGGAACCGGCCTGCCCTGCACAGACCGGTTTTTCGCATGACTTACTTTCCAAGCCCCTCCATACGCTCTTTAACCTGTGAGAGCATCTGAGTATACTTCTCCAGCTTTGCCCTCTCCTCCTGGACCTTTTCCTCAGGAGCCTTGCTGACGAATTTTTCATTTGCCAGCATTCCCTGAGCTCTCCTGATTTCTTTATTCAGCCTCTCTTCCTCTTTTTTCAGCCTCTCCATCTCCTGCTCAAAGTCCACCAGGTCTTCAAGAGGCAGATAAACTACCGCGTCCGGCACTACAACGGACACCGCATTGTCCGCAACGCCTTCTTTTGTCTTCTGGATCAGGATCTCATTCGCCATCATCAGCGGCTGGGCAGACGCCTTCACCTTCGCAATCCCGGCGCTTAACTCCTCATCCTCGCAGAGGATATACACTTTCGTCCTGCGGCTGTTGGGAACATCCATCTCGGAACGGATGTTGCGGATACCTTTTGTCACAGCCTTTACGTGTTCCATCACATTTTCATCCGCAGGGAAGTTCCATTCGTCTTTATATTCCGGCCAGCGGGACATCATCAGAGACGCTTCCTCCGGCACGAGAGCGCTGTAGATCTCCTCTGTGATAAACGGCATAAACGGATGCAGGAGTTTCAGCGCCTGTCCGAGCACTGTCTTTAATACCCACAGCACGCAGTTCGCTGACGCCGGGTCTTCCTCTGCATGGTAAATGCGGTATTTCGCCAGCTCAACATACCAGTCGCAGAACTCATCCCATATAAAGTCGTACACCTTCTGCACCGCGATGCCGAGCTCGAATTTGTCCATGTTTTCAGTGATATCTTTTGCCAGTGTGTTTACCTTGGATAAGATCCACCGGTCCACAGGCGTCAGGAGGGAATCGTCCGGTTTATTGACAACGTTTTCCTCCATGTTCATAAGGATGAACCGGGAAGCATTCCACACCTTGTTTGCAAAATTACGGCTCGCCTCCACACGCTCGTTGTAGAAACGCATGTCATTGCCCGGGGCATTTCCTGTAACAAGGGTCAGCCTCAGCGCGTCCGCTCCGTATTTGTCGATGATTTCCAGCGGATCAATGCCGTTTCCTAATGATTTGCTCATCTTGCGTCCCTGGGAATCCCTCACCAGGCCATGGATGAGCACCGTGTGGAACGGAGATTTTCCTGTGTGCTCATATCCCGAAAATACCATTCGGATGACCCAGAAGAAAATAATGTCATATCCGGTCACAAGCACGTCTGTCGGATAAAAGTAATCCAGATCCTCTGTCTTCTCAGGCCAGCCCAGGGTAGAAAAGGGCCACAGCGCAGAAGAGAACCATGTATCCAGTGTATCTTCATCCTGGGTAAAATGTGTGCATCCGCAGTGCGGGCATTTCTCCGGCGCGTGTCTGTCGACTACGAATTCTCCACATTCATCGCAGTAGTATGCCGGGATGCGGTGTCCCCACCAGATCTGGCGGGAAATGCACCAGTCCTTGATATTCTCCAGCCAGTGCAGATAAATCTTGTCAAAACGCTCCGGCACAAATTTCAGTTCTCCGGTCTTCAGAGCATTGATCGCCGGTTTTGCCAGCTCTTCCATCTTCACGAACCACTGCTGTTTGATCAGGGGTTCCACGGTCGTGCTGCAGCGGTCATGGGTTCCGACAGCATGTATATGGGGAACGACCTTTACGAGATACCCCTGCTCGTCCAGATCAGCCACAATGGATTTTCTCGCCTCGTAACGCTCCATGCCCGCGTATTTTCCGCCGTTCTCATTGATGGTGGCGTCATCGTTCATGATGTTGATCTCAGGCAAATCATGTCTCTTGCCCACCTCGAAGTCATTGGGGTCATGAGCCGGGGTGATCTTCACTGCTCCTGTACCGAATTCTTTATCCACATAGTAGTCCGCCACGATCGGGATTTCCCGCCCTACCAGCGGCAGGAGCACGTTCTTTCCTACGATATCCTGATATCTCTCATCATCCGGGTGCACGGCGATGGCAGTATCTCCCAGCATGGTCTCCGGACGCGTTGTCGCGATCTCAAGGAAGCGGTCTGTCCCCACGATCGGGTATTTGATATGCCAGAAATGTCCTTCCTGCTCTTCATGTTCTACTTCCGCGTCAGACAGGGAAGTCTTGCACTTCGGGCACCAGTTGATGATCCTTGACCCTTTGTAAATATATCCCTTCTTATATAAATTGATGAACACTTCTTCTACAGCCCTGGAACACCCCTCGTCCATTGTAAAGCGCTCTCTGTCCCAGTCGCAGGAGATACCGAGCTTCTTAAGCTGGTTCTCGATCGTTCCCGCGTACTCTTCCTTCCACTGCCAGGTCCTCTTTAAAAAGCCCTCGCGTCCCAGTTCTTTCTTGTCAATGCCTTCTTCCTTTAACTGGTTCGTCACCTTGACCTCTGTGGAGATCGCCGCGTGGTCTGTTCCCGGAATCCACAGGGCATTGTAGCCTTCCATCCTTTTATAGCGGATTAAAATATCCTGAAGCGTATTGTCGAGTGCATGTCCCATATGCAGTTTTCCTGTGATATTCGGTGGAGGCATCACCGTTGTGAAGGGCTTCCTGCTCCTGTCCACCTCTGCGTGAAAATACTTGTTTGCACACCATTTTTCATACAGTTTTTCCTCGATCGCTTTCGGATCATATGTCTTTGCCAGTTCTTTTCCCATTGTCCTCTCCTTGCTCTCCCTCATATTTTTACAGTTCCGCCTTGTACTCTGTGTTCACGGAATTTTCACATCTGCATAAAAAAATGCCCTTTACATGATGTAAAGGGCGAAGATTCCGCGGTACCACCTTATTTCATATGTCCCGGCCTGGGATTCACCGATCTCTGCCGGAAAACATATCTCTTAAGTCCTGTAACGGGGACCACTCCGGGACAACCTATCTTCGTTGTAAAAACGCCTTTCAGCTGTCCGGTTCAAAAGCTACCTTCCATCATCCTGTACCGAAACCGCCTTTCAGCCGGGCCTTTTCTGTATCTCGAGAATCAGCTCCGGGCAGTCCTCTCTGCCGGAAATGATGATGTACTCCTCTTTCTCAACACCTTTTACGATTCTGTCTAAGAGCCAGCCCATGCCTCAGGCACACCGTCTGACTCACCTCAAAGTTTTACAAAGTTGTTAACTGGAAATTAACTATCAATTACTATATCTATAAGACACTGATTTGTCAAGATATTTAGAGAATCTTAAGAAAGCATGGGTGGAAGCAAATATTTCCACTGCGAAAGCGGTCTGCTGTCATTCCATCATGTCCTTTATCATATTCACGATATCATACCCATAATTATCTCCAGTCGCCCAGCCGAGCCCCTCCGGATTCTCCTGCTGCCCCAGCCACTCTACATAAGGAGCGGCCCCTTTCTTTACATATTCATAGCGGTCATCCACGCATTCCTGCGCCAGGGGATCCGTGGTGGCATAAGCCTTCAGATGCTGGATCTGGGCGCGTATCCCGGTCTGCACATCAGGATAAGAGTTGCCCGGCACACCGCCCCCGGTCGTTCCAAGGCCTGCAAAGTTAAACTGTTCGATGCTGGCGTCCCCTCCATATTGGAGAAACCCTGTCTCCTTCATGGTCTGTGCAAACGCCACCTCCGGGCGGACGCCTTCCGCGGACGCCTCGTCATAGTACATCTGGCAGAATGTTTCGATCGAGTCCGCTCCGCCCCTGGAAAGCTGTTCTGACGGATACGCCTTTCCCGAAGCATTAAAATAATCCACCATCTCCTGGACGGTCACCGCGCTCTCCCCCATGATGGGATACTGTCCGTCCTCGACAGCTTCATCTGCCTCTTTGCCCTCCCCGCCTTCCACTGCGGCATCTGTATCTGTCCGGGCTTCCACCGGGGCACTTGTATCTGCCTGGGCTGCCACTCCGCCGCGTTCTTCCGCGTGGGCGGACAATCCTCCTGCCGCCCCTGCAATGCCAAGTACGAGCACAAGGAGAACAGCAAGTCCTGCTTCTATATATAACTTGATCTTTTTATCCTGCCAGTTCATATGCGCCCTCCTCCTGTGACATTATATTATCTTATCAGTTCAGATATACCCCGCACTTTCCGGTAAAATGCCACGAAAAGCACAAACCGAGATTTTACTTTTTCATGACTTGTGCTATAATCGAAAAGAAACTCGAAGCCGGCGCTGTCTGCCAGGCGCCGCAGACGAATGAAAAGAGGGAAAATATTATGAGTTCACAAAATCTTACCCTGCTGACAGATCTCTACGAACTGACCATGATGCAGGGATATTTTGAGACACAGGCAAACGAAACCGTCATCTTTGACATGTTCTTCCGGGAGAACCCGAATAATGGCGGTTATTCTATCATGGCCGGACTGGATCAGGTCATAGAGTATATTAAAAATCTGAACTTTTCTTATGAAGATGTGGATTATCTGCGCGGACTGGGTATCTTCAGCGAGGATTTCCTTCATTATCTGAGCGGATTTCATTTCAGCGGGGATATCTATGCGATCCCCGAGGGCACTGTCATCTTCCCCCGGGAGCCCCTGATCAAAGTCATTGCTCCCATCATGGAGGCGCAGCTCATAGAGACCGCGATTCTGACGATCATCAATCATCAGTGCCTGATCGCCACCAAAGCCGCCCGGGTCGTCCATGCCGCTCAGGGCAATGGGGTCATGGAATTCGGCCTCAGGCGCGCCCAGGGCCCGGATGCAGGACTGTACGGAGCGAGAGCGGCCATGATCGGCGGCTGCATCGGAACCTCCAATGTCCTCGCCGGGGAACTCTTTGATGTACCTGTCCTTGGCACGCACGCGCACAGCTGGATCATGAGCTTTAAGGATGAATACACGGCTTTCAGGGAATACGCACGGCTCTATCCGGACGCATGCACTCTTCTGGTCGATACTTACGACACATTAAAATCCGGCGTGCCCAATGCGATCCGCGTCTTCAGGGAAATGCGCGAAGCGGGCATCCATCCCAAGAGCTACGGCATCCGCCTGGATTCCGGCGACCTCGCCTATCTTTCCAAGAAGGCTAGAAAGATGCTTGATGACGCAGGCTTCACAGACGCTGTCATCGCAGCGTCCAATGATCTGGATGAATATCTTATCAATGACCTGAAGATCCAGGGCGCACAGATCACATCCTGGGGCGTTGGGACGAACCTGATCACTTCAAAAGACTGCCCCTCTTTCGGCGGCGTCTACAAGCTGGCCGCAATCCAGAACGAAGAGGGTGAATTCGTGCCAAAGATCAAGATTTCCGAAAACACGGAAAAGATCACAAACCCGGGCAACAAAACAATCTACCGCATCTACGACAAAGAGACCGGAAAGATACGCGCGGACCTGATCTGTTTCGTGGGCGAAGAATACGACACCTCTGAGGACCTGCTGCTCTTTGACCCGAACGCTACGTGGAAAAAGACACGGCTTGCAGGAGGCACATATACTATGAAAGAAATCCTGAAGCCAATCTTCATCCGCGGGGAATGCAAATACCAGTCTCCAACCGTAAAAGAGATCGCCGAATTTTGTAAACAGGAAAAAGAAACTCTGTGGGAGGAAACAAAACGTCTGTTCAACCCCCATAAGGTTTATGTGGATCTGTCAAAGAAGCTGTATGACACAAAGACAGACCTCCTCAACAGTGTAAATGTGTGATTCTCAGTGTAAATTTGTAATTCTGTATGGACACACTGATCTTAGTGAAAACTTTTATATATAAGGAGTACAGATTATCATGAAAATTATCGTACTGGCAGGCGGATTGAGCACAGAGCGCGACGTCTCTCTTGCTTCCGCGGCAGGAATATGCAAAACTCTGGTGGAAAAAGGGCATGACACATTTCTTCTGGATGTTTTTCTCGGGCTGGAAAATGCGCCGGAAAATCTGGAAGATGTATTCACTCTCCCCGGGCACGGTCTGGAAATCGCCGGAAATATCAGAACAGAGGAGCCGGATCTCGCAGCGGTAAAGGCATCCCGCAATGACCAGTCAGACTGTTTCCTGGGACCGAATGTCATTGAACTTTGCCGTCTGGCTGACATTACCTTTCTCGGCCTCCACGGCGGAGAAGGGGAGAACGGAAAACTCCAGGCGACTTTCGATCTGCTGGGAATCCGCTACACAGGCCCTGATTCCCTGGGTTGTGCAGTTGCCATGGACAAAGGATTTACCAAACAGGTATTTATCCAGTCCGGCATCGACACCCCTGCGGGAGCATGTCTGCACAAATGCGCCCCGGACCGCTCTGTCGGATCCCTCGGGCTTGCCTTCCCGGTCGTTGTAAAACCCTGTTCCGGCGGTTCAAGCATCGGCGTTTACATTGTGAACAACGAATCCGAATATGAGGATGCCCTTGAGAAGTCTTTCCGTTACGAAGATGAAGTCGTGATCGAAGAGTATATCAGGGGAAGAGAGTTTGCCTGCGGAGTGATCGACGGCGATGCGCTCCCGCCCATTGAGATCATACCGAAATCCGGCTTTTTTGACTATGCGAACAAATATCAGGCAGATGCCACTCTGGAGGTGTGCCCGGCGGATATCCCGGAAGAAATCGACAGGCGGATGCGGGCCCTGACTGTCCGCGCTTTCCGGGCGCTGAAACTGAACGTTTACAGCCGGGCCGATTTTCTTCTGGATGAATCCGGCAATCTGTACTGTCTGGAGATGAACACGCTTCCCGGCATGACCGCGGCCAGCCTTCTCCCGAAAGAAGCGAAAGCCGCGGGAATTGAATATGGCGATCTTTGCGAGCTCATCATAAAAAAATCACTGGAGGCAAGATATTTATGAAACATATGTCCTTACAGGAAATCGCCGCCGCATGCGGCGGTACATACCACGGTGATGCTGCCCTTTCTTCACGAGAGGTCAGCAGTGTGGTCATTGACAGCAGAAGAGCAGAGCGGGACAGCCTTTTCATCGCCATCAAGGGCGCCCGCGCGGACGGACACGACTTCATCCCCCAGGTAATGGAAAAAGGTGCGCTCTGTTCCGTGTCTGAACAGGATCTCGGCGAAACGCCCTATCCGTATATCCGGGTAGATTCCTGCCAGCAGGCGTTAAAGGATATCGCGGAACACTACCGCCGCTCTCTTGATATCAAGGTAGTGGGCATTTCCGGCAGCGTGGGAAAGACGAGCACAAAGGAAATGATCGCTTCCGTGCTCAGCCAGAAATATAACGTCCTCAAAACGGAAGGGAATTTTAATAATGAGATCGGGCTTCCCCTTACCGTATTCGATCTCCGGGAAGAACATGAGATCGCTGTCCTGGAAATGGGGATCAGCGGCTCTGGGGAAATGACGCGTCTGGCAAAAATCGCGCGCCCGGATATCTGCCTGCTCACAAATATCGGCGTGGCTCATCTTGAGAATCTTGGTTCACGAGACGGCATCCTGAAGGCAAAAACAGAGATGTTTGCTTACATGGATCCCCAGGGAACGATCATCCTGAACGGAGACGATGACAAACTCCGGGGCTTTACTCCTGAGAACGGGGTCTCCCCTGTATATTTTGGTCTGGACACATCCTGTCCTTTCCATGCAGAACATATCGAGAACAGGGGCCTGAAGGGAACAGATGCGGAATTTGTCACCCCGGCATCCCGCTTTTCCGCTCACATCAATATCCCGGGAAGCCATATGGTACACAATGCGCTTGCCGGAGTTGCCGTGGGATACGCACTCGGCATGACAGACCAGGAGATTGCCCGCGGGATTGAAGCAAATGTGCCGATCAAGGGACGCAACAATCTTATCGTGACATCCAGGTATACGATCATTGACGACTGTTATAACGCAAATCCCGCTTCCATGAAAGCTTCCCTCGATGTGCTTGCATGCGCAGATACAAGGACCACAGCAATCCTTGGAGATATGTTTGAACTGGGGGAAGATTCCGCAAAAATGCACTATGAAACAGGCGTGCACGCAGCCAGCGCCGGAATCAATGTGCTGGTCTGTATCGGAGCGCTTACCGCCGACACTGCGCGGGGTGCGGAAGATACTTCCGTAAAAAAAGGACTTCCCATGGAAATCCGGCATTTTGCCTCAAAAGAAGATTTCTTCAGAGAGGCGGACGCTATATTAAGAACGAACGACACGATCCTTGTCAAGGCTTCTCATGGGATGGAATTTACAGAAATCGTAGATCGTCTCAGAGAGCCGAGCGGGGCAGAAAACGGAAAAGCGAAAGCGAAAAACTAAAAATACAGAACAAACAAAGGATTACAGCTCATGAAATATCAGGTTCTTGTACTGGATCTGGACGGTACACTTACGAATTCAAAAAAAGAAATCACAGCACCCACGAAACAGGCATTGTTAGAGATTCAAGCGGCCGGAAAGACTGTCGTCCTCGCCAGCGGGCGTCCCATCAACGGTGTGGTGCCTCTGGCAAAGGAACTTGAAATGGACTGTTTTGGCGGATATATGCTTTCCTTTAACGGCGCGCGTATCACCAGATGTTCCACCGGGGAGATCATCTATAACCGGACTCTTCCTCAGGAAATCATAGCACCGGTGTATGGTTATGTGAAAACATTTCCCGGAGTGGATATTATTTCCTACACTGACACCCATATCCTCTCAGGTATCTCCCCGAACAGATATGTTGAAATAGAATCCGCTATCAACAATATGGATATCGTCTCTGTTGAGGATTTTTCGTCAGCCCTTACCTTTCCTGTAAACAAGCTGCTTGTATCAGGAGAGCCCAGGTTGCTCGAGACGATGATGGCGCCGCTCCAGGAGCGGTATCACGGACTTCTGAACATTTACCGCTCTGAGCCGTTTTTCCTGGAGATCATGCCCCGCAATATCGACAAAGCGCAGTCCCTCCAGAAACTTCTCAACAGCATCGGTCTGACTGCAGACTCGATGATCTGCTGCGGCGACGGATATAATGACTTATCCATGATCGAATACGCCGGGCTTGGGGTCGCAATGGAAAACGCGCAGCCCATCATCAAGGAATCCGCCGATTTTATCACCCGGTCAAACGATGAAGACGGTATCCTCCATGTTATCGATCTTTTCATGAGAGACTAGCATAATAAAATTTATTATGAATAGTCTCTCCCCCGGTTTCTCTCTGGATATCCCGGTTTATTTCACCAGATCCAAAAGTGCGTTTTTCGGCACCGCGCCGACCTGTTTTCCTGCAGCCTCGCCATTCTTAAATGCAATAAAGGTAGGGATGCTCATCACTCCAAAGCGCTGCGCCAGCCCCATTTCTTCATCGATGTTGATCTTGCACACCTTTACCCCGGCTTCTTCTGCGGCAATCTCCTCCACGACCGGACTCATCATCTTGCACGGTCCGCACCAGTCCGCGTAAAAATCTACGAGCACCGGCTGGTCCGCCTGCATAACTTCCTGCTCAAAATTTCCCTCTGTTAATTTTACTACTGCCATTTCTATATCCTCCTATAAAATTTCTTTAAACATGATGGTTCTATTCTACCACATTTCACTCTTTTGTCAGTGACAAAATCACATTATATATCTTCTGCCCCTGATGCGTCTTCTTCCCTTATATGCCTGCTGCCAAAAACATTTCCTAGATCTTGCCGAGCCCGGCCGCATCCAGCACCTCCACTTTTCCCCGCGTCAGCTTTACCAGTCCGTCACTCTGAAACTGCTTCAGGATCCGGGTCACCACTTCCCGCGCTGTGCCTGCATCCCTTGCCAGCACCTCATGGGTCAGATCCAGCACATCTCCTCCTGCAATTGCCCTGTGCTCCAGAAGCGCTCCGGCGATGCGGGATGCCACATTGGAAAATACGAACTGGTTAAAGAGCCACATAATATCCGAAAACTTTTCTGATATCATTTCCATTGTATATTCTTTCACAGCACTGCTCTCGTCATACAGCTTCCGGTAGATCTGCTTTGGTATGGTATATATAACGCAGTCTGTCTCCATCTCCATGTCCAGCTCCACATCCATGCCATTCAACATGCACGCCGCGCTCAGGATGCTTACATCGCCAGCCAGAAGACGGAACAGAGTAATGTCTCCGCCGCCCGGTGATGTGATAAATACACGAACCCGCCCTGCATCGATGATCTGCACGCCCGCGCACTCCCCGCCGCCAAAGTGAAGCCTTGTTTTCTTCGGGCAGAAATTTTTCACTGCATTGGCCTGTATATTCCTTCTCTGTCCCTCCGTAAGATCATTCCAGAAGGGAAAGGCTTTTATAAATATCTCTTCCATTTGTCTCTCCATGTTTACTGAAATCGTCATTTGTCATCCTGCATTTTTCTTGGATGAGACAAGTATAACACATCCTGCGGCTAATTACCCTTATTATTTTTCGCTTACCCCAAATACTGAGATCATCAGCAGGGCCGGCGCTGCCGCCGCCATGCATAAGAAGGAGCTGTTCAAGCCCTGCCCAGTATACAAGAATCCTGCCGGAAATTTTGTCAGCTTCTTGACATTTCCCATCCCTTCTGCTATCCTTTTCGCAGAATAAGGGAGCACAAAAATATCTCCCGCAAGATTGGAGTTGAAAAGATGATTATTACTTCCTGCTGATCTCAAAACCGCATGACAATATATCCCGCAGATTTATTTCGTATATCCATGCGAAAATGCCGTTATCCGGACAGTCTGCTTTGTCATGCATGCGCAGGAAAGTATTTTCATCTTTTTGATCCATACGGCACACAGCGCTGTCCGCTTCTGCGGCTGCGCCGCCAGGTTCTCTCCGGTACTGCCGGGAGCGCTTTTATCGTATGAGACATAAGGACCGCGGAAATCACTTTCCCGCGGTTTCTTTTTTACCCTGTCCACAAGGAGGTAGATACTTATGTCACTTATACAGATAAACAATTTAAGTTTCACTTATGAAGGCAGCTTTGACCCTGTTTTTGAAAATGTTACTTTCCAGATCGATACGGACTGGAAGCTGGGGTTCATCGCTAGAAACGGCAAAGGCAAAACCACATTTTTAAAGCTGCTCACCCGCGAATACGAATACAGCGGCTCCATCACTGCTTCCATGGATTTTGAATATTTCCCATTCACTGTGGAAGATTCCTCCCTCATGACATACGAGATTCTGGAAAATGTTAATCCTGTCATGGAGCAATGGGCGCTGATCCGGGAGCTGAACCTGCTGGATACTGACCCGGAGGTCCTGTACCGCCCCTTTTACACGCTGAGCTTCGGCGAACAGACGAAAGCACTCCTTGCCACTCTCTTTTTAAAAGAACATGCTTTCCTCCTGATCGACGAGCCGACTAACCATCTGGACGTCCGTGCCAGGGAAAAAGTGGCGGACTATCTTTCCCGGAAAAAGGGGTTTATTCTCGTGTCCCATGACCGTGATTTTATTGACCGGTGCACGGATCATGTTCTCGTCCTGAACCGGCAGTCCATTGAAGTGCGTAAGGGGAACTTTTCTTCCTGGTACGCAGACAAGTCTGCAAGAGATGCTCTTGAGAGACGGCAGAATGAAAATCTGAAAAAAGACATCCATAAATTAAAGGAGGCGGCACGGCAGACGGCACTCTGGTCAGATAAAGTCGAGAGCTCAAAGACCGGCACTCGTGTCGCGGGTCTCAAACCGGACCGGGGACATATCGGCCATCAGGCTGCAAAAATGATGAAGCGCGCAAAGTCGCTGGAGCGCCGAAAAGAAAATGCCATCCGTGAAAAAGAAGGCCTCCTCAAAGATATAGAATCCCTGGAAAGCCTGAAGATCAATATGATGGAGCACCACAGCCGCAGGCTCGTATCACTGCAGGATGTCACGATTGATCATGGGGGCTGTAATGAGGGCCACTGGGGGCAGAGTTCCCCTCTGCTCACACATTTCAGCCTTGAAGTTTCAAAGGGCGAGCGCATCGCCCTGTCAGGAAAAAACGGCTGCGGGAAGTCCAGCCTGATGAAGCTTATCTTAGGGGAAGATATTCCTCACACCGGAAAAGTATATCTTACCGGAGGGCTTAAGATTTCTTATATCCCACAAGATGCATCCCGGCTGAGAGGCACGCTCTCCTCCTTTGCCGAAAAGCAGGGGCTGGATGATGCTCTTTTCCTGACCGTACTAACGAAACTTGGGCTGGAAAGAGTTCAATTCGAAAAGAACATCGAAGATTACAGCCAGGGGCAGAAAAAGAAAGTGCTGCTGGCATCCTCGCTGTGCCAGCCTGCACATCTGTTTCTTTGGGATGAACCTCTGAATTTTATCGATATCTTTTCCCGCATCCAACTGGAAGAACTACTTCTCGCAGCCCGCCCCACCATGCTCTTTGTGGAGCATGACCGGTCTTTCCGGGAAAAGGTGGCGACCCGGGTGATCGAACTATGAAACTGTGCGCCCACAGCCGCCTTGATAACCGTTACCTTGCCCCGCGCAATTTGAACGTCTGAATACGGTCTATCAGGAAGGAAGAGATCGTAACAGTTACAAGAGAAAAGATTATGCGTGAAAAAGGAATGTAGGTTAATGAGAGCCCCAGCACCACCAGATCAGTAAATAAGTAAGCACGTGACAATCGCCAGTGAGTCCGATTGGAAATGGTAAGAGCCAATGCATCGTCCCCACCGCTTGAACCTCCCTGCCGCACAATGATCCCGACACCGACTCCAACAAAGATCCCTCCGCTGACAGCTGCCAGCAGTGGAAATACTGACAGATCCGGCAGCATAGTCGGAAATGCTTCCCAAACTTCATAGAACATGGAAACACTCAAAGTCGATACAATGGATATTTTAATAAATCTGCCCCCTAAGTACTTAAAAGCAAGTAAATAGCAGGAAATGTCCAGAAGAAATGTAAGGACAGCCGGCGAAATCCCCAGCCAGTACTCTGCAAAAAGCATCATACCGATCACTCCGCCTTCGGTTATCCCGGTCTGCTGATGTATATTGTGGATTCCAAAGGAGCAGATTGCCGCTCCGGACATGATCCATACAATCTTTTTCCATGACAGCCCCTCTGCACTCTTTTTTACAGATGCAGAAAACCAATGAACAAACATGAGAAAACCTCCTTGTATTTTACTTTTACAAAAGATATGATAAAGAATATAGTAACTTTAATGTCAAGGAGAAAAGCATGGATAATTTATTTTCTATCGGAGAAGTATCAAAATACCAGAATATTTCTAAGCAGACATTGATTTTTTATGATAAGATCGGCTTATTCCGTCCCGCATATGTGGACCCGAAAAACGGATACCGCTATTACAGTTCTTCCCAGATCGATTATCTGGATACCATACTGATCATGAAGAAAATCGGTTTTTCTCTGAATGAGATCAAGAACCATATGCAGCATTACAATATTGAAAGCAGTCTTACAGCCTTAAAGAATCAGCTCACTGTCATTGACCGCCAGATTCAGGAACTACGCCTGATCCGAAGCCGGCTGACACATCGCTGCGCCCAGATGGAAGACGCCAGGCTATATACAGAAAAAGAAAATTCTGTTGTGATTGAAGATACAAACGCACAGTATATCCTGCTGCACGAAGTGGAAAAGCCTTACACCCTGCAGGAAATCAGTATTGCAACAAAAAAATGCTTTGCCGAATCCTTTCAGAAAGATCTGCCGATTTTCTTCCAATGCGGCGTGATCGTCCCTTTCCGTCACATCATGGAAAGACGGTATACGGAAGCGGTCTGTGCATTTCTTCCAATTGAAAAAACGAATAAAGTCAGTAACATCCGGCAGCTTTCCGCCGGGAAGTGCGTCAGCATCTACCACATCGGAGATTATCTGTCTATTGGGCGTTCGTATGAGAAGATCCTTGATTACTGCAGATCAAACTCACTGCAGATCATATCGGATTCTTACGAATTCTGCATCAATGACTATATCACGACTTATGATGAAAATGAATACATCACTAAAATTATGTTTTATGTCAAAACAGAAGAAGAACAGCCTTGAAGCTCCGGGGATTTCTCAACTCGTCCTTCCTTTACGGAATCTGCTTTTTTCCCGCGGGCGCTTTCCCTTGTCCCGGGAGCTGTGCCAGGAGCACCGCCGCAAACACCAGCGCGCAACCGAACAGTTCCCGGCCGGACAGACGCTCCCCAAGGATCACCCATCCCGCCAGCACAGAGAATACAGACTCAAGGCTGAGAAGCAGAGAAGCCACAGTGGGCTCCGTATTTTTCTGCGCGATGACCTGAAGCGTATATGCCACTCCGCAGGAGAGCACTCCCGCATAGGCAAGAGGCATCCACGCTGCCAATATCTCACTGACCTGCGGCTGTTCCTGCACGAGCATAGGGACGGCACACAGGATACCGCACACAAAAAACTGGATGCAGGACAGCGCCACACCGTCCACCTTCGGCGCAAAATAGTCGATCACAAGGATATGTATGGAAAATACGATCGCACACAGAAATACAAGGAAATCGCCCTTTGATATGGAAAACCCGTCCGTAATGCACAGGAAATACATGCCTGCCACAGCCAGCGCGACTCCGATCCACACCTTCAGCCCGGCTCTTCGACCAAGGAAGAGCCCCATGACAGGGACGATCAGGATATACAGCGCTGTGATAAAGCCTGCTTTTCCCGCACTGGTATACACAATGCCGATCTGCTGCAGGGAGCTTGCCACAGCAAGGGCAGTGCCGCAGAGGATGCCGCCGATCACCAGAGTTTTCCTGCTGCCTGATGTGGATTCCGACTGTCCGCTCTTTCTCCCCTGCCTCTTCAAAATAAAAAGGACAGGCAACAGCACGATCCCTCCCATAATGCTGCGGATCGAATTAAACGTAAACGGACCGAGATAGTCCATCCCCACGCTCTGCGCCACAAAGGCGCTGCCCCAGATCAGTGCGGTCAGCGCCAGAAGAAAATTGTTTGTGGATCTGTGTTTCATTTGAAAAATTTCTCCATTACTTCCTGTGCCGGCATCTCTTTTCCCATAAACAGTTCAAAGGCTGCCGCTCCCTGCCAGAGAAGCATCCCGATTCCTCCCACCACTGCACGGCATCCGGCTTCTTTTGCCTTTTTCAGCAGCAGGGTCTCTCTCGGATTATAGACTACGTCAGCCACCGCCAGGTCTTTATGAAGGAATTCTGCGGGGACAGGCAGCACATCTTCAAGCGGACTCATGCCCGCACGAGTGGCATTGATCAGGATATCGCTTCCTGAAACCGCCTGCTTCAGCGCCTCTGTATCACCCAGATCATCAATATAGACTTTCCTGATGCCAGGGACTGCATTCTTTATCTTTTCCACCGTCTCTTCTCCATTGGCATAGAACTCATCCTTCCGGTTGAAAATGGCAATCTCACTCACTCCGTCCAATGCGGCCTGAACAGCGATGGCAGTGGCCGCCCCTCCTGTTCCGAGGAGAACGACCTTCTTGCCTTCAATGTCAACACCGTGTTCCTTAAGGTTCCGCAAAAATCCGGTGCCGTCCGTGATATGTCCGGTCATCGTGCCGTCTTCTTCGAAGACTACGGTATTGCACGCTCCCACCAGCTCCGCCGCCGGGGAAAGCCTGTCCACCAGCCGCGCCACTGCCGTTTTGCACGGCATGGTCACATTAAAACCGCCTGCGTGAAGATTTCGAAGCGCATTGACCGCGTCCTCCGTCTTCTCCAGCGGCACTTCAAAAGCAAGATAGGCTGCATCTATCCCAAGCTTTTCAAAACTGTAATTATACATAGCCGGAGAGCCGGAGTGCCCCACCGGAGAGCCGATAAGCCCATAAAGCTGTGTATGTCCACTGATCCTTCTTTCCATTGTGGTCTATCCTCCTGAATCTGTTTTTAAACATAAAATGCAGATACAGTATAGCACATTCCCACCCATTTCTTCAATACTTTAAAGCGCGAAAATTTCAAAGCGTTAAATTACTTTTTGCTGATCCGGGTAATGATCTGTTTTGCATAGGCGCTCACTCCTGTCACGATAATGCCCTGCGTGACTGCTGTAAACGCCGCCATTGCCACATCCTTTGCTTCGCTGAACTCACAGGTGGCAAACACATATAAGGAACAGATCAGTATCCCCACAAGACCTGTAAGAAAAATGATATATTTTTCCTGAATGACCGAGCTTTTTCTCAGTGCCATATCAAGAAAATAGAGCGCCAGCGCGACGACGATCAGTTCCGGTTTGATATATTCTGTAATTTCCATATAGAAATCCCCTTTCATGCATATAGTAAAATATATGCAGAAATGGGGATTTCTGTGTTGCCTCTGTACTATTTCTCAATTTACCTTTCGGATGTTCTGCCCTGTCTCCATCGGGTAAACGGTCAGTGTATTTCCGTCCGGGTTTGCGCCTTTCATACCCACAGCATTGATCTGGCTGTTTCCGTAGGTTTTATAGTAGTACGTTCCTGTATCTGCATTTACACAGCAGGAATACGTGGTGATATCGTATTTCCCATCCTGTGTGACGACCGGGCCCCGGGGCATTGCCACGCTGTCCAAAATATGAAAAACCTGGGAGATATTCTCCTCATTATTTTTTTCGCACACAGCGTTCCATTTCAGGAAAGCCGCTTTCACAAATCTTGAAGAGGAAGAATAATCTCCGGGAAGCCCGATGCCGCCCATTCCCTGGGAATATGGTACGAGCCCCGGAGAACATGAAGAGACCTCTCCGGAAAATGACTCCTCGCTTCCCGCTTTTCCTCTTCGCTCACTGTCCGTCCGGCAGAACCGGGCCTCCGGATATCCGGCAGTCACATTCAGATAATTGTTCAGATTCATTCTATGGTATTCAAAGGGCGGATTATTTGTCAAAATACCAATCGGATTTTCATAGACTTTTATGCCTTCCCGGACTGACTCGACCACAAGACATCTGTCCCTGTCCGCCAGCATCCAGTGGAGCTGTGCAGGCGGCATAGTCTTTGAAAAGGCATCATCCGTGATGTTTATATTCCGCAGCTCTGCTTCTGCTTCCGCAACAGACGCACACACTCCCAGAAGCCATGGGATAAGTTCAAATGTAGCCACATTTTTCTTGCCTGCATCTGGTTTTCGGTAATATGCATTGCCGGGAAAATTCAGGCCTGCCATACAAAGTCCCTTTTCATTGACTGCCTCCGCGTAGAGCGGGAATGACCGCACATCTCTGTCTGCCCCCCGCACCTCCCTCTCCTGCTCTGTTTCCTGCCGCCCCACCGCCATTCCAATCAATGCATAATGCGCTGTCTGCTCTTCTGCGTACGTGAACCGAAATGGGAAACAGCGTGGTGTGACAACAACGCATTCCCCGAAGGAATACTCCAGATCCATGTTCCTGCCAAAATAAAATCCTTCGTTTTTATAAGTAATACATGTACACATAGAAAACTGTCCCTCCCGGAATTTTCTGTTCAATATCTCTGAGCAGTATTCCCCGGAAGGGACAGCTTTATTTACATCCTATTTTGTAGCGCCGCATTCGCAGTAATAATAATCAGTATGGTAACTTCCCTGATCCTCCGTGTGTGTCACGGCGGGAACTGTTCTCTTCAGATTCTGGTAGCTTCCAATGTACCCCTCGTTCCTTATCTTGTCTTTTATCAGGGCTTCGAGGTCATTAACAGTGAATCCGTTTTCAAACCAGTATGTCTCTCCGTTGGCAATCCATGAGCCGTCTGCCTGCCGCGTATAGAGACGTGCCCCCTCTACTTTCTGTTCGGGAACATCCACTACCGTTACGATATTTGGCACCCATACCTGATGCGCCTGCCAGTTGTGCTGGTGGACAGGCTCAGGGACGGAGCCAGGAGCGGAATTGCCGCTTCCGGCATAACAGCGTGGTAAAAATCAACATCTTCCGTTGCTTTGTCATCCCCTTTTATATGTACGATGGCGGGAGTGGAATCTGCTGTCCAGTACTCATCTGCTGTAACAGATAACTCAAGACTGCTCGTCTATTCAGCAGCCTTTGTGTCATCTATCTCTGATTTTTTCCCGCTGCCACTGCTAAAAACCATTACCCCGATAATGATCAGTATTATGACAACTATAATGGCTGCTGCCGAAGCGATCAAATATCCTCTATGTTTTTTACCCATGTTGATTTTCTCTTTCTCATGTTCTCTTATTCCCCTGCGTTTTCACACATTTTACTTTATTGCTGCTTTTGCGCCATAATATTATCCAGAGTCAAATTTAGTGAAAAATGTGTCAAGTATGTAACGTGGTTGTCAAATGATCATTCTAACCCTGACATTTTTTTATACAACGTTTTGCATATCCATCTGTCATTCCGCTTATAAAATCCGTCGCGATGAGTATTCTGCGATATAAAAGTTCTGACTCATCGGTAATACCATCAGATTCCTTTGCCTTAAAATAATCGTCAATGTAATTAGCAGAAATAAGAGTAATTACTTTTTTATCCTGCGTGGTCATTGTCCCATAACCATCAAATCGAACGACTGCGGGAACAAACTTATCTAACAAAAAATTAAGAATGACCTGTGCAGACACTTCAGGTTCTGTGATAACGCGCGAATCAAAAACAAATTCAGCCATTGACTTTTTTAACATTTTTACTGTCAGGCTATGGTTATTATCATAGAATAAATCATGATCAAATGTTCCCTGCAAAATACTGTCATAACTTTTTGAAAATCTCCAGCATGCAACATACATCAGCCATCTTCTAAGATATGTTCCCCATTGACTCATTACTTTTGTCTTATCTTTTTCTGCTTTATTAAGGGAATCCAATTTATCAATAATCTCTTTCGTTCTATCGATATGCTGCTGAGATTCCTTGTATTTTTCTCCCAATGACTCATATGTATCATTAAAGAAATACAGCAAATCACTGACACTGACTATGCCTGATTTCACAGCATCTTCTAAGTCAGCAGTCATATATGCAATATCATCTGCCGCCTCAACTAAATATGCCAAAGGATGGCGGATCACTGTTCCGTCTGCGTTATTTGTCCCCACTTCTTTCGCAATTTGTAAAAAAATACTCTCTTCGGCCTGATAACAGCCTATTTTATGCCTGATACTGGCCTCCCCTATTTCATCACATCTTGTAGGGTATTTAATCAAAGCACTGATAATCGAAAACGGCAGATTAATTTCTGAATGATACCGGGCTTTTGATAAAATTCTAAAAGCCTGAGCATTACCTTCAAAATTCTCCAAATCTGCTGTCTGTTTTTTATTCAACAAGTCAGAGATGGGCTTCTCGTCATTGCTCTTCAGGGGATAAATCTTTTTAAGATTATCCTTAAACCATTCCCTGATAATTTCTTCACCGACATGACCAAACGGCGGATTTCCGAGATCATGCAATAATCCGGCACATGACAAAATTGCTTCAATATCACCTACTCTTTGAGACCTTAATTTTTCATCGTCCTGCTTATCACAATCTATTGACAATTGCCGATATGACGATGTGTTTTGGAAACACATAATTCCTAATTGTTTGGCTATTGTCGATACTTCTATAGAGTGTGTTAATCTAGTTCTGACAAAGTCGCTTTTAGACAAAGGGAAAACTTGTGTTTTATCCTGCAGCCTTCTAAATGCCGCACTGGAAACAATCCTCTCATAATCTCTTTCAAATGGGCTTATATAATAATCATCAAATGCTTTTGGAGCTTTTTCTTCATTGCCCAATCGGGTTTGTGTTAACAGTTTTTTCCATTCCATAAATATTTTCCTCCATGAGTATAATACAATTGTAACCCCTTTGATTGATAATCACAAGATACTCTTTTTAAAATTAACACTATACTAAAAAACGCCTTGCAGATATTTAAAAGCCACAAGGCGCTTCATTTTATTTTTTTATCTCCCTGCCTTCGCACTAGATCCTTTCTCTCCCAAACTGCTCATCATAGACTCCAACTTTTCAATCAGATGCCGAACCAGCAGTTCATTATACTTTCTACATTTGTACCCACACATATCTCGCCATTACAGATACTGACCAAATCCTATTCTTTTTATTTGATCCTTCAGTCTTAAAATTCATGTTTATTGCACCAGTCTTTTCTCTACCTGCTGTAAGTTCGGCATTGCCGGAATCGCTCCTCTTTTCTCCACACAAAGGCTTGCGACCGCATTTCCAAACCTCGCGATCTCTTCCAGTTCATCCAAGCCCAGATCATCCAAACATTTTTCCAATTTACTGATCCTGTAAAGGAAGCCTCCCCAGAAAGAATCGCCCGCACCATTTGTGTCCACAACATGACTTGTAAAGCCGGATACTTTACGTCCGCCTTCTTTGCAATAAACGTAAGCTCCTTCGCTCCCAAGAGTGACCGCCACAATCTTTATTCCCTGACGGTATAATTCCTTCGCGGCCTCCTCTGCTTCCTGAAAATCTGTTAAGAGCTCCATTTCCTCATCAGACATTTTTATCATATCCACATACGGAAGCAGACTCCTCATATGCCGCTTTGCTGTTTTCTCGTTTTCCCACAAAGAAGCTCGGTAATTAGGGTCATAGGAAATAATGCTTCCTTTATTCTTTGCCCTTTTAACCGCATAGAATGTTGTATCCCTGGCCGGCTGATCAGTAAGGGACAGCGAGCCTATATGGAAAATATTCGTGCGGTCTAATATATCTATGTCCAGCTCTTCCTTCTGAATCTCAGTATCTGCCCCTGGTTTTCGAGCAAAGGAAAAAGTACGTTCACCAGCTTCATTGATATCTACAAACGCCAGCGTTGTAAAATACTTTTCGTCTAAAAGCAGCCCCCTGGTATCCACCTGTTCGCGGTCTAACACTTCGCGGAGAAATTCTCCGTGCATATCTTTTCCTACTTTGCCAAGAAATGCCGTATGCGATCCAAGCCTGTTCGCAGCAACAGCGACATTCGCAGGCGCTCCTCCCGGATTCCGGGCAAACAGTACCTGCCCATCTTCATTTTCTCCTTGAGCGGTAAAGTCTATCAGTATCTCTCCAAATACCGTAATGTCATAAAGCGAACGGCTCACAGAATCATTGGTATCCGCCAAAAGGTCTTGCTCCAGCAGCTTTTCAAGGATTTCTTCACATTCCGCTTCGTTATCCGTATGGATATGCAGCTCTCCTTCTTTAAATTCCGGCATACTTAATACGCCGAGCATAGATTTGGCATTCACTATATAGCGTCCGTTACATAATTCGGCGTCATACGGAAGGTGTTCCACAATGTTTACCAATTTCTTTGCGTTCTGCATCGTTCCCAAAATTACTTTTGCAATCATTTCTCTCGTCCTCCTATGCAAACAGGCTGATAAGGACAGCATATACTAAACCTGTGATACCTACGATCGTTTCCATGATCGTCCATGATTTCAGTGTGGTTTTTTCATCAATCTCCAAAAGAGAGTTGACCAGCCAGAAACCGGAATCATTCACATGGCTAAAAGCAGTCGCCCCTCCGTTGATCGCGCAGACCATTGCCGCAAGATAAACCGGGGATAATTCCGCAACGCCTGGCATGGACGCCATGATCCCTGCCGCCATTGTCATTGCCACTACTGCCGCTCCTACGGACGCACGGATCAACGCCGCGATGAGGAAGGCTACAAGAACTAACGGAAGACCACTCTTTTCCAATGCCGGCCCAATAATGTCTCCCATTCCGCAGTCCTGCAGCACCCAGCGGATAATCCCTCCCCCGGTAATTACCAGAAGGATCTGTCCTGTAGGACGTAACGAGCGGTCCAATATCTTCTTTAGCTGTTCCCCGTTATAGCCCTGCCTCTTTCCCAAAAAATACATGGCGAGCAGCACAGCTATGATCAAAGCGACAAACGGTGTCCCTAAAAACTCCAATACCGGGCGCATAAATTCTATGCCTGGAATATATTCTGAAACAGTACTGCACAAAATCAGAACCAGCGGGACCAAAATAATAACTAAAACTGTAGAAAATTTAGGAAGATTCCCGTCTTCCGCTTCCCGTACCTCCTGAATATTGGATGGCAGCCCGGTATTGATCCGGGTTCCAATAAATTTTGACCAGAGTATTCCCGCAAAGACCAATGATAAAATACCCACCGGAACGCCCACCGCGATCATGATCCCCAAATCCACATTCAGCATATTTGCGACAAGCACGGAACCGGCGGACGGAGGTATGAACGCAAAGCCTGTAGCAAGCCCTGCCAAAAGCGGGATCACATAGTATAAAGTGGATTTTTTTGTTCTCTTGGCAAGGCCAAATGCCAGGGGAATCAATATCACAACGCCGGCCTCAAAAAATACAGTCGTGCCAACTACCAGCCCCGTAATTCCCAGGGCAGCCCCTGCCTTTTTTTCGCCAAACTTATTGACCAAAGTCTGAGCGACGCACTGTGCGCCTCCCGAAACTTCCAGAATCCCGCCAAACAAGGACCCCAGACCAATCAGCAATACAATACCCTGCAAAGTCTCCCCGGCTCCTTTTTCCACAGTGGAAACCAGCGTCGGGACCGGCATCCCGGCCCCAAGCCCAATGAACAGCGCGGAAATCAGCAGCGATAATACTGGATGTATCTTAAATTTTATGATAAGCAGCAGCAATAACAAGATTCCTGCCACCGCTGCGATCAGCAGCCTTGAAGGCTCTGCCGCAAATACCGGTTCTGCCATTTTATCTTCCTCCTACATATTTATGTACGGTTGCCTTTACCGCGCCAGGTCCGGCGATCATTTCACGGAACATAGTTTCAATCTTTTCTCCCAGACCGGTCTGATAAATGTCAGTAAAGAATATCCTCTCATTAGAGAGAATGGGCTTTAACTGGTCCGTAAAAGTTTCCGGTTTTCCCACTACGACATCTTTTAGCTGTTCCTGGAGCTCCTCATTCATTGGATCCGGAGCAAGTTCATATGTCTTTCCTTCGTCATCCACCGCCAGCATATATCTGAGCCATCCGGCAATCCCGAGCGGAATAGCAGTAAGACGTGAGGCATCACCATATCTTTCCACATACGCTTTGATCGTCTCACCAAAACGAATGCCCACCATCTGTGATACATCGACAGCAAGACGGAGGTTTGTGTCTCCCAGATATTCATTTGGGAACCGGTCGTTAAAAAGCTCGTCTACAAATTCCTGCGGGGAAAGAATTCCCGGATCCGGCACTACCGGAAGGCCTTCGTCATAGGCTACCATGCGGGCCATTTTCATCATATCCGTATCCGTATTTAACATATGGGCAAACAAATCATATCCCAGGACCACTCCAAGAGGACCTGTCGCAGAATGTACCGGGTTTAAGCATACTGTTACTTTCATGCGTTCAGACAGATTCACAGTTTCCCTGTCGGCCATATATACGCCAAAACCTTTTTCCAGAGCCGGGCGGCCATTTGGAAAGCTGTCTTCCATCACGAGATACTGAGGTTTTTCGGCATTGACAAAAGGAGCGATATAAGTCTTCTTTCCTGTGATAACCGGCTGCATATCCTCCACACCCAGGTTTTCAAGGTCATCCGCAATCTGTTCGCTGGGGCGCGGCGTGATCTTGTCAATCATCGTCCAGGGGAAAGCAACCGTTTCTTCATCGCTTACATAGGCAGCAAAACCTGCATCCACAAAGCCCTTTTTCTTCCACTCTTCTGTCATAGTCAGCACAGACTCACGAAGCTTTGCGCCATTCTGAGAACAGTTGTCCATAGATACCAGCGCCAGAGGATAACGTCCTGCTTTATACCGTTCATAGAGCATCGCTGTCAGCACTGCCATCGCTCCGGCCGCTTTGTCCGGGGCATTCTCAATATCAGCCTTCACAAAAGGAAACCATGTGCCATCTGCTTTCTGCAATGCGTATCCCTTTTCTGTGATCGTAAAAGATACTAACTGTAAAGAAGAGCTGGTAAAAATCTCTTTCAGCCGATTCCATTGCGCCGGATCGGATGACTGTGCTTTTATTGCCTCAGCCAGAGAACCCAATACTTTGTATTCTCTGGTTCCATCTCCATGCAGGATCACACTCAGTCCCAAATTGTCATAGGGCTCGTAAATCTTGTCAACCACATCATAGTCAAATGTCTCTACACAGGTAATGCCCCGGTCCATCGCACCGTTTTCAAGGAGACCGTCTGCAATTCCACCGATAAATATACGGAAAATATTACCAACACCAAAATGTACCCATTGCGGTTCCTTTTTGGCTTTTTCAGACACCTTCTCCACATCATATCCCGGGAGTACAATCCCCGCCTTTTGCCATGGCTCACGGTCTTTAATTCCATTAATTGTTAACTTCATGTTGTTACCTCCTGATTCTTTTTATTTCGTTTGAAACTTACGCTTATATCTTAATTGTAAGTTAAGTATATAACTTCTTATATCACATGTCTATTGACGGAAAATACAATTTCATCTCATCATTTTTGGTCATTTTCACTATGAGTTTTGTAGCGATTGCGTTTTCTATAATTGTATATTAAAATGGACTTGATTCTTAATATTATGAGAAACATGTAACTTTACCAGGAGTATGATTTTATGAATGAAAAAGGATTTACTACAATTACACTAAAAAAAATAAACAAATCTAAAGTGTATCAGTATGTCTATAAGAAAAAACAAACCTCCAAGCTGCAGATCGTACAGGATCTGCAGATGGGTTTATCCACTGTCAGCCAAAATCTGAATCTGTTGGAAAAAGAGGGACTGATCGAGAGAAATGGGTATTTCGACTCCACCGGCGGGCGAAAAGCTCAGGCAATCCAAATCGTTTCAGACTTCAGGATCTCCATTGGAATTGGAATTTTAAAAAATATGTTTCACATAACCACCGTAGATTTATATGGAAATTCCATCTGCACCGATACCACACCTGTTCCTTACTCAAATACTGTGGATTACTATGATCAGGTAGCTGACAACATTAAAGATTTTATTCTGAAAAATAATTATGACTCTGAAAAAATCTTAGGGATTTCCATTGCCACCCAGGGGATTATCTCCCCTGACAATACAACCGTAACTTATGGAAGTATTATGAACAATACCGGCATGAATCTTGAGGATTTTTCCCGCCGTCTCCCTTATCCATGCCATCTGGAGCATGACTCTAAAGCGGCGGCCTATCTGGAATTGTGGAATCATAGTGACTTAGACAGCGCAGTTATTTTTTTATTAAACAGAAATCTGGGCGGCGCTATTATAACCAACCACGCTATCCATCATGGCATATCCATGCACAGTGGCTCTATCGAACATATGTGTATCAATCCCGATGGGCCTTTATGCTATTGCGGAAACCGCGGCTGCCTGGAAACCTATTGTTCCGCCAACTCTCTGGAACATTCCGCCCAATTACCTGTAAAAGAATTTTTTCCTCTGCTAAGAAAGAAAAACTCTCCCTATCTTCTGCAGATATGGGAGGATTATCTGAATCATCTGGCATTTGCCATGAAAAATTTGAATATGGTCATTGATGCCCCGATCATCATAAGCGGTTACCTTGCCCCATATTTTACACAGGAAGATATTGAGTATCTCTTAGAGCGTATTAATTCAGCCGCGCCGTTTAAATTAAGCAGAGAGCACATCCTTGTCGGGGCTCATGGACAGTATACTCCCGCGATTGGAGCTGCATTGTTTTTTGTGGAGCAATTTATTATGTCTATATAATAAAAGCCTTTCTATTATCTATTTGCCCAAAAATGAGGGTTATGCACCGTGGTATCTCTCCACAGAGCATAACCCTGTATTACATCTGTTTTCATTCATTTTTCTAAAAAGCACAACTTCATTTCTTTTCAAAAAGCCCCGCATAAAATCAAGGTTTTCGCTCCAGAAGGCAAATGGTCTCCACATGGGCATATCTGCCAAACATATCTATTTGCTTCAGACTTTCATGTTTACAAAAATAGCCTCTCGCAGTACAAAATTTTTTTGATTTCTTATTCCTCACCGAACATCAATTTATTACTTATCACTTCTTTTTTCCATTTATCAACTCTTCGTTTTACTTCTTCAAAATTAGTTATCTCTCTTTTTACTGTTTCAGCAACCTTCCTTATGTCCTGTTTGATATAGGCATAATAAAGGATATATTTCATTTCATCGTCTAATAACAGCCACTTTTCTTCTAATAAATCTACAATCTTACCATAGTCTTTACCCCTCAAATACAATATATTTGCATAATCACAGTTAAGCTTCCAATATCCTAATCCCTTATTTACTTGTGAAAAAATACCCTCCAAAATCACTTCGGCTTCCTCAATTGAAATTCTCTCCTCTTTAAGCTTAATTTCATATTCAATCCCTTGTATGATATGTGATTCCTTTTTAAATCTCTGCGACTTATATACTTCAATCATTTCCATTACTTTAGACTCAAAACCAAGTTTAAAATTTATCAGAATTTGCCGCGTTAACATATCTTCTGACAGTTTTCCAATTATCTCCATTGGAATCTCTAAGCGTTGCTTTAGTAACTCATCACAATCATTTATTTCGTCACACAAAAACAAAAAACTCTCACATTCAATTCTTTTTTCCAACTCTTTTACCAGTGCTATAACTCTCTCAACAGCAAAGAATATAGAAACAAGTGCCAAGATAGGTGACAAATTACCTATTTCAAAAGAATTATTATCCAATAAGACAACTATAATAATACTACTATATGAAATCATTTTTCTAATAATTTTAGTCGTTAAATCTGAACACTGATAAATCCATACTAAAATGACCATTACTATAAATAGAAGAAATGACACTTTAACCGATAAATAAGGCAATACACTATTCAAGAGTATCGCAAATACTACTCCAAGAACAAATAGAAATACACCTTTCAAGACTATCTTTATCGCACTTATTTTCTTGCGCTCTTTTCTGTTATAAATATCAGGTATGTAAAACACATATTGAATTATCTTATAGTAGAATCCACCTCCCAATGGAATCAGTCTTTGCATCATAAGTAACACTATTGCTGTTAATATAATTAAAATTCTAACTTCTTTAACCATAACAGCAGTTATAGCCAATTCTAAAACACATACCAGCAGTATTAACCATCCTCTTCTGAGCCTTAAAAAAAATGATATAAAGAAAGATAGTACTGTTACAATTAATAAGACTATTATTATTTCCACAAATGATTTTTCTATATTCACCCACGTGTTGACTGGATTAATCGCATTTACGAAATAATGCATATTGTGTTCAAATAAAATTAATAAGTAATTCAGAAATGGTTTTATAAAGTGCAGTACTATACCTACAAACATGCCCGCCATCACTATAACCAGACAGGAAATAACATCTCTTTTCTTTTTAGAATCTTTAGCTACATAGTTTATATATTGCAATAAAAACATTCGTGTCTCCCTTTTAATTATCCTATCACTTACACACTTTATCTATGTAGTGTTCACTCTCACATTTTTATATATTGGTAGGCACTACATACATGTATGACCTTTAAAAAATCCCTGTTTTTCGTTTGTGTTCCCACACCCGATATCAACCACCACAGAAATGTCAAAGTAATTTTTCAGGTTCTTATTTCGCATTTTTTGCCCTCGAATGTAAACACGAAATGCTTCGCAAAGTGCCTAAAATAAAGGATTTCTACGAGTTTTTCTTTTGTATCAACACAATAGTCTCCACATGTGTTGTCACTAACATTGGAATACACATCCTTTACCTTGTCACTGACATCGGAACACATTTTTTTCGCTTTGTCCACGACACCAGCAGATTTTCCAAACCGCTTCTTTGCATTTCCAATTTCATTTTTAAATCCTGTTTTATATATGAAAGTGATTTTATAGGGATCTTTTTCTCCGCTTTCATCGTAACCACCAACGATTACCTTTTCAATTATACTCTCAAATATACCTCTGTCAAATTCCTCTAACACCTCATTTTGAGACAATGCTTTCTTAAAATCTGCGATTCTCCTTTGCAGAGAACCTTCTTCATCCGCCTGCTGTTGAAAATACTCCAGCTTAGCTTTTGCATTGCTTAAATCTGTCTTAAGGCTTACATCTGTTTCTTCATAAATATCCTTTTCAACAATGCCGCTCAAATAATTATCCAACAGCTTCTTTCTCTTATATGAAAGATTATCAATCTTTTTTTGCAACTTATTCAACTGATCCTCTGCAGAATTTTCGCCAAGTGCTTTTTCAGTACGTTTTAGAAATTCTTCTATTACATCTTTATTATCTCTACAAAGCATCCGATATGATTCCACAAAAGCTTCTTCTATTACCTGCTCCGGGATTCCTTTACTATCCGGACAGAACCGCTTCCCCTCTTTGGTAGCCTTCACACACTGCCATATAGTTTTTTTATACTTTGAATTGCTGTGCCAACGTCTGCGTGAAAGATTCCCCCCACAGAATCCACATTCCAACAAACAACTGAAAGCATACTGTCGGCTGAATTTCTCCCGTTTCCCTGGTATAGCACCATGCTTACGGTTTCCGTTTCTGCGGCTTCTGATCTCCTGTGCTCTCGCAAACATTTCTTCAGAAATAATCGGTTCATGGTGATTATGTATGTAATACCGATCTTCCTCCCCTAAGTTCTCCAACCGTCTTTTTGAGATAGGATCGACTGTAAATGTTTTGCCTAGCAAAATATCGCCCTTATATTTTTCATTATTTATGATTCCCATGACACTGGATGACACCCAGGGATTTCCTTTTATTGTCATTATCCCTTGTTCATTTAGCTCTCTGGCAATCATAGTGCTTCCAGCTCCCGCTACATAGCGTTCAAATATATAGCGGACAACCTTTGCACCTTCTTCGTTAATGGAAATAGATTTTGTAGCCACATCATAATCATATCCCATACACCCCTGAAAACCAACAAGCTCTCCCCGTTTCATTTTCATCTTTAATCCCTTTTTCACATAAGCAGAAGTATTTTCGACTTCCTGCTGTGCCACAGAACTTAGGATTGTCATTAGAAATTCACCATCTTTTAAGGTATTGATTTTTTCTACCTCAAAGTAGACTGCGATATTTCTCTCTTTTAGCATACGGACATATTTTAAAGTATCCAGCGTATTTCTAGCAAATCGTGGGATACTTTTTGCGATGATTAAATCAATTTTCCCATCCATACAATCTTGAATTAGCCGTTGAAATTCATCTCTTTTATCCGTTTTAGTTCCTGTAATAGCTTTATCGGCATAAACACCTGCAAAAACCCACTCTTTGTTATTTTGAATGAGATCTGTATAATATCTCACCATAGAATTATAACTTTTTATCTGATCCTCATCATCCGTACTCACACGGCAATAGGCAGCAACCCTCAACCGTTCTATACGCCTTCTGGAAGAACCGTCAGAAAAGTCATTTGCCTTAATCAACTCTATTTCCATTTTCCGCTCCTTCATTTTTTGTATTCCTATCGTAGTGTTGAGTTTATTATAGATCAGCACAAACGATTCGTCAAGCGGTAATATTGGAAACGACACCATAATCTTTCATCAGTCTTTTCTGTATCAACAAATACTCATTTTCGTCTATCAATTTTTTTGTTAAAAGTTGCTTTAACATAGCCAACTGCATTGTATATCGCAGTAATTTTTTTGTATCCATTTCATTCTCCCTTTTCATCGCAAAAAATCCCGCAGGCGGCTGTGGGGGAACAGCCTCATTGGTATCTCACCATCTTTTCAGACCGGAACAGCCTCTCCGGAAATATCATTATTAGAAACAGAATCTTCGCCACAAAGTTCCCACCCTCTGCTCATAGCATGATATTTTCTCGCTCCTATCCATCTTCAATTTCTCTCCTGTCTATATGTACAAACTTTACGACATGATGTCGCAAAGTAAGCATTGATGTTGAATCATCCTGGCGTATCTGCTACCCGGCTCCACTGTTTCTTTACGTCCTGCAGGATAAAATATTCACTTATCAAGGTACAGCGCCTTCAAAGGCAGGAATAGAAAGGGAATATTCCTGCCTTTCAACTTAAAGCCGGATTTTAAAATCCAAAATTTTCGTAATCAGCTTTGTCTGCATTCTGCGGAGCCTAGCGGACTCCGATGCGTTTCAGAGCGGACGCTGTGCGGAGCATAACGGACGCCCTGAA
>CALWQP010000021.1 GCA_944383695.1 uncultured Mediterraneibacter sp.
ACACGCCTCCAGTATGCTTTTTAATTCCTGGCAGAGGCTCTCGATCTCTGCCGTCTGAAACACTCGTCTCATATATTTACTCCGCCTTTCTCCTCTATTTTTTGTCCATATGGCTGGCTCCGGTAGAATCCAGATTTGCAAACTCCGAGGCAGCGAATCGGATGCTTTCCGCAAATTGTTTTAATGTATCGGACAGTGCGCTTACTAACGCCTTTTCTGTTTCAAGCTGATCCCGCAATGCATCCGCTTCATCGCCTGCCGAGTCTGCCAATCCGCTGATCAGACTTCCATAAATTTGAGCAACATCCTCCTGTGTTTCCGTAATATTACCCGCCGCCTGTTCTACGACGCCTTCAACGTTCTCCAAATTAATGTGAATATTTTCTCTCATAACAGTTCCTCCTTAGCAGCAGGTATCCAGATCTCCGATTGCAGTCAAAAAACTGGTGATGATCTCGCGATGCGCGGAATACACATCCCCCATAGATGCCTTTGCCGCATTCAGTTCCTCACACAAAAGATCAACTTTCGGAGAGATAGAGTCCGTGTAGAAATCTCCGCCAGCGGAACTTAATCCTTGCAGCTGTTCCACGATATTTTCGATATACTCCAGGATCTGTTCATGGCAAGATGCCAATTTTTCCTGCAGTGTTGAATATTCATCTTCCATTAATGCAATTTTGGATGCCATACTAGTCCCTCCTTATAACTGATTTCTCCAGTTTGTGATCTGGGTGCTCAGCTGTGATATTTTGCTTTCGATTTTATCGATCTGGCTGTCCAGTCCAGCCACTAAATTCCCGGCTTCTGTTATTGCATTATTATTTTCCTCTTTTGCATCATTGACATAGGTTTCCAGCGCATTTGCCATTTCGCCTTCAAAAACATCTGTCTTTTTCACTTCCTTGCCGGAAAATCTTCCAACTGTTGTTTCCCATGCTGTTTTTTCGTTACTGCAGCTTGTTCTCGCCTGTTCCACTGAGGTCTTAGCGTTTTCATATATTGTACGCTCACTCTCTAAGTTTGAAATTTGGTTGTTGATATGGATAATTCGCTGCCGTTCCCGCCAATCATCATCAAAATAACTTCCCATGCTCTTCCTCCTCATGAATATTCTGAAACTTTTTACCGGGCAGCATCTGTTGCTGTAGTTCCTGTTGCGTTTTGATTCTCCTCGCCTGATGCAGTATTATTTGTCTGTGTCCCGGCACTGCTGTTTTGAGCAGCATCTTCTTGTGATTCGTATTTATCTCCCAGCTTCTCAATCTGGCTTTCTAATTCGTCCAGACGGCTTTTCTTTTCGTCTCCATCAATCTGTGTATTGTTCTCCAAATCATCCGCCTCTTTCATATAAGCATAGATAAGAAGTTTATCATCTGATAAAGAAAGCGCGATCTCTTCTGCTTTTTTTGTTTCCAGTCTGCCGATCCGGATCCAGTATTCCAGTGTCTTCGGATTACTGCTGGTTGACAGGTTTTCTATAATGGTCCTCATCTCATCCTGCCGGAAACTCTCCATATTTGCATATGAATATGCTAAAATATAGAGTGTATTCGTTTCCATATCCTCTGGCTCCACTTGCCTTAAGCTTTCCACACAAGTTCTGTAATCTCTCTGTATGAACGCTTCATTGGCGGCCAGCAGCTGTGTCTGCTCAGGAACCGTCTTAAACGACAGGTATCCCGCATATCCGCCTCCCACCAGTGTGGCAATAGTGGCTGCGACCGCTACGATTCTCCATACAGAATATGTGGACTTCTTTACGTTCCGCATCTGCTCCTTTTGCTTGGAAATATACTCTTGCTTTACTCCTCGCAGGACATTTGCGATCTCTTCTGCAGATTTGCAGTTATAAACCGGTTCAAACCATTTTTCACTTTTACATATCTCAATTCCGCTTTCCTGTATCTGTGCTACGGAATACTTGCTCCCTAATATTCCTGCCACAAAGCTTTTATAAGAAGTCAGAAAATAGTCTTCATCCGGTCTTTCACCACGACCATAGATATCACGGTCCTTTAAATAAAGTAGTCCGTTTTCATCAAAGTACAGATTTTCTTCTGTTAATTTGAGGACATAATCTGTCTGCAGATTTTTCAGCAAAGAAAAATTGATCAAAATCTGATACTTTTTCTCCCTGTCCTCATTCTTAATACTGCTAAGAGGTTTCATCCCCTTGATATCATAATAGAAATACAAGTCTTCCCTGTCTTCTTCATATCGGCAAGGCAGTAATCCTGCTCGTTCTACACAGAGTTTTTTATAGTCATAGCTGTCTTTTGCATGGATAGAGGATTTTTTGATCTCCTCTCTCAGAAAATCCATGCTGACAGTCTGTGTCTGTTCTGTTTGTTTTTCATTTGAAGTTTCTACAACCGCTTTTCTTTTTCTCATCCATCTGTCCCTCTCTTACTCTCTTTCTCCTTGTGAAATTATCAGTACATCGCCTGTATAGATATGGGATTCCTCATAAGTTGTGTCCACCCTGAGATGACGGCTCGTCCGTTCTGATTGGATTTCCGGGTTATCTCCGATACCCTGCAATGATTCCGGAAGATTTTCCCTCATCACCTGTAAAGTGGTTGCTACTTTTTGCTGATTGTCAAGAGAAATATCATAGGTCTTTTCACTCAGTTCATTTTTGATGGTTATGATAATTTTCATTCCGCTTTTTCCTATACCTTTCTATAAAAAAAAGAACAACCCCTGCCATTAAAGCCCCTGTAACTCCGTATGCAAAATTTGCGTACTGACCGGCAGTTCCCTGGTTCTCTCTATATTCTGCTTTGATCACTTCTGTTGTGTTTGCCTGGATTACTGTCTGAAATGCTTGCTCTGCACTGTCTTTTTTTTCATTGTGCAGGACATTGGAAAAAATCTCATTATTTTTTTCTTTCTGTTTTTCCTTATACGCCTGCTCTTTTTCCAGAAACTCCTGGGTATACATATGGATCCCAAAACGGTCACATAAAGAAGTACTCATATTTTCATCTTTTTCTAACACATCAGTATCCAGCTTCAGCCCATTCTGAGATTCCATCCATTCTTCCTGACCTTCCATATGCGCCATTTTCCTCCTCATCTTTTTTAGAAAAGCCGCCATTACTGGCGGCTTTTTGCTTTTTCTCTCTTTTTTACATCTGACCAGCCATGTCACTATCTGCCTGTGCAAAGTTATCAGAAATTTTCTGCATCTGATTGGCCATGTCCTCAATCATCTGTCTTACGTCTCTAAGTCCCGGTTCTGCCTCATTAAACTGTTCCACATACCGTTTGCTTGTATCGGCTTCCCATACATCCGGCAACCCATCAATCACCTGCTTCATGGTATTGATGCACTGCTCAAATGTGTCTCCCTGGTCTAATAAGGTTTTGGACCCAGCTGCTAATGCCTCATAATCTACGCGTAACATAACCCTTCCTCCTTGTGAAATAATGAAAAATTATAAAGCTCTTATAGAACTTTTTACACCTATTGGAATGTATTGATTTCCATAGATGATTTTTCTCCATTTTACACTATATTCCAAAATTTGGCAATCTTTATTATCTATATATTTGGGGGTTCGCCTTTTCAACTCCTAAACCGCATCCATTTGATAAAAAGGCTGATTCAAAAAGTGCGAAAAGACAGATAACATTCTAATGGGCATGCCATCTGCAGATAATCCACAGATAGCATGCCCACTATATATACTCTTTACTTTTTCTTATTTTTCAAAATACGCCACGATCAGGTCCACCATCCTGTTATAGCTCTGCACGCCGTCTGCCTGTCCGTTGACCTTGAGATATGTATCGTTGATCCTTCCGGCCGCCTCGGAAATTTTACCCTTATATGCGTCCCAAAACGCAGAGTTCGCTGCCAGATCCGACTCCGCCGCCCCATCCAGAAGCGTCCTTACTTCCTGCCAGCTCTCATAGTCTGCCCGGTACAGCGCATTCATGCAGTACATCCACCCTGACAGATACCCGCTGTATTGAAAATCCGCGCGCCCGGATCCCGTACAGGCGAGAAACGCAATAAAGTTTGCCTCCTCTTCCTGCATGAATCCCCGCAGATGGGACAGTTCATGACATGTGGTAAACGGAATGTTATATGCCGTCATATCTCCATTATAATTTGCTTCCACTGTAAAAGGCGAATACACTCCGGTCAGTCCCTGATAGGACAAAAGCTCTGATACCAGCAGTTTCTTGGGCTGCGGGTAGTAGCCGTCCAGGGAGGAGAACGCTTCTGCAAGCCCCTGCATCGCCTCAACAGCCCCTTCTCCTTCAGGCCCTTCCAGAGTCATCACTCCGCCGCTGTCGCGCTCCACTTGTCCGGAAAGAGCATTTACTTCATCCGTGAGCCAGAGGCAGATTCCCTTCAGGTCCTGTACGCTGTATTTATATGTAATGATTCCTTCTTCCTCCGAAAAGGACCTTCTTTGATAATTGATCCCACAGCATACAGTATAAAGGAATGCCAGGATGCCCACAGCTAAGAGCACTGCAGACATCCAAGAGACAGCGATCTGCGCCGCGTCTCCCAAAGCGGCTGTGCCCACCTCCACTTTCCGCCCCATTTTCACTGCTTTTACTGTCTTCACTGCCATAACAGCGGCGGACAGGATAAATGCGGCGATAAGCACATAAAGCAGCAGCTCTGATACAGAAAAAGGAAATATCCCGAAAATCCGCCCTGCACTTGCCACCAGAAACTGATAAACCGTTGAAGAATACCACTGGGCAAATGCCGGCTGCCTCGCTGCGAGCACCATTAGTACCGCGCTGATAATGAGAAGGACCGCTGCCGCTGCCAGCCTCCTTTTCATGAAGTATCCTGTTCCCTTGTTTTTATTCCGGAATCTTCCTTTCATCTGCCGTACCTTCCTGTCCTCCGGTTCATCCTGCCATGCCAAATCCAGATGCCCCTGCCGCCTGTACCAATTTTTTCTAATTTTCGAGAAAAAAGACGGGGAAATATCTGTTCATACAGCTATAAACAGATTTCTCTCCGTCTTATTTTACAGTACGCTTTTCTAAAATGGAGAATACGAGAGTCGAACTCGTGACCTCCTGCTTGCAAGGCAGGCGCTCTCCCAACTGAGCTAATCCCCCAGAAATGTTCCCGAGAACTTTTATAAAATACCATATTCCCGGGAAACTGTCAATATATTTTTAATAACATACCGACTAAACGCTTAAATATCCTTAAAAACCGAGCAGCCTCAGCATCAGAGGATTCGTTTCATAAAGGAAACGCAGGATCGCGCTCTTCTCCATCATTTCAAAACATGCCGCTCCTGCTTCCGTCGTATACGCAAGCGTCATCACCAGGAATCCGATCCACACGATCAGAACTGCCAGAACCAGCCCGAGCACACCTCCGGCGATATGGTTCACCAGCCCAAGCACCGGCAGCTCCCCTATGATATCTACCGCGAACATCAGCGCCTTTACAATGATGATGGCCAGCAGGAAAGTCACAAGAAAGGACACAAGCTGGAGCACCAGTCTTGATATGTAGGCCGCCACATATTCAGGGAAGCTCTCCACCCCGAGTTCACTGTAGATCATACTATTATTATTCTCCAGGAGCTGGTCTTTCAAAAACTGCGGCAATGCCGCGTTCTCAATCTCCCGGATCTGCGTGTCCTTCGGAATTTCGCCGATCACATTCAGGACGTCGTCGGGCGTGATGCCCAGCATCCCCCAGTCCAGCTCATTCAGGTTTTCCATCTGCTCCGGGCTTAAGTCCTCCAGCGGGGTGCCGCTCAGGTCCAACTGCCCCAGCTCATCTGCCGAAATGTCCGGCAGAAATGTCTCCATGGTCTTTTTTTCAATAAAATCATCCACTGGTGTAAACTCAGCCAGCGCGTCAGCAACGTACGGCGAGAGCACCAGCACGATCACAAGCGTCAGCACCGTCGAAAGGAGAGAGATTCCCAGTTTCAGAAATCCTCTCACATACCCCACGGCTATACAAATTAGAAAAATTATTGCAACAATGATCAAAAGCCAGTTATTCATAACATCTCCTATTTCGTCAGATAAATCACGCGCAATCCATCGACGCTCATCATATAGTACCTGCTTATCCCCGGCGCGCGGAAGATTTCCAGCGCCTCAACATTGACATCCCCTTCAAATTTTATAATGCCGAAAGCTGTCATGATACAGCATCTGCTGCCATCGAACATGATGATTTCATTCCCATCGATCTTCACATTGCTGTATTTGCCCGAAATATCCCTGCTGAGGACCTGTTCCCCGAGCCTGTTATACAGACGCAGCTCATAGCCTGATTTCTCCTGGTTCAAAAGGATAAAACCGATATACCGGTCTGAATGGAAGACGCTCTGTATTTCCTGATCCAGCTCAATCTCCTTTTCTTTTTCCGGCAGTTCCCGGCCTCTGTATATCACAAACCGGTTATCCCCCACTACGACAGAGCGGTCGTCTCCCATAAAGAAAATCTCTGCCATCAACGTATCATCATAATCTTCCGACAGAACGATATTGTCTGTCCTTTCCTGTCCGGTCTCGCCAAAATTATAGTAGATGACTTTGGACTTCATCACCGCGCCTTCCGTATACAGATAAGCAACAGCCAGCATATTTCCGTCATCCGACATTTCCAGCGCCAGCGGATACCCTGTGGTGCTCACGGTCACCTGCTGCTCTACGAGGATGTTTCCTGTGGCGTCATAAGAGATGATCATCGGAGCATTCTCATTTCTCAGCACTACAGACACGATACCCTGCTCTGAGAGTGCAACCTTCTCGATCGGGAGGTTTGTCTCGATCTCCCCTTTGAGCCCATCTCTGGTAAATACAAGGATATTGTTTCCTCCGTTATCTGCCACGGCAAACACATTGTCCTTCACGCAGATGACCGGATTCTGTATCTGTGCAGGCTGTATCCACTGTTCTTCGTTCTCTTTGTTCAGAAAAACGACTCCGTCCCTGTTGTAACGAACAATCCCATCCGCAAATTGTATGTAGCTGCTCATATCAGTCAGATCGCTCGGATACTCTGACGCTGTCCGCGCTCTGGCGTACGTCTGGTTATCCAGCAAAAGATATGTACCGCACACGGCGAGCAGTATGAGGACCAGCAGTACCAGCGCTCTCCGCACTTTTGCAAGACGGAATCTCCGCACTTTGTGCTTTATCTCACTTATATCCTCCGGAGCCGTTAAAATCTTAAACGGTGTTTTTTTCTTTTGCGCCATGTAACTCCCCTTATTTCTGGTCTTGGTTTTCCTGTTGAGTATATCATGATTTTACGGTAATAGCAATTTTTGTCCTACATAAATCAGATTCCCGTCCGTAATCCCATTCATTCTGCAGATTGCATCCACATGTGTCACATCGCCGTACATTTTGCGGCTTATGATGGCAAGGGTGTCGCCCTCCTCAACAATATACACGCCGTCGCTCCCATTTCCTTCGGTTACAGCCAGGGTCTGTCCGCCCGATGTTCCGCTCTCCGTGGTCCCGGCTGTGCCTGATCCGTCACTGTTTCCGGCGCTCAGGACTGTGTCCTGATCTGAGCTGTTTGTTCCTGCTGCCGTTGTCTCGCCTGCATCCTTTGCGTCACTGGCATCCTTTTCGGCGTCCGGTTCCGTCTGCGCCTCATCCCCGGCTTGTCCGTCTCCGGCCTGCTCCTCCGTCACTGCGGTTACTGTTCCGCTGGTTTCCTGCGTCTCCACAGTATCGGTTGTTCCTACCAGCGTGTCCAGGGTGTTCTGCACCGATTTCATCCGGTCAAAGCTGTTGACCATGGACACTCCCATTACGATCAGGACCAGTACCAGACACGCGCTTGCCACGTACATCAGGCTTCCTGTCTTTCTGTCTTTCTGGCGTTCCCCCCGTTTTCTAACCATATCACGAAAGTCCTTTGCAGCTCTGTCTTCAACAGTCTCCGTGGGAAACACCCCATTTTTTTTTCGAGTAGAGATCATATAGTTCTGCATACACGGATTCTTCTCATAATACGTGTAATGCCCTCCGATCTCCATCAGGTCATTCATTTTGTGCACATAATAAATCTCGTCCTTCTCCACTGGATCTTTCATGATAAAGACTGTATTTTTCTTTGGAAACGATTTTTTGTGGAGCTTGACCGTGGATGCCTCCGGGATGAGCGGGACACCCGGATGCGCCACGAACCAGCCCAGCATCTCTCCCTCCTCAAAATACTGTTTGCAGTCCTCGTATGCACGTTTCCACGTGTTTTCATCGATCACATATTCATTGCCCGACATCTTCAGGTCGTGCATCTGGATCGCTCCATATATGTAAACATATTCCTCGTCCGTTCCCGGCTGGATATCCCCCACAAGGAACGCGCCCATCGGACCTTTTCCTGCCTTTTCACATTTTTCGCAGAGCTGCGCGAAAAATGTGTCTACATAATCTTCTACATAAATCTTCGGACTGTCGCTCACATTTCCGATTTGCCTGACATTTTTAGGTAACTGTCTTTCCATTTATACTCATCCTCCTGACAAAATAATATTTTCCCGACGTCTTTATGAGGATAGCACACAGAAAAGGACGATTTTATCAGTTATTGTCAGACGAATTCGACAAAAGAGGTCAGGTCCCTGTGAGGAAAATTTTCAGAGTTTTCTCCTCACAGGGGTCTGACCCCTTTTAAAATCAAATTTATACAAAAGCTTTTATTTTCTCGTAAATACTGTCTGCGTCGAGACCGTATTTTTTGAGCAACTCCAAGGCCGGTCCTGACTCGCCGAACACATCGTTGATCCCAATCTTCAGCACCCTGGTCGGCGCCTTTTCGCTGAGCACGTCGCATACCGCGCTTCCCAGTCCGCCGATCACGGAATGCTCCTCAACTGTAACGACTTTCCCACATTCCTGAGCCGCGGCGATGACGATGTCTTCATCAAGGGGCTTGATGGTATGGATGTTGATGACCTTCGCGTTGATCCCATCCTTTGCCAGCTTTTCAGCCGCCTCCAGGCAGTTGTTTACCGGGAGTCCTGTGGCGATGACGGCCACATCTTTTCCTTCCCTGAGCGTCACGCCTTTTCCCAGCTCAAATTTATAATCCGGCCGGTCATTGATCACCGGCACCGCCAGACGTCCGAATCTCAGATAGACCGGACCATTGTGCTCGTATGCCGCTCGGACCGCCGCTTTTGCCTCCACATCATCCGAAGGATTGATCACCACCATACCCGGTATGGTCCTCATCAGCGCGATATCCTCATTGCACTGATGTGTGGCGCCGTCCTCCCCTACAGAGATTCCCGCGTGAGTCGCCCCGATCTTCACATTGAGATGGGGATATCCGACAGAATTTCTCACCTGCTCGAACGCCCGCCCCGCCGCGAACATCGCGAAAGAACTCGCAAAAGGCACTTTGCCTGCCGCCGCAAGTCCTGCCGCCACACCGATCATGTTGCACTCCGCGATACCGCAGTCGATAAAGCGTTCCGGATATGCGTTTTTGAATACGCCCGTCTTTGTGGCTGCCGCAAGGTCAGCGTCCAGCACAACAATGTCCTCGTGCTGAGCTCCGAGCTCAGCCAGCATATTTCCATAGCTGTCCCTTGTTGCGATCTTCTTTATATCTGACATAACGCTTCACCTGCTTTCTCCAAATCCTGCATTGCTGTTTTATATTCATCATCATTGGGCGCTTTTCCATGCCATCCCGCCTGGTTCTCCATAAAAGAAACGCCCCTTCCCTTCACTGTTTTCGCGATAATGGCAACAGGCTGTCCCTTTACGGTCTTCGCCTCCTTAAACGCGGCATCGATCTGATCAAAATCATTTCCGTCAATATTGATCACATGGAAATTAAACGCCTCAAATTTTTTATCAATGGGATATGGGGAATTGACGTCGTCAATGGCGCCGTCGATCTGAAGGTTATTATTATCCACGATCACGACCAGATTATCCAGCTTTTGGTGTGACGCCAGCATGGAAGCCTCCCACACCTGTCCTTCCTGGATCTCTCCGTCTCCAAGCAGCGTATATACCCGGTAAGACGCTCCCGAGAGCTTTGCCGCGATCGCCATGCCTACAGCGGCGGAAATCCCCTGCCCCAGAGACCCTGAAGACATGTCCACTCCCGGAATATGCTTCATATCGGGATGCCCCTGGAGATAAGAGCCTGTGTGGCGGAGGGTCTTGAGATCTTCTTTGGGGAAATATCCCCGCTCGGCCAGAGCGGAATAAAGTCCCGGCGCGGTGTGCCCTTTCGACAGTACAAACCTGTCCCTGTCAGGCATTTTCGGATTCTTTGGGTCAATATTCATCTCCTCAAAATACAGATAAGTAAAAATATCTGCCGCAGATAAAGAACCGCCCGGATGTCCGGCTTTTGCACTGTGGACCGCGGTCACGATGTCCTTGCGGATCTCATTTGCGGTCTTCATCAACTTTAACTTGTCCATAATGTCTCCTTTTCAGAATTTTAATCTTTTTATTCCCCAAATACAGCAATGTAATCTTCCTGGAATTTCCTGATCCCCGCATCTGTCAGCGGATGACGCGTCATCTGCTCGATTACCTTATACGGCACGGTAGCGATATCCGCGCCTGCAAGCGCGCATTCCGTGATATGCATGGGGTTGCGGACGCTGGCGGCAATAATTTCTGTCCTGATCCCTGACACGGCGAATATCTCCGCGATCTCCTGCACTAACTCGACTCCGCTTACGGAAATATCATCCAGTCTTCCGAGGAACGGCGATACATACGCAGCCCCTGCTCTTGCCGCGAGAAGCGCCTGATTTGCCGTAAAGATCAGAGTGACATTCGTCTTAATGCCCTCAGCCTCAAGGGTTTTTACCGCCTTAAGCCCTTCTGCCGTCATCGGGATCTTCACGACCATGTTCGGATGGATCCTGGCGATCTGCCGCCCCTCAATGATCATGCCCTCCGCGTCCATTGTAGTGGCTTTCACCTCTCCGCTGACCGGGCCATCCACAATAGAGACGATCTCCGTGATCACTTCCTCGAATACGCGTCCCTCCCTGGCAATGAGCGATGGATTTGTCGTAACTCCGCAGATCACGCCCATGTCATTCGCTTTCCTGATTTCATCTACATTTGCTGTGTCAATAAAAAATCTCATGATTCCTGCCTCCATAGCTGTGAACAAATTTCCTGTGTCTGCCTTGATTATATCGATTAATAAAATCCCGGTCAACTGTCACAAAATTTATTAATAAAACAGCCGGTTAAATAACAGGGTTAATTATCCAAAATTTATTTATATTAATTTATATTTTTTAGTCATCCATCGAATATTGCCAGTAAAATCAACGCTCAAATGTATATCGAAAAAATCCCACTGATTTATATTATTAATAATCTATCTGTTTTTTATTTATTTTTACTTCTTGGATATGAGGTTGTCCCACGGGCGACAATCTTTGGCTCATATTCCACATGATAGATACTTATCGGTTCCATGTCCGTGAACTTTTTCGCGCGGGATTTCATTTTCTTCATAATAATGTCACAGGCATCCATGCCCTTATAGATCACAAAATGCTCGATCGTTGTCAGCGATACTTTCTTCACTTTAGCAAACAAGGTATTGTCGCACCCCATTACCGACATGTCTCCGGGCACCTTATACTTCATATCATGCAGCGCGTCCATAATGCCAAAGGCGATCATGTCGTTGAGTCCCGCGATGGCCGTCAGACCCGGATGCTCCTTAAGAAGATCTTTCGCCAGGTCATATCCGATCCGATACTCTGAGTCGATCCCCGGCACATCCTTGTCGATCTGCTCGTCCGCCGCCCGGATTATCACCCGGTCTCCCAGGCCTTCCTGCTGAAACTCTTTTAAGAATCCCTCCACTCTCCGGGAGCGCTGTTTCTGCCGGGCAGTAAGCGGCGGAGCTATATAGCCCACGTCCTTGTGCCCCAGCTCCAGAAGGTGTCTCGCCATCAGCCGGCCCAGTTTCGAATTATCAAGTTCCACCGCGTCCACGTTCAGGCGTTCATCCTGATTGTTAATGACCACAACCGGGACTTTCTGTGACATTTCTTCCACCTGTGGCATAAAACACCGGCTCGGATTGCACATATAGATGATCCCATGGGGATTTAAAAACGGTATCATTTTCAGATAACGCTCTTCCAGCTTCATATCCCTCTGCGTATTGCAGACAAAGATCCCAAATCCCTGCTCGGCTGCCCGGGACTCGATTCCCTGGAGCAGCATGACATAATATGGATTTGTGAGATTCGGACTTATAACGACAAGCAGCTTTTCCCTGCGCTCTTCCCCATATGTTCTGCGCTTTGGCAGAACATATCCCAGCTCTTTCGCCGCCTGCTCGACTTTCTGAACGACCTCTTTTGAGAACGACACATTATATTTCTTGTTCAGAACCATCGAAACCGTGGCCTGAGACACGCCCGCCCTTGCCGCCACATCTGATGATGTGGGCTTTTTTCTGCCGGATACTGTCAACTTTTTTCTGCCCATGGCAATCACCTCAACTGTTAAAGCTCTGTCCTGCCCTCCAGCGCGCGCAGTAGTGTGACCTCGTCGATATATTCCAGGTCACCGCCCACAGGCACGCCGCTCGCGATCCTGCTGACTTTGATCCCGACGGGCTTGATAAGTTTGCTGATATACATTGCTGTCGTCTCACCCTCCAGGCTGGAATTCGTCGCGATAATGACCTCATCCACATCTCCCTGGAGCCGCTCCATCAGCTCTTTCAGCCGGATATCCCCGGGACCGATGCCCAGCATGGGAGAGATCGCCCCGTGGAGAACGTGGTATACACCATTATATTTCCCAGTTTTCTCATATGCAGCCAAATCCCGGGGCGATTCCACGACCATGATGGTCTTTTTATCCCGGTCCGGGTTGCTGCATATGGGACAGATCTCCCGGTCAGTAAGCGTACAGCACTCCTTGCAGTACCTGACATTTTTCTTCGCTTCCACGATCGCCCGCGCCAGCCCTTCCACCTGATCCACTGGCATATTGATGACGTGAAACGCCAGACGCTGAGCCGATTTGCTCCCGATCCCCGGCAGCCGGGAAAATTCCTCGATCAGCCTGCTGATCTGGTTACTGTAATAATCCATCTCTGTTTCACCCCTGTTGTCAAACACAAATCGAAAGGGGTCCGCCTTGTATTTGCCTGCCCCCTTTTCCTGATTTCAAAATCTTCTGGTTATTTCTCTCAAAGAGGCCTGACCCCCTTTATGAAAATTGTCAGAACATTCCCGGCATTCCGCCTGTCAGCTTGGACATTGCGGCGCCTGTCTCTTCTTCCACCTGACGGAGAGCCTCATTGGTCGCTGCCACGATCAGGTCCTCCAGCATCTCGATGTCCTCAGGATCAACGACTTCCTCAGCCAGCTTCACCTTCAGTACTTCTCTCTTGCCGGATACAGTCACTTCTACCGCGCCACCGCCTGCTGCCGCGGTAAATTCCTTAGACTCCAGCTCTTTCTGCTGCTCTTCCATCTGGCGCTGCATCCTCTGCGCCTGTTTCATAAGATTTGCCATGTTTCCCGGCATTCCGCCTCCCGGGAATCCGCCTCTCTTTGCCATATCAATCCTCCACTGTTATCTCCATATTGATCTTCTGTTCTATATCAACGAATGTGTCTTCAAAATGTCTGCCTTCTTCCACATGACGCACTTCGACTTCCACCTTCTTGCCAATCTTCTGCTCGATGAGCTCTTCCAGCTCCTGCACATGATCCTCTCTTCCCACCACGCTTGCCGCCAGAGCGTCCGGCAGTACGACGAGCAGCCGGTTATCCCCCCCCAGACTCAGGCGGGCTTTCTTCAGATAGCCTCTGACCATGCCCGAAGCCTCGTCCGCGATAGAACGGAAATTCTTCACGACCTCCTGGACGTCTTCCGGTATCGCATTTGGGAGCTCCGGCTTGGGTCTGTCGCCAGGAATGCTGTCCGCGTTAACGTATACGATCCGCTCCTGTGTATTGGCGGCAGCCTCTGCCCCTTTTTCCAGCTTCTCCTCCACAGCCCGGATACGGTCAAGAAGTGTATCCTGGTCCACCTCCATCGCCGGCGTACACAGCTTGATCAGAGCCGCCTCCAGCATGACCCTCTTCTGTGTGGCATATTTCAATTGTCCCGACAGCTCCGAAAAAATACGGATATAGCGGAACAGCATATCCGGCTCCACCATCTGGGCTTCTTCCTTAAGCTGCATCATGTTTTCTGTCGATACATCCAGAACATCCTCTATATTATCAGAAGTTTTTACCAGAAGCAAGTTCCGAAGATACCATGTGAAATCTGCCGCCAGCTGGCTCAGCTCCCGCCCCTGCATGACCAGGTCCTCGACCACGTCCAGCACGCCAGACACATCTCTGTCGATGACCCTGCGCAAAAGCTTGCTGAACACATCCGTGTCCACTGCCCCCAGTACTTCCAGCACATTGTCATAGGTCAGTTTCTGCCCGAGATAGAACGCGATACACTGGTCAAGGAGGCTCAGAGCGTCGCGCATGGAGCCGTCCGCAGCCTTCGCAATGTATTTCAGCGCTTTCTCCTCCACTTCCACCTGCTCCGTATCCATGAGCTCCCTCATCCGGTCTGTAATCGTCTCTATACTGATGCGCCGGAAATCATAGTGCTGGCACCTTGATAAAATGGTGATCGGAATCTTGTGCACCTCTGTGGTGGCAAGGATAAAGATCACATATTCCGGCGGCTCCTCCAGTGTCTTAAGGAGCGCATTAAAGGCGCCTATGGAGAGCATATGCACCTCGTCAATGATATAGACCTTGTACCTTCCTTCCGTGGGACGGTACGCGACCTCCTCCCGGATTTCCCGGATATTGTCCACACCATTGTTGGACGCCGCGTCGATCTCGATCACATTCATAGACGTACCCGCCGCAATGGAACGGCACATTTCGCATTCCCCGCAGGGACTTCCGTCCGCCGGATGTTCACAGTTGACCGCCTTTGCGAATATCTTTGCCACCGTCGTCTTCCCTGTGCCCCTGGTGCCGCAGAAAAGATACGCATGTCCGATACGGTTCGCCTTGATCTGGTTCTGCAATGTTGTAATGATATGATCCTGTCCCTTGACATCCCCGAATTCCGCGGGGCGGAATTTCCTGTAAAGTGCCGTATACGACATGTGTTACACCTCTTGCTCTCTTTTATTTCTATACTTAATGCTGTATTAATATCGTTTTTCCACAGATACGCGACCGCGCAGGGACTTTGGTCCCTGCGCCTCTCTCTGCCTTGCATTTCCTGCTTTCTTCGACTTACAGTTCCCCTGGTCTTGAAACTGTTTCTATTTACTCGTCGCCGAAGCTGATGCCGATCATACGCGCCTCTTTGATCAGACTGCAGTTCGGGTCAACATATTTTAACCTGCCGGCTACCTCTTCCAACGGAACCTTTACCGTCTCTCCGCCTTTCAGACCGATCATGTAACCGAACTTGCCCTCCAGGATCAGTTCTGCCGCCTTTGCTCCGACCCGCGTAGCAATCACCCTGTCATATGCACACGGCTCTCCGCCTCTCTGAGTATGCCCGGGCACTGTGATACGGACTTCCTTGTCCGTCTCCTTCTGAATCTGCTCTGCCAGCTCATAGGCGATAGACGGATATTTTCTCTTCGCCAGCTTCTCCTTGTATTCTTTTTTCTTTAATTTCGCGTCCTCTTTAGAGATCGCACCCTCTGCCACCGCCAGGATGGTGAACGGCTTTCCCGCCTTGGACCGCTCGTTGATCACCTTTGCAATGGACTTGATATCATACGGGATCTCCGGGAGAAGGATAATGTCTGCGCCGCCGGCAATACCCGCGTGCAATGTGACATGTCCAACTTTGTGTCCCATTACTTCTATAATAAATACACGGCTGTGGGATGTGGCTGTCGTGTGGATCCTGTCAATGGTATCTGTCGCGATATCTACCGCGCTCTGGAATCCAAACGTCATCTCTGTCCCCCACAGGTCATTGTCAATGGTCTTCGGAAGTGTAATCACATTAAGTCCTTCTTCTCTTAACAGGTTCGCAGTCTTGTGCGTTCCGTTCCCTCCCAGGATTACCAGACAGTTGAGGTTCAGCTTATGGTATGTATGCTTCATCGCCTCAACCTTATCAAGCCCGTCTTTATCCGGCACCCGCATCAGCTTAAACGGCTTCCTGGATGTGCCGAGAATCGTTCCTCCCCTTGTCAGAATTCCCGAAAAATCTTTCGATGTAAGCATACTGAAGTCTGCATATATAAGCCCCTTGTATCCGTCTTTAAAGCCGTAGATCTCAACATCACTGCGCTTAGAGCAGATGCCCTTTACAACCCCGCGCATCGCCGCATTTAGCGCCTGACAGTCTCCACCGCTTGTCAGCATTCCAATTCGTAACATATCGCTCTTCCTCCTTTATCCTTCCGGCTTTGCTTATACCCAGATCAAAATAAGCAGCCGGCATTCTCCGACTGCTTATTATTATACTCTATTTATCTGAGTGGAACAAGGAATTTCATTCCTCTTTCCCCTCTGCCTTTCCCCGGTTTTTCTCCTTCCTCCCGGATTGTTCCAAGAAGAAGGGATGCTTTGAACTTTCACCCATCATATTCAAATCGGGGAATTCCGCGATATTTCTTTGTCACATCAATCACAGAGATGATACCGATACCTTTTCGTATCTTTTCTTTCGTGGAGAGAAATACTCTGTCTTGTTTTTGCATGCTTCCGTCGTAAGTATTCTCCACGATAATGTTGTCTTTGTTATCATGAAATGGCTTCAGAGCAGCGCCTTCAATAAAGCTTTCCCATGACTTTCCGCTGCGATCCCAATAGCTGTCTGCGTCGCTCTCAAAAATCTGGCTTGCGATCTGCGCCCATCTAAAAAGCAGATCCTGATTTACCATGGCGTCCTTCAAAAGCGCCTATTTCTTTTCTGTACTTTCTCTTTCGTCCTTCCCTGCATATATGTCATAGCAGGGGCGTATTTTTTCCGTATTAAAGAGTGATCCGTATCTGCCTGTCCCACTCTTCCCCTTCTTCATTTTTACTAAAATCATCATTATAAAAGATACTGATGCTATCCGCCTCCTCGCTGTCCCTTAGAATTGCAAAGAGGTAATAGCTCCACGCAACCTCCGTCTCATTCGCCGGAAGCACATCCCAGAATTCCGCCCCGGGTGCAGTGACAATCTCAAGCTTTCCCTCTCTTACCGTCCACCCTGTCTTGGCCTCCACATGAAGACACTCAGGGGCAAAATCCGTCTCCCCGTAATTGGTCGCTCTGCCAGAGAGCACAAGATAATGATAGCCTTCTGTCTCCGGATAATAGTCATAATATCCCAGAGGCTCCGGTGGCTGTACTTGTGTGCGGTATTCTGTCTGTTCCACTTCGAATTCCACATCACCTATGACAATACGTTCTGCGTCCTGCTCCACCGTATTCACCGCTGCCGAACCAGATGCACAACCTGAGAGCAGGCAGGCCGAAAGAACCATGGCGGCCATGCTTGCTAAAACACGTTTTTTTCTCACTTTCATCCTATCTCACCACCAATGTTGCGTTTGCTGCTCCCCGGTTCATACCCTCTTCGTAGTTTTCAAGGCTTGCTGTCTGTACAAGAATATAGATCGGATACTCCCCTTCCGGAAGCTCCTCTGATATATCCCACTCTGTGACAGCCATCCCCGGGGCGATCCAGCCGCTCTCATAGACCTGCTCCCCGGTATCAGACAGGCTGATCTGATACTTAAAGTAGCAGGGATTCCCCTCCGGATTGGCCAGAGCAGCATGCACTGTTGTGCCGCCCGCGTCCATGGTGATCGTACCGAATCCGGGCATCATAATCTGGCTGGGATCCTCGTTCTTCATGCCATCAGGCATCTGGTAAGCGATAGACGACTCATCCAGATCTGGCGTCCCCTGCTGTGACAGATACCACCAGAGCCCTCCTCCCATAAGTGCAAGAAGAATAATAATCGGAAGCAGGATCTTTACAAGGGATCTGCGGATTACTCTCACATACCGGAGCTCTCCTGCTTCATCCTCACACGGAATATATCCGGCTTCTTTCTGGCTATATCCTAACTGCGTCCGGAAATGGAGGACGTCCATTTTCTTTTTCTTATTGGTCTCCCCAGCGCCTTCTAGTAACCCTATCGGTGATTTCTTCGCCCGGTATCCGGTATCTCCCGCGATGTCCTGAGGCGTAATCTTCTTATCCCCAGCCTGCTTTGACGGAATATATTTCCAGAGATTCTTGTTTTTATCGCGAAAGTTCTTTGTACATAAAGTATCGGTTCTTTCTATTAATCTCATTGTTTTCCACTCCATTTTTGATAGGTTTTCATTTTCCATTCTAATCCCCGGAACTATTCAACTGTAATCGTTGTATTTACAGCTCCCCGGTTCATTTCGGACTTGCCGTCCTCAATTGAAGTAGTCAGCGCCAACACGGTCACATCATAGGTGCCCGGCTCAAGTGTCCGGTTCAGATCAAACTCCATGATCGCGCTTCCCGGACCCACAAGACCAGACTCATATAGGATTTCCTCTGTATCCTGCAGCGTAATCTGATATTTAAAATAGCAAGGGTTTCCCTCCGGGTTATAAAGTACGTGCTCAATGCGAGTACTGCCCGCCTCCATGGTAAATCCGCTAATTCCCGGCATGAGGGTCTGGCTGGGATCCGTATTCTCAAGGCCTTCTACATGATAGGCAATGGCTGACTCATCCAGTCCCGGAATCTCATCTTCTCTCAAATACCAAAGCCCTCCCGCGATCAGCCCTATAAGCAAAAGAAGCAACAGTATAGGAACAAGGTAAGCCTTCACAGCTGATTTTCCAAGAATGCGGACACAGCTTGGATCTCCAGTCACTTCTCCTGTGTTGTCTACTGGAAGGACCGAAATATATCCGATGGTCTTCTCGCTGAATTTCTTTTTTGATTTATATTGATAAAGCCCTCTTCGTACCTCCCCGTCACGCAGGAGAAGGTTCGCGCTGCCGCTGTCTTTCTTCCTCATATCTGCGCTGATGCGCCGTTCCTGTTCTGGAAGTCTTAGAAATTCTTTTCTGGTCAGATACTCCCACTGATTACCCTTTTTGTCAGTGAAAATGTTCTGTGCTTCCTTATCTCTTTCGTACTCTTCGTTTCTTCTGATAATATACTGCATCGGTATTTATCTCTCCTGATTTTTCATACGTCAAGAGCCGGCATAAGGCCGGCTCTTGCGCCATTTGATATGATGTGTAAATAATAGATTACTCTGTTTGAATAATTGAAAAAATATAAGAACCTGCATAAATACCGATTTTTTGTAATAAAAAGTTCTATTTGATAACAAAATGATAATATTGGCTGAAAATCATCTATTTACTTTTGGCTTTTCACGCAGAGTGTCCAGTTCTTGGAGTGTCTGTTCTGCCTCCATTTTGGGGATAGGTATGGCGCCATTGATCGTATTGCTCCTCGGTGATTTAGCCGTATGCCAGTTTCTCTGACTGTCCAATACAACAAAGTATAGTAATATATCACTATAAGTGTAGAATAAACAAGAGAGAGGTAACCTATGGAAAAAATGTTTATGCGGGTAAGCGAAGTCACGGAGGCGCTGGATGTTTCCAAGTCTTACGCTTACAAATTCTTTTATGAACAGTTTTACGGAACACAGTCTTACGAAAGGAGGAATTAAAAGTGCCAGTATATAAAACTGAGAAAAACGGAACATGGTATGTCATGGTGCGTTATAAAGACTGGAAAGGAGAGCGTAAGCAGAAATGTCAGCGTGGATTTGCCACTAAGCGGGAGGCAAAGGAGTGGGAGCGGCAGTTTCAGCTACAGAAACAGGCAAATATGGATATGACGTTAGAAAGTTTCTGCAAGTTGTATGAGGCAGATGTGCGTCCACGATTAAAAGAAAACACATGGCTTACAAAGGAAAGCATTATTCAAAACAAAATTCTTCCCTATCTGGGGCAGAAAAAAATGTCGGAGATTACGGCAAAAGATGTGATCGACTGGCAGAATGAGATGCACAACAAGAAGGGGAGAACGGGGAAGCCGGTTTCGCCCACTTATCTGAAAACGATTCATGGACAGTTGAGTTCCATTTTCAACCATGCTATCCGATACTATGATCTGAATGTCAATCCGGCGAGAAAAGCAGGGACAATGGGGGCAGAGGAAAGCAAAGAAATGTTGTTCTGGACAAAAGAAGAGTATCTGAAATTTGCGGAGGCAATGATGGATAAGCCGCTTTCCTACTACGCTTTTGAAATGCTTTATTGGTGCGGTATCAGGGAGGGCGAACTGTTGGCGCTGACGCCGGCGGACTTTGATTTTCATAATCAGACGGTGACAATTAATAAGTCTTATCAACGGCTAAAGAGAAGAGATGTGATTACTGGCCCGAAGACGAAGAAAAGCAACCGGGTAGTTAAAATGCCCCAATTTCTTTCTGAGGAAATAGAGGACTGTATGAAGCTGTATTACAGTCTGGAATCAACAGACCGTTTGTTTCCAGTGACAAAGCATTATTTATCACATGAAATGGACAGAGGGTGTAAGGCTGCCGGAGTAAAGAGGATCAGGATTCATGACCTTCGTCACAGCCATGTTTCTCTGCTGATAGATATGGGATTTACCGCACTGGCGATTGGAGACAGGGTAGGACATGAAAGCGAAAAAATCACGTATCGCTATGCACACCTGTTCCCTTCAAAGCAGACTGAAATAGCAAACAGGCTCAATATTGAACGGACAGGGAATGAGACAGATATCAATTCCGTGATAACAAATTGATAACACTGGCAGAGATAAACCGTGGGAGTATGACAGTCGGAAACAAATAAAATTAGATAAGATCAAATCTTCCATATAAAACTGTATAAAAACAGATTTGATTTTGCGGGTTTATTAATAAAGAGAATGAAGAACTTTGTTTAATAGAAGTAGCGGCATGGGACATTGAGGATCACATGCAGGGACTGAATGGCACATACGACATAGAAAGAACAGAAGTCACTTTGGAGCTGGAAAAATCATAGGATGCCAAGGAGGGGTATCATTACCACGTTGTATATGGGAAGCTGCTCAATCCTTCCCATACAACGCTTTGTGCAACGGATTTCGGAGCTGCTTCATGGAATGGCGGGAACGAATACGAGAGCAAAGTTTTATCGGAAAACAGCACCGAATTCACATTTATGGAAAGTGATGAAGAGACTAATGAACTTATCACTAAGAAATGACGCGGAGTATGTTCTTCATATCATACTGTTCTGCATCTTCTTTTACTGTGAATCCATGATTGTAGTATATATTTACAGTTTCAGGAATACCTGCCTCTTTTTTCACCAGGACGAATAAATATCCTTTGCACTCTTTACCTGCATCCAGCGTCTCTTGGAAATCTGTATCCACCTCATTTAAGAGTACAAGCTTTCCTTCTGCTCTGCTTTCATCCGCCATGTCCGCAGTGACGAGACAGCTTGAAGAATTAAAAAGTCTGTCGCTTTCATTTTTTACTGTCACCGATGCTACATAGTACTGATACCCATCATGTTCTTCATAGTATGTATAATACCCATAAGGATCCGGGGGAGCCACCTGATCTTTCAAACCAGTTTCGTTGACAGTCAAAGTGATATCTTCCAATACTATTGTGCCTGACAGATCCTGCTCTACCATCTTTTCTGCCTGAGGGCCTTTATCTGTACAGCCGGTAAAAAGAAACAGAGAGAGAGCAGTGCTTACAGCCAGAGTTAGAAGTTTTATCTTCATTCTTCTTTAACCTCCAGTTTGGAAGCGATCACGCCATTATTCATAGGCTGAGTATAGTCGTCCAGCAGACCTGTTTCTACTGTCACCTGTATATCATAAGTCCCGGGCTCAAGGTCTTTTTCGATTGTAAACTCTGTAACAGCTGTGCCCGGTTCCAGCCAGCCTGATCTGTACAGTTCTTCCTTGGTATCCGCCATCGAAATGATATATTTAAAATAACAGGGATTTCCCTCTGGATTAACAAGCGCCGCCTGGATCTGCCCTGTCTGGGCATCCATCGTCAGCGTACCAAATCCCGGAAGCATGATCTTGGTTGGATCATTGTTTTTCACGCCGTTTGGCATCTGATATGCAATAGCCGCTTCGTCCAAAGGAGGTCCGCTCTCCTTTGTAAAATGCCAGACTGCCACGCCCACTCCTGTTAAGAGGATTAAAGCGATAAAAAGAGGCAGAAGCACCTTTGTCCAGGCTGTGCCGATCACACGCACATATCCTGTTTCTCCGCCTTCAGATTGACAGGGTATTACGCCTTTGAACTTCTCGGAATATTTCAGCTTCTCCCGGTACTTTACTACAGGGCAGGACTGACTTTCATCTTCTCCGTACAGCTTTCCTACAATAGCTGCTTTATGTTTTGGCGGTACGTCTCCTACAATATCCCGGTGGCTGATATTTTGCTCTTTTGCTTTATCTGCGGGCATATAAGGCCACCGCGCGCCGCTCTTATCTTTCCATATGCTGCTGCAAGCTCGGTCTTTTAAGACTGTATACTTCATTACTGTTCCGTCCTTTCTGCCACTTCTAATTTCACTGCCACAACTCCGTTGTTTAACGAAGTTTCCCCGTCGTCCAGACTGGTAGTTGAAATCTGCACTTCCCCGTCATAGCTTCCTGCTTCCAGAGGCCTGTTGATATCAAAACCGATGATCGCTTTACCAGGTTCCACAAGGCCAGACTCGTAGAGAGTCTCACCCGTGTCGATTAAAACCAGTTTAAAGCGGAAGTAACAGGGATTTCCTTCAGGATTGTGGAGTACATTCTCTAAATGAGTCTGTCCCGGCTCCAGTTTCATAGTACTTAACCCCGGAAGCATGATCTGGTTCGGATCCTGATTTACCACGCCTTCTACATGATATGCCATGGCCGCCTCATCCAGGTCAGGATGATCGGGTTTTCTGCTTTGTATATACCATGCCAGAAATATAGCTGCTGCAATGCCCAGAACTATAAGAGCCGTCAGTAAAATCCGAAGTACGGATGTCTTCACAATACGGAGGTATCCTGGCTGTTCGCCTGCCGCTGTCTGTACGGTTATAGGGATATAACCTGTAATAGACTTGGACCAGCTTAAACTTGTATCATAGCGGTAAACTCCTACAGCATGGAGAACGACACCACTGTCATCCAGGTCTGTAAGCTGGCGCTGTGCATCCTGGCTGTCTTTTTTCTTAAAGTCGCCGTATATCTTTTTTTCCGCGTCTTTTAAGGCTCTATACTCTTTTCTGCTTATGTATTCCCACTGACCGCCTTTTTCGTCTTTTAATCTTTTACTGCCTACCCCTTTTCTTAGAGCATACTGCATCTTGCTTTCCTCTCTTCTTTTCATGTTGAAAGATTCAGACGTCTGCAGACGTCTGAATCTTTTATTTCATACTAAAGGATATTTATCTTATTTTTTATTAAAGAGTAGGTGTAAGCTGTGATACATAGTATGTAAGTGTATCTGAGAATACGACACCCTGCTTAGCCACCTTCACATCTTGCGTCATTTCCGCCTCACCGCTGATGTTTGAAGCATCGGGAGTTAAAACACCTACGATATCACCCTGTGTAGCGCTTGGATGAGCCAGATTATTATCTGTAGCATCTTTCGCAGCATTGTTCATAACATCACTATTGTACGTTAAGGTGTATGCAGCCTCTTGCCCCGCATAAGTATCATTTTTTAATTTATAAGCATTTTTTGAAAATACATCTACCTGTACTGATAAGTTTGGATCCAGGTCTCCATCTGTTGTGTCAGCATCCATTAAAGCTACAGACATATCACTTACATCTCCTACATCAGAAAACACTACATCAGCCGGAATTGTTACATAGTAAGATCCATCTGCACCCGGCGGTACAAGCGCGCCAGCAATATATTTTACCTGTACATCTCCGGTGTCTTTTGCGAATGCTGTTACTCCCATCGGTCCAGCTGCTGTTACAGCTAATGCTCCTGCTAAAGCTAATCCCATTACTCTTTTCTTTGTTGTCATATACATTTCCTCTCTTTCTTTTTTGTTTTTTACTAAAGGGTATTTAAAAATTTTAATAGAAACTAATTTCCTATAACTTCTTCCTCCTTCCTCCTTTTGCCCATCAGTACTGCCAAGACGGTCAGTCCTGATACTGATGCAATTAAGGTATATATCCAAGCAGAAGATGTATCATCTCCTGTTTGTACCGTTTTACCACCTTTGTCTATTACGGTATTTTCCGGTGTTACATATGACACTGTAACGTCTCCCTGTGATGCTGCAAAAGCATCTGTAGATATCACTAAACCCACCGTCAGTACCCCGAGGAGTACAGCACATATTTTCTTTTTCATAATACTTGCCTCCTCCTTATGGTGTTGTGCTAATTATGTCAAACCAGAATGTAACTCGTGCTGTGTATATTTCTCCATCTTTACCCTGTTTGGTATTCAAGTAGAACGGTAATGTGGAACCTATAGGTATTGTCTGCCCTGTTTGACCTTTGTTGCTATCCCCAGCTACAGTTTGGTTTTTACTGAGGGTACCTAATGTTACATAACCTTGCTGTGTGCCAGTTGTTACGTTCTGGTAGCCGTCTGTAAAGTAAACACCTATTGTGTGAGTGCCTGTAGCTGCAGCACTCGGAATCATTTCAACATTATTTTCTATCTCAACCGTTAGCTCAGGTATTTGATCAGCTGGTAAATTCCCAGTATTAGTGGTGTTGTAAGATACCTGTGCCTGCGCTCCCGCATACTGACTGGAAATATCATTATCTGTTCCGGTTTCTTTTACGTTTCCGTCGCCGTCAAGCAATGTAATATCTGACGGTAATTGGATGTAATAGTCAGGAGCTTGATTTTGCATATCTACAGTTGCTGTAGCGTATGGAATCGTACCTGATATGGTGGTTGGATCCGCCTGACCAAATATCGCCGCATCCTGAATTTGAGAAGTATCATAAGTGCCGCCGCCATTGCTGGTTACGTACCAGGCATATACACGGTATTCTGTTCCGTTAGTATTGGAATTCGTTCCTGCCTGTACCTCCACCTCTAGTCTACCATCGGTTTCTAAGGTAACACTTGTAATATAGTCATCGGTATCTGCTGCATTACCTGAAGGTGTATCTAATGTACCGTTTCCGCTGAAGCTGTCTACAAATGTAAAATTACCTGTATCGCTCTCACGCTTCCATAGAGATACGATGATATTACCTCCGCCTGTGCTGAATAACTGTTCCATTTCGGCATTACTTTGACCGGTTCCATTGAGCCATGAAGCCCCATCACCTTGAAAACGGAAAGCAATGGTTGTTTTTGCACCTGCGGTTTTAGGTGCATCAAACGCAACACCTTTGATATCATTCGTTGGAGTCCCATCAGCCTCTATACTTTTCATAGATGCAGGATTCATCTTAACAGTTGTGGTATTTGATGGAATGGAAGTACCTATTGCAGGATTTAAGGTTCCATCTGCTTGCAGTAATCCACTCATATTTCCTTGATAATTAGCATGGTTGTATGCAACTATCTTATACTTGGCACCATAGTTATTGTAGTTCGCACTTAATACACTTGCAGTTTCATTTTGTGGTGTGTTTGCCTTTAACTGCACAGTAAACGTACCTTGTGCCTCATCATGAGATATAATGGATGCCTCGTAGTTATCCGCCCAATTTCCAAAAGTGCCGTCTGCATTTACAGGTACTACTCTTTCCCATTGAGAACTATTATAGTTTTGTTTATATATGCCAATTCTAATTGCATATCTGCTGTTAGATGTACCAACATTTTGAACATCCCACGGTATGCGATTATCATACTTGAATGTAGCTGTTAATATCTGAGTAGTTTGACCATTATCCATTATCACAGATTGTGACTGATCCATTTCAGTCGTTACCGGTTCAATTTTTTCCGGAACTACATTCGCTATATTCCAAAAATAATTAGGTACCGTACCCCAGCCAGCCGCTTCACCACTTCTACCGCTTAAGCCACTAGCGGGTCTATTTTGGGTCCAAATCGTGTCTAGCATTTTTGAATATGGTGTTACTTGCCCTGAATCGTCTGTATGCATTAATGCTTTAAATTGTGTTGCTGTGTTTCTATTGCCATCTGTATAATCCAGCGTTGCATCGTTCCATGCAAACAAATAGAAAATCTGTCCGGATAATTTATCATATGTGACATCTGTATATGGAATTGTAACTTTAATTTCCGCAATTCCATCATCACCCAAAGTCAAATCTATATCGAGTCCGTCGATACGTTCAATATTCTCGTCACCGCCTGTCACATTCTTCTCTCTGATAACCCATGTGCTTCTTTGTTGTGTTCTTGTGTTATATCCATACATGACCCAGTTGAGATAACGTCCCATGTCTTCATCGGTAGTTTCCACCGGACTATTTGGATCTTGGCTTGCATCCCAATACTGCTGAATAATATTTTTTGAATTTACGTCATATTTAAAGGTTGCAATCAGTTCAATATTTTGCTGACCATTTTCTGTATAAACATACTGGTAAGTAGTTGAATCTTTTACTTGGTCGTTCCAAACTCCGTTAGGACGATTTGACGGGTCACTCTCTAACTTACTGAATGAGGTGGAATTCAACGTAATATTCATAACTGCCAAATCACCTGAAACAGTATCCATTTTTGTTGCTACTGTTTGCAGCGTATTGTCTTTTATGTTATTCTTACCGTCGATATTTCCATAGAATGCAATCAAACGGTATTGTGTATTTGCTGTATTCTCTTCCGCAGGAATAACATAATCGACCGTTACTTTTCCTTCTGTTCCGTTGATTTGAATATTTTGAATATATTTTCTACTGTTCTGCTGGGTATCATTGCTTTCTACCAAGGACCAGCTGTTGCCGCTCTGCTTATACAGACCAATATGATAGTTATTCCTTTCAGGATTAAACCAGTCTTGAAGTTTTTCATTAGCTGTATTATAGCCACCATTTGCAGTATCAAAAGTAAACACTGCTGTTTGCTTTGCTGATGGCTGCCAGTATGCTTTTTGCACAGTAACAGACTTATTCAAACTACCATCATCCAGCGTTACGCCTTTAGGATAGAAAGTTACCGCCCTTTGCACGGCAGGCACTTTCTGACCTATGACAGTGTTCTTACCTAAATCGCCTACGATATCGCTCATTTGTACAGTATTATCCAAGGTAGTGTCATTACTATTAGGTACAGGAGCTCTCTCCTCACCGTTTTGGAAGTTATATGCAGCTACCAGGAATTCGGTTCCGTAATTATCGGCGGTTGCAGCCATCGCATTATCTTTCGCCGTGACCCTTACCTTAAAGGTGTCGGAGTCACCTTGAGGATCTACTAGTTCTATTGTGTAGTTATCATCGATATTGTTACCAAAAGTGCCGTCAGGATTTAATCTGTTCAATGTCTCCCATGTGCCGTCTTCATCTTTTCTGGCGACAACTACTCTGATTGATTTGCTGTCAACTTTATTGCCGGAGGTGTAATTTGTATCCTGCACAGCCCAGTCAATAGATTTATCATATTTAAATTCTACCTCAAAGCTTTGAGATTGAGCATCCACATTTTTCCACTGAATTGCGCTTCCTGGTACAAGCGACAAGTCGTTATCAGTAGTTTTAATGCCTCTTGGCACCATTTGTTTGTAGTACCAGAACTCACTGGCTACGGCGCCGCTTACAAGGTGACCGCTTAAATCATTTAAAGGACTATTCTTATCAACTACGCTAAACGGAGAATTCGGATCATCAGCTGCTACCGCGTCATAAGTTTTGTTAAGCTGACTGTTGGAAGCATCGTTCCATGCAAACAAGTAGAGCTGCTGTACGGACATTTTTTCATATGTCACAAGGTTGCCCGGAATCGTAATTCTGATGGTTGCCAATGCGTATCCGTCACTGTCAGTATCCGCGTCTTCCAACTCCAGCGTTGTCTTAATTCCAGCACCGCCTGAACTGTCACCGCGCAAGCTCCATGTTGTAACAGTTCCGTTTGCACCTTCCAGACCGTATAAGCCCCAGTCTAAATACTCTGCCATTGCATCAGGAGCTTTCGTTGTTCTTTCTGAACCATTTGTTCCCCATGCATCAAGAATTTTTTCTCTGGTTGAAAAATCGTATTTGAATCGTCCTGCCAGTACAAGTTCTGTTCCGCTGTAAAATTCCTTAACGTCTGTATGCTTATATTGATTGTTCCATTCGTTCGGATTAGCATCTCCAACATTTACCCTGCCGCTGGCAATTGGACGTAAACTGTTCCAAACCGCGTCAAGCTGTACTCTTCCGGCATTATAAATCGCTGCCGCCGCTTGACCGCCTATGGTCATTGTTGTTCCGCTTGTAGAGGATGCATTGCTTTGATTACCATCCAATACCAACGTTGTTATGTTTTTCGGAATTGTAACTGACTGGGAAGTACTGCCGTCTTGATATGTAATTTTCCAGCCTTCAAAAGTATCAGCGGAATATGACCCTGTTGGTGTTTGCAGCGTAATGCTGTTGTTATGACCGTTTACAGTGGTATATTCTCTTGTATCTGTCGGCGCTGTCGGACCGGTGCCCGGTTTACCGTCTGTCTCTATATTGTAGGCTACATTTACAGCTTTATCGTAACGCAGATAGCCTAAAATATATTCATTGCTGCTATTCTTTGTATCACCGGCAATACCCTTCACTAAACTGAGAGAGTCGTTCAGCAAATATTTACTATTTCCTACTGTAATACTATCAGCGTAATTTACAAAATACTCATGCTTCCAAGGCGCATAAGCAGGTTTTTCAAGGTTAGGCTGCTCTGTATATTCTCCGTTAAAGGTCGCATGGTCTTCACCAGCACCTGTATTTACGCCTGCATCTTTTTGGGCATATACCTTAATTGGTGCCGTAATGATGTCACCTTCCTGAACTGAGGAGTTATATACTGCCTCCAGCTGAAGAACCATGGTGTTATAGTAACCAGTACCCTTTACACCTGTATTGCTTGCAAAGTTGACACTGTTATCCAGTTTCAGTTTATCCAGCGGTACATAGGTAGAGTCTGTTGTCGGAATAATCTGTCCCGGCTGCAGCCTTAAATCTGTATTTGGATTCGACGGGTCTTTCAGATAAGTACCGTCTGCCAGTTTAACTTTCCAGCCCCTAAAGGTAGTACCGCTTTTGGTCGGTGTCTGATTCGGTATGACAACGTAGGAATTATCTCCGTATGGCCATATCACTTTGTCTTTACCGTTCCAGCTGCCGCCCTTCAAATCTACCTGATATCCAATCTGCATTGGGTCACTTTCTATTGTAAGCAGTGTAGTTTTGCCCCAAGCTGTTTTTCCATTCCATATGCCACCGCTCTCAGCAAGACCAAACAGAAAATCATATACTGTTTCGTTGTTGATTTTTTTCGCTCGACCTTCTACAACTTTTTTATTATTTGCTTCCAGATATTGAACAGTGGTTTTACCTGTATTGGTACTTGAATTCAGGGTAATATCATCAATACCTGCTCTGACTATTTTCTGTGTTCCGTTTGATGTAATGTTAAATTTCAGATACGGAATTCCAAAACCATCTTTTCTGTAAAGTCTTAAACCTACTCCACCATTTTCGTAATTATAAGAAACAGTCCAGTTTCCATCATAGAATTGCGGAAAACTATTACCGTCATTGTTACCGAACTGGTACCCCATATAATATCCGCCGCTGCCAAGGTCGTACCACTTTCTACCAGTTGATGCATTTCCGCCGGATGTAGTAAGAATATCTGCTTTTTTAATGTTAGATGAAACACTGGTAATACTTACCATATTTTGAGTGTCCGGAACAGTTACGAAGTTGATTCCCAGATAGCCTGTAGCTCCTTGAACTGTTACTAAGTACATCCATTCCTGTCTCCAGTTACCGTTCGGAGAGGAATTTAGTGAAGGTCTATAATTTATGTTTTTATAGCGAACACGTGTAACTGTAACCGTCATACCATCTACTTTAACGGTTGAAAGAACCTTCTGTGTTGTATCATTAATTGCAGTTATACCTGCCAACTCTTTTTCTGTTTCCAGCGGCACAAATGTACCTTCCTGACTTTTCTGTGTATAAATCATAAAGCCTACCGGAAGCGTACGACCGGATGCAGAACCGTCTGAACTTCCATAGTTTGTGTTATTACTATATAATGTATTCTCATACACATATGCCAATGTAGTCGCACCATTTTCATCCTGCACTTTAGACTGAACGGAATCGCTTCTGTAAGTGTAAACACCGCCGCCGCCAGAAGGTACGGAGTCATAGTTAAATTGGTTTGCATGAGGATATCTGCCGTTTTGCACACTAGTGTCTTTATGCATGTTCGGCTGTGCGGCTCCTGGATTATTTTTAGTATCAGATCCGGTAATCCATGCATCTTTTCTCCAAGGTTCAGCAGTGCCCGGACCTATCGTACCATACTTCGGCGGTGTATCCGGACCATAAATTTGGTATGCTCTCGGCAGCTTAGATACATTTCCTACGGCAGGTAATCCACTGTCCTTCATGGTAACATTTTGGAGACCTGACCATTCATACAAGCGGACCATTTTATAGCCAGACCAGTTGTAGGCAGTACCATTGTGCCAAAACGTTGGATAACCTTGACCTATACGCAAGTAGGTTGGCTGTAGCTCTCCTGTTCCTTTCTTTTTAGCATAGGATGAGAATTTAAGATCGATGGTTACATCACTGTTTGGTACTGTAAAGTCAAATGTCGCTGTATCATAAATAGGATATTCACTGCCATGATAACCAACATCCGTTGCATAGCCCGTAGCATTTGTTGTTGTTACCTTTACATCACCTGCATTGATTCCTGTATAATTTGGAGTAAAATTGGAATACAGTGTCGGCAGGTCTACTTTAATTGATACCTGTGTGCCTACGGGATACTGTATAGTATAATTTTGAGATGCTCCGTTAACTGTACCGTCCCACCAGTTACCGCTTTGAACTTTAATGGTTTTAAATTGATTTGGCTGACTTGGGTCAGGTATATAGGTAAGTTCCAGATAAGCATTTTCAGGTACTGCCCAAGCCACAGCATTTTCAGGAGTAACGGTAGTATAGTACCATTTGTAGCTGCCGTCAGTCTGCTGTACGTTATACAAACCTGAAACATTACTATATGCTGTTGCCACGCCGTTCTCTGTAACAACCAGACGCGCACCGTTGGAGATCAGACTGCCGTCGTTGGAGCGTTCTTCCTTGAATATGTATTTATCTATGGAAGGAACATTTGCACTTGTGATCTCACCGCCTGCAAATGTATGGCTGTCATCATCCCCAAAACCTTCACGTACGACTTTAATCGGGAAGGTTGCCGTCGATACTCTCGGCTGCTGAGCACGCAGCGCTTGTATATAACTTACAGGCAGTGAATCCAGCAGACTGCCGTCTTCATTTTCAATGGATGACTGTTCTTCCTCTTCCTGAGTTACCACAATCTGCAGGCATGCCATTTCCACACCTTCACTTAGTATATAGTTTTCAGGCAGCTGCGCCTTCACCTGATGCTCTCCTGCCACTGTACTGTCAAATCCCGTAAAGTCCCAGTTGGCATCCAGTTCTTCCACAGCACCCAGCATGACGCCATTTTCGTCTATTGCATACCACTGTGGGGCCTGTGCCTCTATAGAACCATATACGCGGTATTGAGAAGCGCCTGCATTGTCTGTTAACGCATATACATTTACCGTGCCAAGTTTTTTAGTTAAGGATTCCTGATATATCCCCGCGATTTCCTCCTCTGTATAGGAAGGTTCCTGTGCGGAAGATGGGTCTTCCGATGTGGCTGTTCCAGAAGAATCCTCTGAAGAAGCTGTATCTTCTCCTGAAGGAGCAGCCTCCTCTCCTGAAGATGCTGTGTCTTCTTCTGAAGACATACTCAATTGCTCCAGTGTGTGTGAATACTCATACGCGGGCAGTGTATCATCTGTCTGCTCCGGAGCTTCCCCCTCTTCAAACGTAGACAGCCTGGTGTCTTCTGGAAGCTCAACTATCACTCTTATTTTTTCAGGAGTATCAAGGCTCTCCAGAGACTCTCCGGCCTTTATTTCATATGAATTCAACGGATTCACCATCTCAAATCCGACGATCCGCTCTATGTCCGTTGGCGCTGGCAAGGTCTCCGCCGCAGTACCCTGAGCAGAAGCGACGGGGATCATGTCGCTCATCACAAATATGGCCGCCATGGAAGCACAGAGCATTCTACGAAATTTCTTTTTCATCACTCGCGTCTTCATAACACACTCCTCTTTTCCTTCTTCTGATTTTTGATCAGCAGGACATTTGCATGTTCTGCCTTTACAGCAGTGTTCTTTGTAAAATCACTTATTCAAGCTCGTTTAAGCCCCTATGCGGAACTAACAAACTGCGCTGTTTATTTTTTGTATTAAAGTTTATGTTAAATTTTCATGAGACACTCTGGGTAATCACTGATATATGTTCAATTCTTCTGAAACAAATGAACTTCCCCCTTTTGATCTCTTCAGCCAAACCACACCTAGTAGGTTTGCTTTATGGGCAAAAAAATATCGAATATTGCCTTTGATTGTCTAATTTTATCATGTCTTCCAATACCTGTCAATACATTTCTTTCCTATTTAATATTTTATATCCCCTGCATCCCACCAACTCCAAATAAATACAAGGCGTCTGCACCTTTGATGCAGACGCCCTCAGCGCTGTATTTTTTACTTTTTATCCGTTATCAATCCTCGGATTCAGGCTCACCAGCCTCCGGGTACAGATACGGCAGCGGATCTACTGCCGCTCCGTTGATCTCCAACTGGAAGTGCAGATGGTTTCCTGTAGAGTCCCCGGTTGTTCCACTCAAGCCGATCTGCTGACCTTTCTCTACACGTTCCCCTTTTTCTACATAGATCTCTTTGTGGTGCATGTATTTTGTCACCAGTCCATCGCCGTGATCGATAACGACCCAGTTCCCCGCGGAATCGCTCCACCCTGCAGTTATAACCGTTCCGGCTGCCGCAGCGTAAACCGGGATATTCTCACTTCCTGTCCCCAGGTCGATCCCCTTGTGGTAAGAGTTTCTAAATTCTCTAAATCCAAAACGGCTTGTAAGATGTGATCCCGGACATGGATCTGCGAACTCTCCCAGAAGTTCGCTGAATTCTCCTAACGTCATCCGATCAAGACGGTACAAGTCATAAGTCTCCATCTGACGAATCAAGCTGCTCGCATAGTTTATGTCTGTCGCCCATCTGCTGCCGATACGCATGGCAAATGTGTTGGCGTCCTTGACTCCCTCAATCAGATCGCTGTAGACTTCGCTCAGAAGCTCCGCCCGATCCTCGATAGCCTCGGTGTATGTGTGATACACTCTGAATCCAGCGCGGATCATATAACTCTCTCCGCTTTCCGTCTGCTCTCCGGTCTTCATATTCACTGAGCCTGCAGGGCCTGTCCCCTTAATGCCGAAAAGGTTATTATACTGATAGGCAAGGTAGGAGAGTCCCTGTCCTTCATCTCCGTATGGACCGTACATACCGAATCCGGACTCCTGTATGATCTGAGCGATAGTGACGGAAGCCGGATAGCCGTATTCATCCTGCACCTTAAGAGCGCCAATGATCATCTCCGGCGTAATAAAGACCGGGATATTCTCCAGCGGCATGTCTGTGCTGTACTTGATCTTCTCTCCCTGATCGATGAAAGCTTCCGATGGATTGTATGTACGCTCTTCATAGTACGCTTCCTTGCGGTTATCCCGGAAATATACCGGTACACTGGGTACTGCCTCCTCATCCGGAACCGGCGTCTCCACCTTGGGGACTTCCGGCTGAGACGTATCTGTCACAGGAGCCTCTGGAGTGGGTGTATCTGTCCCTGGATTCTCTGAATCAGGTGTACTCGTCCCCGGCTCTTCCGGATCAGGTGTATCTGTCCCCGGCTCTTCCGGATCAGGCGTATCTGTCCCCGGCTCTTCCGGATCAGGTGTATCTGCCCCCGGCTCTTCCGGATCAGGCGTATCTGTCCCCGGCTCTTCCGGATCAGGTGTATCTGTCTCCGGCTCTTCCGGCTCAGGTGCATCTGTCTCCGGTGCTCCTGAGCCTGGCACATCAGTCTCCGGGGCTTCTGTTACCGATGTATCCTCGCTTATCTTCAACTCTCCTTCAGACTCCGCCACCACAGGTGTGCAGACGCCGGTAAATATAGTTCCGCTCAGCAACAGCGCCGCCGACAATACAGTTAATCTTTTTCTTGCTTCTTTTCTGTTCAGCATATCTTCTCCTTCCTATCAGCCTTTCCTGAGTATTACAAGTATTTCCCCTTTTATCTGTCCGGACGATACCGGGCCATAGTCTCTTGAATCCATAGAATTCTCACGGTTGTCCCCCAGAACGAAATATTCATCTTCCCCCAGTGTGATCGGATATTCCTCTATGCTGCTCCGCCGGGTGCTCCCCTGTATATAGGCCTCTTCCAGTTCTTCCCCATCTATCATGACGGCGCCTGTTCTCTGGTCAATATACACTTCCTCTCCGGGCAGTCCCACTACACGTTTGATCAGCACTCTGTCATCATCCGGCCGTACAAGGACTACGTCTCCCCGGTCCAGTGTGCCGTGTACTCTGGTAAACAGTACCAGATCGGAATCCATATAGTTCGGATTCATGGAGCTCCCCTCCACTACCGCGATGCCGAAGAATACGCGGGTCAGCAGGAATATGAGCGAGAGCAGGGCAACTGTGCCGATCGCCCAGTTTCTCCGGTCTTTCTTATCTCTTCGCTCCTCTTCCAGTCTGGCACGGACGGCCTGCTGCACCCTTCCGCCCGATGTTCTCTCTTCACTCACCCTGGCTACCAGCCTCCAGATCTTCGATCTGCTTCAGAATTTCTCTGACTTTCCCGCAGAAGGATTGTCCCTCTTCCTTCAGCTTCTCTGTCTTTTTCGTGTATTCCTGCAGTTCTCTTAAATATTTCACTTGCAGCTCTGCTATCTTTTTCTCTTCATCTTCAGCTTTTTTACGAGCCTCTTCCAATATCCGGTCTGCTTCTTCCTCCGCTTTTTTTATCGTATGTTCCCGGTACTCCTGGATCTGGCTCATGCTATCCAGCAGCTCACCGCCTTTTTTCTGGTATTCGTCCTGCATCTTCTGCGCTCTGTCTTCCATAAGCCCCTGCTTCTCGCAAAGCCCGCGGATCACTTCCTGATATTTGTCGCATATAAGCCCGATCTTCTCCATGACATCTTCTTCGTCACAGCCACCCAGCGTCTTTTTCTTAAACTCCATCTCTTCTATATAAGCGGCGATCTCGCTAAGCCCTTCCACTTCTCTGTTCTCCACGTTTCTTATCTTCCTTTCTCCGCCATTTGAAGCTTTTTCGTATGCTGTTCACTATTCTATGCCTGGCGCCTGGATATTCCTTTCCGCACTTCTTGTATCTCGATGATCTCATCATCCGAGGCGCGTTTATATTTTTCCATGATACCGCTCAAGCGCTGAGATAACCATTTCTCTTCAAATTCATGCTGAAGCGCCAAATAAAAACCGGGGATCGAGCATCTGTTCACTCCACCGCGGCTGCAGTATGCGTCTGGTTCCAGACACCGATTGATCTTTACGGTGCTTTCCATGACACTCAGCACTTCCATCAATGTGATGTTCTCCAGGGGCTTCATTAAATAATATCCGCCCTGGGAACCAGGTTCGGATCCAATCAGCTTTGCCGTGCGCAGCTTCGTTGTTATCTTTACAATATACTTTGGTGGAATCACCATCACTTCCGCTATAAGCGGTCCTGTCTTTTTTACGCCCACTTCCTCCAGGCACAAGAGCAGTCGGATCGCATAGTCAGTTGTGATATTTAGTTGCATCTCTCCTCCTCTTCGACTTCAAGCGCTCCGAAAGCACTTGCCTATCTTCCTTATATATTTTTATACTTTGCTTATGCATTCTTCACATACACTACCCAGAAGGTTTGCGTTTCTACGGTTATAATACCTTCTATATCCGTTCCTTGTCAATATGATTTATGTGAAAACAGACAAAAAAACACATGATTTTATTGCGTCTGCGACTGCCTACAGACTGACGGATAACAACAGGGCCAGAACCGTGAGATGTGCCGGATAGAACAGATAGAAAAACCATTTTGAAAACGTTCTCCCAGATTCCATCCTCTCCCCATTGTACAGACACATAATACACGCTCCCCCCAGTGCGATGCCCGCCATGTCCAGGATACAGTAGAGCACGGCGGTCGACGGCACAAAACCTACATATAAGATATATGGCACAATGTTGTAATTCACGCCAAATAAAACTGCCGGTACCGCAAAGGCCGCCGCTAGCACTGTTTTTCTTCCTGTTTTCCGCGCCAGAAGAAACAGCAGGGTAAACAACGGAGCATACCAGGTCCAGTCAAAATATCTGCTCACAAGGAATACCACGATTATGACCCCGGTCTTCAGGATATTGCTGGACAAGTTTTCCATCGCGCAAATCAAAAGGAAGCACAGACAGAGCGTGAACAGCATGTTCATCCCGCAAAAGGCCAGACGCCCCTGACTCGCCAGCCCGAAGAGCAGGCAGAAGGGAAGTTCCGAAACCAGGGCAAACAAAAATAGGCGCAGAAAATATTTCTTGTGGGAACGTGTGTAATAATATCCCTCGACTAGAAAATAAAGCATGGCCGGCGCGGTAAAATATCCGACCGATAACATCAGTTTATAGACCAGAGTCCCATTTGTCAAAAATCCCTGTGCAATGTGGTTCAACAGCATCGTAAACATAGCGATGTATTTGATCACATCACGGTTAAGGATTTTATACCGCTGATCTCCGCCCATAACAATCTACTCACTCATTTGCCATGTTCTCCTTTGTATATGGGAAATTCTTTTTATTCGCAAAAAACAAAGAAAAATACCGATTATTCAGCATTTCTCTTTGTTTTGAAAAGAGGCGCAGACGAGATTTGAACTCGTGAATCAGGGTGTTGCAGACCCACGCCTTACCACTTGGCTACTGCGCCGCACTATGGACACTCAGGGAGCAAGATCTGCTCTCTAAGTGCGACTGACCCCGACGGGAATCGAACCCGTGTTACCGCCGTGAAAGGGCGATGTCTTAACCGCTTGACCACGGGGCCATAAAACTGTCACTGCTTTTGCAGTGACCGCCTTTTATGCTAACATATAAGAGCTGCAAATGCAAGCACTTTTATACAGTTATTATCTGTCCATCATCTTACAGAACAACATCGCCACTCCTGTGCTTACCGCCGTCGCCACGATGCCTGCTCCCACGATGGCCGCCGGGTTCGCGCTCCCATACTGGCTCCGGTAAGCGATCACATTAACAGGGATCAGCTGGAGGGATGAAATATTTACAATAAGGAAAGTACACATCTCATTGCTTGCGATTCCCTTATTCCTTGCCGGACCTGCTGCCCTCCCGGCTCTCCTGTCATCCTCCAGCTTTCCCAGCTCCTCCATGGCCTTCAGCCCGGCGGGCGTGGCTGCCCAGCCAAGCCCCAGGAAATTAGCAATGAAGTTCGTTGCAATATGCTCCTCCGCCTTGTGTCCCTCCGGTATTCCCGGGAAGAGGAAGCGGAGCAGCGGGCGCATTTTACGCGACGCCATCTGTACGATCCCCGCTCTCGAGGCGATTTCCATAATGCCGGTCCAGAACGCCATCACCCCGATCATAGTGATGCACAGCGTCACCGCCTCCTTTGACGAATCCAGCGCCGCGTTCGTGATATCCTGCATCCTCCCATTAAAAGCCCCAAACATAACTCCCACCAGGATCATCCCTGCCCACAGATAATTCAGCATAATTCTTCCTCCCCGACACACAGACAAAGCCCAGAACTCTTTTTATCGCTTAAGCGGCGCTCTGTCATTTTATTCTCCGCCGATTTTCCACATATAATCTTCCACGATCTCAAAAGGCGCCGGTCCCACTTCCAGCACTGCTTCGTGGAACTCTTTCTGGGAGAAATCCTCCCCTTTCTCCTCTGCCCAGTCCTTTTTCAGCTCCAGGAACTCCACATATCCGATATAATATTTCAGGTAATTTGCCGGAGAACCTATGATCAGCTCATAGATTTCTTCCACAGTGTCTGCATCTGTGATTCCATAGTTTGAAAAAAATTCCACTGTGTCCATGCGGCTCCATCCGTCATAATGGATGCCCATATCCGCAAGAGCGTACAGCCCAAGTATGATCGAACCGTTCTTCTGCAGAATCACGGCCTGCTCCTTTGGCAGAGGCGTAAGATAGTAACTTCCCATTTCCGCATAGGTCGCCCATCCTTCCACATAGCCGCCGAAATCCATCAGGCTGCGGATAGGGTCTGGATCTGTACTCTCATAATAAATCGTCTGATACAGATGCCCCGGATATCCCTCGTGCGCCAGCGTCGTAAAGAGGGTCAGGTCGTTTCCCATGTGGCCCTGGTTGATATAGATCACATTTTCCCCGGTATTATCGATCGCAGGGATCATATAAAACGCAGGGCTCAGGTGCTCTTCCATCTCCTCCGGCACATATTTGACTTCCAGTTCTGTGGCGGGTGGCTCGGGAAAAGTCTGGCCAATCCCCTGTTTCAGATGAGCCAGTATGAGTTCCGCGCTCTCCTGGCCAACGGAAGCCGCTGCTTCCTCTGCCTCTCCGTAACTGATGCCCATGATCTGCTCCATGGCTTCCAGGTCATCCGTGATCTGCCGCCTCGTCAGGTCTTCCATTTCCTCCACGGAGCGGTCAGAGCCTGTGGACTGCTTCACAAGCAGCTCATAGTATTCCTTCCCCTGGGGCAGATAAACAAGCCCCTTTTCATTCTTTCCGCTGCCCTTCATGTCTTCTACGAATGAGATCAGCTTTTCATAGGCAGGTAATACATAATCCTGAATAACGAGAGCATTATCCTGTATATAGTCATTTTTTTCATTATTTGTCAACTTATTTATTTTCTCAATCCTGTCAACAAATGTGGAATACAGATAGTTCCCATCGCCCATGTCAAGAAATGCCCGGCACTGTCCGATCACCGTGTCCGCAGCATAGTCCGCCATGAACAGTCCTGCTTCCGCCTTCTGGTTCTCAAACCGGATCAGACTGTCGAAATACTCTCCTGTCGTTTTAAGGAGCGCCAGATAGTCATCTACATCCTGCCGGTCATAAAACTGATACTCTGACAGCACGACCGGGAGCTGTGTCTGCACACCGCTCACCAGGCCCAGCGGCTCCTCGTACAAGAGATATTCCGCACTTTTATCCATGCTCCTGAGCTGATAATTCAGCACATCATAGGTAAGCCTGTTCTGTGTATCCAGGTCGTCATATGAGAATCCCAAAAGCGCCTGCCTCATATTTTCAGATGAGGCTTTTACAGCTTCCGCCTCCACATCAAAGCTTCCAAATGTCACAGGCACGTCCGTGATCCCATATTTCTCCGGTTCTTTCAGTGTATAATGAAGGTTGACTGTGTTTGACGCGGCCTCCCGGCAGAAGAGCTCCCGAGTATATTCCCGAAATCTTGCATCCTCCCCGCCGGCATTCCCGCCTGTATTCCCGACCGCATCCCGGCTCAATCCGCAGCCTGCTGCCAGCAGACCAACAGCCAGGCTTAGCGCGCCGATGGTACAGAGGATATGTTTTTTTCGTGATCGATAAGTGGATTTTATGTAGTGAGACACAAAAGACATCATAAAAGCTCCCAAGATATCTTTATTGTATCCTATGAAACGCGGCGCTTTGATATTCATATGCCTCGTCCAGCGGCGGAGCATATCCGGTCTGACATATATTTTTCCGCGCTCCTGCATATACTCATGATAAATGAGCCTTCTCCCCGGAGGTGTCTCTTGCAGATCCTTCTTTATATTTCGGACTTTATCGTCCCTTTTATCGTGCTGAGCATCGTTACCTATGGGCTCCTGTCAGGCGTCAATGTGTATGAAACCTTTATCAAAGGCGCAAAAAGCGGCTTTCTCACTGTCATCCGCCTCATGCCGACACTCATCGGTCTGATGGCGGCGGTAGGCATCCTGCGCGCCTCCGGTTTCCTGGATTTCCTGTCGTCAGTGATCGGACGGTTCTCCGCATATATCGGATTTCCCGGAGAACTGGTCCCCCTCACCATTGTTAAAATGTTTTCCTCCTCCGCCGCGACAGGGCTTCTCCTGGACGTGTTCAGGGAATTTGGGACAGACTCCCGGCTGGGCCTCATCGCTTCTATCTCCATGTGCTGCACGGAGACGATCTTCTATACAATGAGCGTCTACTTCATGACAGCAAAAGTAAAGCATTCCCGCTATACGCTTTCCGGAGCGCTCATCGCCACCCTAGGCGGGCTTGCCGCAAGCGTCTTTCTGGCCGGAGTCATGATGGGATGACCGCAGTACAGAAACTTTTACAAGCGACCGCAGTGCGTAATCTCCCCGCAGACGACCACAGCGCGGAAACTCCTTTAGGATTGTGGGACAGCTTTATTTGTGCTAGAATAGTAAAAGAGTCAGTGGCCACTGACTTGTTAAAATCGATATATGGAGGTGTTTTTATGGCCAGCGTGACATTTGAACACTTGACAAAAACCTATCCGAATGGCTTCGTCTCGGTAGATGATGTGGACCTTCATATAGAGGACGGTGAATTCGTTGTTTTCCACGGTCCGAGCGGCTGCGGCAAGTCCACGATCCTACGCATGGCAGGAGGTCTCGAGGACATTACGTCAGGGAATATCTATCTCGGCAAAGAACTGCTCAACGATATACTGCCGCGGGATCGGCATCTGGCGATGGCATTCCAAAATTATACATTGTACAGGCACTTTAATGCATATGATAATATAGCCCTGGGGCTGAGGCTCCGCAATCTCCCGCGCACAGTGATAGACAACCGGGTAAAAGAAGCCGCTAGATTTTTCGGGATCACGGACATCCTTGATAAAAAGATCAGATCCCTTTCTGCGGCGGACCGGCAGAGAGTCGCTCTCAGCCGTGCCATTGTGTTCCGCCCCAACGTGCTTCTGGTGGACGAGGATTTTGCCCATCAGGATGAGAACCGACGGGGGGAAATGCTCCGCGATATTCTTAAGATCAACGAAACGCTGGGAATTACAGTCCTCTATGTGACGAACAAGCGGGAAGAGGCTGTGGGCCTGAAGAAAAAAACAGTATACATGAAAGATGGAAAAATAACAGACGTCAGATGATTTCCGGCGTCTGTTATTTTTCTTTTTCGCTGTTCAGGTAATTATAGATTTCCCGCTTCTGTACACCGCGGTCTTTGGCTGTCCTCTTCATCGCCTCTTTCTTATCCAGCCCCTGGGAAAGATACAGCTCCATATGCTCTTCGATACTCATATCCTCCCATTTTTCTTTCTCTTCTCTCAGGATCTCCTCCCGACTGAGCCCCCGGATCACGAGAACACATTCCCCCCTGGGGGCATTTTTTTCATAATACACCGCAGCCTCTGGAAGAGACGCGCGGTACACGGTCTCATGACGCTTGGTCAGCTCCCTGCATACGCTCACCTGTCGTTCCCCCAGGCGCTCCGCAAGGACCTTTAACGTCTTTACCAGCCTGTGGGGCGCCTCATACAGCACAATGGTCCGCTGCTCTTTCTCCAGCGTCTCCAGCACGCTCTCCCGCTCTTTTTTATCCGCCGGGAGAAACGCTTCAAATGCAAATCTCCTGGTGGGCAGCCCGGATATCGTCAGCGCCGTGACGCACGCCGCCGCGCCCGGGACCGCTGTAACCGTGATTCCCGCCTCGTGACACATGCGGACCAGTTCCTCCCCGGGATCTGATATGCCCGGTGTCCCGGCATCTGTGATCAGCGCGATATTTTTCCCTTCCAGGAGCTTCTCCACCAGCTTCCTGCCCTTATCGTATTTATTATATTCATGATAACTTGTCATAGGGGTCTGGATGTTGAAATGGTTCAGCAGTTTCACGCTGTTGCGCGTGTCTTCCGCTGCGATCAGATCCGCTTCCCGCAAAGTGCGTACTGCCCGGAACGTCATATCCTCCAGATTTCCGATGGGCGTCGCGCACAGGTATAACGTTCCCGCCATTCTCAGCTCCTCCTTCCCTGCCTGTCATTATTCTCTGTGTCCCCCTCCGGTCTGTCATAGATGATGATGGGCGGTTCCACCGTCACTCTCGGCTTCGCGCCTCTCACTCCCTCTATCAGCACCATGGCGGGCTCTCTGTCTATATGCGGATAAATAAACTGTATCCGTTTCGGCTCGATCTTGTAATAATTCATCTTGATCATGATCTCTGTCAGGCGGAAAGGGCGATGGATCATATAGAATCTTCCCTTGTCCTGTAAAAGCCGCATACTTTCTCTTAAAATGTCATCCAGGGAGCACAGCACCTCGTGCCGCGCCACCGCCCTGGCGCTGTCCGAATTGCGGAGTCCATGCTCTGCGAGCATGTAAGGCGGATTCGTTGTGATCACATCAAAAAAGGCCGGCTTAAATATCTCCGCCGCCTCTTTGATATCTCCGGTCACGATCTCGATCCGGTCCTTCAGGTGGTTGTGGAGCACGCTGCGGCGCGCCATCTCCGCAATGTCCTGCTGGATCTCAAGCCCGGTGAATTTTCTGCCCTGCGTCTTTGCCGAAAGGAGAAGGGGGATGATCCCATTCCCAGTGCCCATATCCAGCACAGTCTCTCCCGGCTTTACTCTGGCAAAATCCGACAGGAACACCGCATCCACTCCGAAGCAGAATTTGTCCGGGTCCTGGATGATCTCCAGCCCGCCGAGCTGAAGGTCATCCAGGCGCTCCCCATCTCTCACCAGAGACGCGCCTGTCTTATTTGTCATTTAACTTTGACGCTCCTTCTCCTTTTTCCAATTCCGCCAGCTTCTTCATCTCTTCTTTTGAGACTTTCTGTTTTTTTCTCCGCGGTTTAAATTTCAGCTCGTCCGCCTGGTACTCGCGGATCTCCTTCTCATCATCTTCCAGGTTCACCACGACCTTTACCTGCCTGCGCAGAACGCTCAGCGAGTGGACCACGCCTGTGAGTCCATCGTTCGTTGTGACAGTATCGCCCACGGAAGGAAGCTGGCTGTTCAGCTCTTCGTAGGTCTCTTCTTCATTTGTAAGACAGCACATGAGCCTTCCGCACACTCCTGATATCTTTGTCGGATTCAGGGAAAGGTTCTGTTCCTTTGCCATCTTGATGGACACTGCCGAGAATTCGGTCAGATAGGTGCTGCAACACAGCGGACGCCCGCAGATGCCGATGCCGCCCCGGATCTTCGTCTCATCCCGCACCCCGATCTGACGGAGCTCGATCCGCGTGCGGAACACAGCCGCCAGGTCTTTTACCAGCTCGCGGAAATCGATGCGCCCATCCGCAGTAAAATAAAACAAAATCTTATTTCCGTCAAATGTATATTCTACATCGATCAGCTTCATTTCAAGATTATGTTTGCGGATTTTTTCCAGGCAGATCTTGAATGCCTCTTTTTCTTTCTGCTTATTTTTTTCCACAGTCTTGCGGTCCTCTTCGTTGGCAAGCCGGATGACGGACTTAAGCGGCTGCACCACATCCTCGTCCTTCACATCTTTCGGCCCGCTCACCACGCGGCCGGACTCCACTCCGCGCGCGGTCTCAACGATCACGTTGTCGCCCTGCCTGATATCAAACTTTCCCGGCGCGAAGAAATAAATCTTTCCTGCCGTCCGGAATCTTACTCCGATCACTTTTGTCATTTTGTCAGTTCTCCTTTATTGTCAGCAAGAGTAGCTCCATCGTCAGTTCAAAATTGACGTTTGCTTTTATCCTTGCCTTTGCTTTTTCTATCCCATCCAGTATGTTCTCGATCCCCTCATAAGAGCTCTTGCTCGCCCTTTCCCTGATGTACTTCATCTGGTCGGAAAATACGACGCGGTCGACGCTTTTTGTGGCTTTGTATATGAGCACATCCCTGTACCAGACCGCGATGATATCCAGGTAATCATTGATCTCCAGCTTATACGACATGCATCGCTTTACCGCGTCCATCAGGTCCGGCACTGTCATGTCGTCAATATTCCTCAACAGATGCACCGCCTCTTCTTTTATCTCATTGAAATGTTCCGAATTGGCCAGCATGATCGCCTTTCCCATGTTCCCCTGGGCAAACGCCACGCACACATCCGCCTTGTAATCCGGAATTTCCATATGCTCCATGAGATATTTCCTGACGAGCTGGTCTTTGATATTCCTCAGCTTCATCATCACGCACCTGGAACGTATCGTGGGCAGGAGCGTGTCCGCGTTCTCCGTAAGGAGCATGATCACCGCATACTGGGGCGGTTCCTCGATGGTCTTGAGGAGCGCGTTCTGAGCCTGTACGCTCATGAGGTCCGCATCCGCAATGATATAAATCTTATATTGACTGCTGTACGGACGGATCACGATGTCGTCATTGACCTGCACCCGGATGTCGTCTACGCTGATCGTGTTCGGCTTCTCATGGGTAACCCGGATGATGTCCGGCTGGTTTCCGCTCAGCGCCTGTCTGCACGACTGGCATTTCCCGCATGCGTCTCCGTCCTCATCCCTGTCCTGACACTGCAGGCTCATGGCAAACAGATTGGCAAGCAGTTTCTTCCCTGAGCCTCGCTCTCCGTTCAGGATATAGGCATGGGAGACCGCGTCCGCCGTCACCGCATTCTCAATGTATTTTATAATGTTTTTGTGTCCAACTACATCTTTAAAGCTGCTCATCTCTATCACCTGCCATATATGAATTCCCTTTCGGGATGATTATCTGCACTCTTTTAGTATAACACATTATCTGTCAAAGTCATACCCCATTCATTGTCGGATATACGCCTCGATCTCTGACAGACATTCATCCAGATCGATATTCACGAATCGTCTGCTGATCCCCGCCCTGGCAAGGTTCTCTTCTGAAAAATCCTCCGCATCCGCCAGAAATCTCCTGCACAGTTCCGCATATTTGGGCTCCGCCTGTCTTCGCTCCCGCTCTACTGCCCTGGCCAGGCGCAGTCCGTCCTCCACCTCGATATAGACCGGGACCATCTTTTCCTCACCGAAATATTCTCGGAGCGCCTGATAAGATACAAGCGTTCCGATGACCAGATAATCGTGGGTTTCCAGGCTGATCTGTCCGTCATCCGCTGTGAAATACGTCCAGACTCCGCACTTTGTATCATAGGAGCGCACCTCGATCACCTGTCCGGCTTCCTGCATCTCCCGCAGACGTTCCTCGTCCACAAAGAAATACTCCACTCCGTCGCGCTCTCCTTCCCTGATGGGGCGTGTCGTGTACGGCACGATGGTGCGGAACCGGGGGTAAGCTTCCATCAGTTTTTTATAGATCGTATCTTTTCCGGAAGAACTCTTTCCCATCACATAATAAATCTTACCCATTGACCAGCGCCTTGACCTTTCCCCGCAGCTCTGTGCCTTCCACACAGAAGCCTGCGGCTTCATATTTTTTCAATTGTTCCGCTGTCTCTGCCGAAACTTTCTCTCCCGGCACAGTCAGCGGAATTCCCGGCGGATAGATGTATGCATACTCAAGGACCACTCTCCCCGCACATTCCGACAGGGGTATATACTCTGCGTTTTCCAGAGCTTCCGCCTGCGCCGGCGTATATATCTGCTCGTTTTCCGGCGCTTCCGCCTGCGCCGATGTGCATATCTGCTCGTCTTCCGGCGCCGCTGCTGTCGGGCGCTGTCCTGCTCTCCCGGGCAGATATGCATCATTTCTTTCTCTTTTTATGTTTTTTGCAAGTTTTCCGTCAATTTCAGTCAGGGCAGATACCAGGCACTCCAGTCCTTCCTCTGTATCAGCAGGAGACGTCATGGCAACTACATAAGACGCTGCCGCCATCTCCATCTGTAGTAAATATTTTTCTTTTAAAACACGATATAAATCTTTTCCAATAAATCTTTTTATTTCTCCTTTTTCTCTTATCACACATCCCGCTGCTGAGATCACGAACTTAGATATGTCATAGTGGTCTGTCTCTACAAGCTTCAGATACCGGAGGGCCCGAAGCCTCTCTCTTGTTTGCCGGAGAAGCTGTACATATGAGCCAAACATATCTTCCGCTCTCTCCTCAAGCAAACGGACGCACTCATCGATACCAGCCATCAGCACATAGGATGGACTACTGGACTGGAGCATATGAAGATACCTGCGCACCCGCTTCCGGTCCACGGCCTGTCCGTTCATATGCAGAAGTGCTGTCTGGGTCAGGGAGGGAAGAGTCTTATGCAGGCTGTGTATAACCACGTCCGCTCCCAACACGTTTCCATTTTCCGGAAATGCCGGGTGGAATCCGAAATGAGCTCCGTGGGCCTCATCCAGAATGAGTATGCCCCCTCTTCTGTGGACGATATCAGCAATGCTTCTTATGTCAGAAACAACACCGTCATAGGAAGGAGATGTGATGACAGCCACCTTTATATCCGGATTCTCCTCCAGCAGCCTCTCTGCTTTTTCAGGGAGTACCTGTGCATTCAGTTCTGTCCCCCGCAGAAGTTCAGGATAGAGGTAGACTGGTTCAAGTTCATTGAGGAGGACTGCGTTATACACGGATCTGTGGCAGTTGCGCGCCATGAGGATCTTCCCCCCCCTCCTGGTACAGCCGAGCACTGCGCTCAGTATCCCCACCGTACTTCCATTGATAAGATAATGCGTCTCCCCTGCATGATAAACAGACGCAGCCTTCTCCTGCGCCTGTTTCAGCAGCCCATCCGCATGGTGCAGATCGTCAAAGCCTTCAATCTCTGTGATGTCGATCTCATAAGGAAGGTCCGCTCCGGTCACACTGCCGTTCCGCTTGTGTCCCGGCATGTGGAATCCATAATAGCCGGATGAAGCGTAATCCTTCAGTTTTTTATATAAATATTCCATATTGCCGCTCCATGTTGTTGTGTTTGCCTGGTTCCTATTTTAACACACGCAAAAGGGGTTTACCATTATTCTTCTTTAATTAATTGTTAACTCGTTTTTTATATAATCAACACATATTGCTCACAAATTCCGGTTATATTATAGGCAAATAAAGCAGAGATGCTTTTTCACATATATTTTCTCTTTTCTCAGCCGGTGATTTTATCCCGGCTTTTTTGCACCAATGCGCTGTGCGCCGCCTCTGCCTGCGTTTAAATACACGGTACACTCTTCTCCGAGAGTTTCATATATTGCGTACGCCAGAGTTCCGTTATAGAGCAGAAATCCTGTTGAATAGCCCTCCGCCGAAAAGGCATCCACAGCTGCTCTGATCCCGGTCATCAGAGTCTCTGCTGGGATGAGCGCCTCTGCCGCATTGCCGGCACAGCCGACTGTTGCTGCCGAGACAACCACCGCAAAAATAAGAAGCAGGACGCTCCACTTTCTGTATAGCGTCCTGGCTTCGTTCTGTATATTAACTCTGTGCCGTGTATCCATATCCGCCGCTTACCTCTTAAGATTTTCTTAATATTTATTATCTTATCACATTAACGTTTTTTCATACAATAAGCGGACATAGAGACTTAACATTTGGAACACAGATTGTTCACTTTCGGGCGCCCTGTCGGGTTTGAGATAATCCGCGCTCATAACGGCCCCCAAATGCATCAGCGGGGAATTTCAAAAATCCCGCCCCAACTGTTGACTTAGAGTCCCAAAATAATAAATGTCTCTTTAAGAAACAGCACGGAGTATCATCTGCATATCATACTGCTCCGTCTCTTCTTTTACTGCGAACTCATGATTGTAGTATATATTTATGGTTTCAGGAATACCGGCTTCTTCCTTCGCCAGAATAAATAGATATCCGCTGCATTCCCTTCCCGCGTCCAGCGTTTCTTTAAAATCTGAGTCTATTTCATTTAACAGCACTGCATCTAGCCAGATCCTGCTTATTTCTTTGCTTTGTCTACGGTGTGCTGCTGCAACCTGAGAGCGTCAGCAGACATGTCAACACTATAGCCGCAGAAAGCAGAAACCTTTGTTTCATTATTCCACAACCTCCAGTATTGTGGTAATGACGCCCGAATTCATTTCCTGGGTATAATCGCTTAGCTGCCCTGTCTCTATTCTCAGTTCAACATCGATAGATTACCCTATATCTCTTTGAATGTATACCTCTAAGATTTGCATTCTTTGTTTTATTAAATGTTTTTTCCCTGTTTATCTTCCAGTTTTTCCCGAGTATTCTGTCAGTTTTTCCTGAGTATCGCCAGTACTTTTCCCTCTATATCAGCCAAAGATATCGGGCCATAATCCCTTGAATCCATAGAATTCTCCCTGTTGTCCCCCATGAGAAAATACTCATCTTCTCCCAGCGTGATAGGGTATTCCTAGATCGCACTCCTCCGGGTGACGCCCTGAGCATACTCTTCCGCCTGTTCTTCTCCATCTATCATGATGATCCCGGTACGCTCATCGATGTACACTTCTTCGCCGGGCAGTCCTACTACCCGCTTAATCAGCACCCGGCCGTCATCTACCCGGGCAAGGACTACATCTCCCCGCTTCAGGGCACCGTGAATTCTGGCAAACAGCACCAGGTCCGAATCCTGATAGTTTGGGACCATGGAGCTACCCTCCACTACCGCCATGCCAAAAAATACTCTGAACAGCAGAAATATAAAAAGAAGCAGAAGCGCCGTCCCGATAAGCCATCGCTTCTGGTCTTTTTTATCCTTTCTCCCATTTTCCAGTCTTGTGCGGATCGCCTGCTGTACATCCCTCTCCAATCTTTCAACTTCATTCATTTCCATGGCTCAGGTCCTCGATCTGCTTCAGAATTTCTCTGACTTTCCCGCTGAAGGCTTCTCCTTCTTGCTTCAGCCGCTCTGTTTTTTTCTTATATTCCTGCAGCGCCCGGGTATACCTCTCCTGCAGCGCCGCTATCTTCTTTTCTTCTTCCTTTGCCCGCTTCTGCGTTTCTTAAAGTATCTGCGCGGCTTCCTCTTCCGCTCTTGTCACTGCATGTTCACGATACTCCTGAATCTGCTTCATGCTCTCCAGCAGCTCTGTGCTTTTTTTCTGGTACTCCTCCTGCCTTTTCTGAGCACTATCTTCCAACTGGCTCTGCGTATCACAGAGTTCCCGGATGAGATCTTCATACATCCCGCAGATATCTCCGATCTTCTCCATCACGTCTTCCTCGCTGCAGCCACCCAGAGACTTTTTCTTGAATTCAATCTCCTCAATATAGCGAGCAATTTCACTCAGACCCTCTAATTCTTTGATCTCCACGGTTCTTCTCACCCTTTCTCTGATATATTTCTGTCCTCTATGCCTCTTTCCGGCAAAATGATTCTATTTCCCCTATCGTCACTATGCTCCCGCCTTCTGCGGATCCTCCGTATGTCTTCAGGATATCTGCAAGGCTCAGGGAGGCCCATTTCTTCTCTATCTCTTTTTGCATAGCCTGATAAAAGCGCCGCACCGCACAATTATTTACTGCGTTCCGGCTGCAGTACTCATCGGGCTCCAGACATCGGTTGATCATTGTGGAGGTCTCCATAACGCGTATCACGTCCAGCCAGGTGATCTTATCCAGCGGCTTCAGCAGATAGTATCCGCCATGGGAGCCGGAAGCGGATCTGATCAGCCCTGCCCCTCGCAGTTTTGTAGCTATTTTAAGAATATATTTAGGAGGAATCCTCATCTCCTCTGCAATAGTCGTTCCCGGTTTTTTTACATCCATTTCTCCCAAGCACAAGAGCAGTCTAATGGCGTAGTCTGTTGTAATATTTAGCTGCATGTTTCCTCCTTTTAGTCTGTCTATTATATTTGGCCATCCTATCAAAATGTCAGTCCATTGTAAATTTGCAAATAAAAAGCTGCACCCGCTTAAGGGCGCAGCGCTGTTCCGTCCTAAATGTAAGACCCTCTCCGACGAGCGGATGGGAACGGTCAATGAGCGTGCGGGGATTCGAACCCCGGACAACTTGATTAAAAGTCAAGTGCTCTACCAACTGAGCTACACGCCCTTATTTAATTCTATTTAGTTATATTCTCTGCATTTTCACGCTGATTTATTACAGAGAAAAATGCCCAGAGCCGGAATCGAACCAGCGACACGAGGATTTTCAGTCCTCTGCTCTACCAACTGAGCTATCTGGGCATTCAACACGTTTAATACGTGTAAGTTGCGGGAGCAGGATTTGAACCTGCGACCTTCGGGTTATGAGCCCGACGAGCTTCCAGACTGCTCCACCCCGCGATATTAAATTACAGTGTCTCTATAGAGACAAAGCCGATGATCGGACTCGAACCGATAACCTGCTGATTACAAATCAGCTGCTCTGCCAATTGAGCCACATCGGCGCGCTATGAGCACTTAACGTCTGTCTTTTAGACGCTTATGTGCGATGCCTGCCGACGCCCTTAGTGAGCATATAATGCGAACTTAGTAGTCGGCGTTATCCGGCTAAAAAACCGAAACTGGATGTAGAAGGATTCGAACCGTTTTGGTTTTAGCAAACCGATTATTCTACGCGAATCAATCAACATCAGTGGATGGAGAAGGATTCGAACCTTCGAAGGCGTTGCCAACAGATTTACAGTCTGCCCCCTTTGGCCACTCGGGAATCCATCCATAATTTTTTAAGTGGGGCCTATAGGGCTCGAACCTATGACCCTCTGCTTGTAAGGCAGATGCTCTCCCAGCTGAGCTAAGACCCCACAGACGACCCAGAAGAGACTCGAACTCTCGACCTCCGCCGTGACAGGGCGGCGCTCTAACCAACTGAGCCACTGGGCCACTTTTCATTTGTTCAGGATATATACCCTGAAAACTACATACAAAGAATCATCATCCATCAGCCTATTCCCGCTTTGGTTATGCCCTCGACCGATTAGTAACAGTCA
>CALWQP010000022.1 GCA_944383695.1 uncultured Mediterraneibacter sp.
CCACAGTTGCAGGTCACTGTTGCCTGATGATATTCCGGATGGATTCCTTCGCGCATGATTTTCACCTCTCTATTTTAAAATACTCTTATAGTCTCTAAACAGCTTTCTAATTGTAGCATAAGATACGTTCTTTTGCAACTCTTTTTTAGATAAACTTCTGACGGATGACCTGATGCACCAGCTCTGCATTTGTTTTGGTGCGCGTAAACATATTCAGGAGGTTGTCCACCGCCTCTTCTGACTTCATTCCGTTCATCGCGCGGCGCATGATGTAGATTGCCTCCTGCTCATCCTTATTTAAGAGCAGGTCCTCGCGCCGCGTGCCGGATTTCGGGATGTCGATGGCCGGAAACACTCTCTTCTCCTGGAGCTTCCGGTCCAGAATGAGCTCCATGTTTCCGGTTCCTTTGAATTCCTCGTACACCACGTCGTCCATTTTGCTCCCAGTGTCTACAAGAGCGGTGGCAAGGATGGTCAGGCTGCCTCCCTCTCTCATGTTTCTCGCCGCTCCAAAGAACCGCTTCGGGCTGTAAAGCGCCGCCGGGTCAAGACCGCCGGACAGAGTCCTTCCCGAAGGCGGGACGATCAGGTTGTAAGCCCGGGAAAGCCTGGTGATGCTGTCCAGGAGTATCATGACGTCTTTTCCGTGCTCTACCAGGCGTTTTGCCCTGGAGATCACCATCTCGGACACCCTTTTATGATGCTCCGGGAGCTCGTCAAAGGTAGAGTGTATCACTTCCACGTTCGGGCCTGAGATTGCTTCTTTGATATCTGTTACCTCCTCCGGTCTCTCATCGATCAGAAGGATGAGCAGATGCATGTGGGGCTCCGCCTTCTGCACGGAGAGCGCCACTTCCTTTAAAAGCGTCGTCTTACCTGCCTTGGGCGGTGAGACGATCATTCCCCTCTGCCCTTTTCCGATGGGAGATACCATGTCCATTATGCGCATAGCCGTGCTGCTTCCCGGAGTCTCCAGACGTATCCTCTGATTCGGGAAGATGGGGGTAAGGTCCTCAAAATTCTTCCTCTTCATGGCTTCTGCGGGGCGCAGGCCGTTGATCGTAGACACGTAGAGAAGGGCACTGAATTTCTCACCCTGAGTCTTGACCCTTGTATTCCCGGTAAGGATATCCCCTGTCCTCAAACCGAACCTGCGTATCTGCGCCGGGGACACATAGACGTCATTCTCTCCCGGGAGATAATTGTCGCTGCGAATAAACCCGAACCCATCCTGCATGACCTCCAAAATACCGTTTGCACTATTTCCGCTGTCAAGCTGCTCGATATCTGTCTCTGCTTTCTTCTCTTTCATCTCTTCCCTTACTTCTTCCCTTGCCTCGGTCGCAGCCTCCTCCTGGGCTTCTTTCTCGTCAAGGGCGAGCATGGCATCGATCAGTTCGCTTTTCTTCAGCGTGGAGACCCCTCTCATCTTTCTTGCCTTTGCAAGTTCCTTCAGCGTTGTCAGCGGAAGCGATTCATACTTTTCTCTCGTCATATTCCTTTCCTTTCTATAAAAAATAAAATAAAAATAATCTCTGATAATTTTTATGATACTAAATGCTTCGGGAATTTTCGTCTGAATTGACATAAAATCGATAAAGTGCATTAAATATGCAACTATTATACATTTCACACCCGCCCTTGTCAAGTCAGGGTCGAAAGTGATATGATAGTGCCAGTTCCAAGGGACAGACCGCAGGCTGCAGCGCCCGCGCATCTGAATGAACAGGAATCCAGTAAATACCAGAGAACGAGAGAGGTAATCAATATGTCAAACAACAGTGAAAAAGCCCTGAAAATGCATGAGGAGTGGAGCGGCAAGCTGGAGACAACGGCAAAAGCCCATGTCAATACCCGGGAGGATCTGGCAATCGCCTACACCCCCGGCGTTGCAGAGCCGTGCAAAGTAATCGCAGAAAATCCGGAAGCTGCTTACAAATATACCATCAAAGCAAACACGGTTGCCGTCGTGTCAGACGGAAGCGCTGTCCTTGGGCTTGGCAATATCGGCGCCCTGGCGGCCATGCCTGTCATGGAAGGAAAAGCAGTCCTCTTCAAGGAGTTCGGCGGCGTCAACGCAGTTCCGATATGTCTTGACACGCAGGACACGGAAGAGATCATCCGCACAGTCGTCAATATCGCTCCTGCTTTTGGGGGGATCAACCTGGAAGACATTTCCGCTCCGAGATGCTTTGAGATCGAGACACGTTTAAAAGAGCTGCTCAATATCCCCGTATTCCACGATGACCAGCATGGAACTGCTGTTGTAGTGCTGGCAGGCATTATCAACGCCCTGAAAGTGACAGGCAAGAAGAAGGAAGACTGCCGGGTCGTGATAAACGGCGCCGGAAGCGCGGGCATCGCCATCACGAAGCTCCTGCTCACTTACGGATTCTCTCATATAATAATATGTGACAGCAAAGGCATTGTCTCAAGATCCGCAGAGAACCTGAGCCCTGTCAAGGAAGAGATCGCCCGGGTCACCAATCAGGAAGACCTGAAAGGGACTCTTGCAGATGCACTGAAAGGCGCAGATATCTTTGTCGGTGTATCCGCCCCGGGTGTTGTCACAGGCGAGATGGTTTCTTCCATGAATACAGATGCCATCCTCTTTGCCCTGTCCAACCCGGTGCCGGAGATCATGCCGGACCTGGCGAAGGCGGCCGGAGCCAGAGTAGTAGGGACCGGACGTTCTGACTTCCCAAACCAGGTCAACAACGTAGTCGCATTCCCCGGTATCTTCAAAGGAGCGCTGGAGGGCCGCGCGTCCCAGATCACGGAGGAGATGAAGCTGGCAGCCGCGGAAGCCATCGCAGGCCTTGTATCTGACGACGAGCTGAATGAGGACAACATCCTTCCCCAGCCCTTTGACCCGCGTGTCGCTGACAGGGTCAGCCAGGCTGTAAAGGATCTGATCCGTTGACACAGTCACAGCAAAACCGCTGGGGCGGGAGGCGTTACTATTCCCTAGACTCCTGCCTCCGGGAGGCATTCGGAGAAAAAGTATACAAGATTACCCTGAATGGAGGGATGTCCTGTCCCAACCGGGACGGACAGCTCGGAACAGGCGGATGCATCTTCTGCAGCTCGATGGGCTCCGGCGATTTTGCCGGGGACGCCGCTCTCTCCATTCCGGAACAGCTCGCCCGCGGCAAAAAGGAACTTCCGGAAAAGCGTCCGGTGCATTCTTATATTGCTTATTTTCAGGCATTTACCAACACATATGCCCCGGTCAGCTATCTGGAGAAAATCTTTATGGAGGCCATACAGGACCCGGATGTCAAAGTGCTTTCCATCGCGACTCGTCCTGACTGTCTGGCCGGGGATGTCCTGGAACTGCTTGAACGGCTGAACCGCATCAAGCCTGTGTGGGTAGAATTGGGGCTTCAGACTGTCCATGAGGAAAGCGCCCGCTTTATACGGCGGGGGTATAGACTGGAGACATTTGACAAGGCAGTCTCCGGGCTGCGCAGGATCGGCGTTACGGTGATCGTCCATGTCATCCTCTTCCTTCCCGGAGAGACGGAAGAGATGATGCTTGAGACAGTTGGTTATCTGAACCGCCGGGATATCCAGGGGATCAAGCTCCAGCTCTTACATGTGCTGGTGGGGACGGACCTGGCCGGTTTTTACCGGGACCACCCGTTCCATGTTCCTGACATGGAAGAATACATCCGGGTCCTCGGGAGATGCATCTCTCATCTGAGACCGGACATGGTAATCCACAGACTGACCGGAGACGGGCCAAAAGACCTTCTTATCGCTCCGCTCTGGACAGGCGCCAAACGCACCGTGCTGAACCGGATGCACCAGTATTTAAAAGAAAATGATATATGGCAGGGAAAGGAGTATCATGGCTGAGACATTTACACTTTATAAACTGATCATATTGTACATGCTGAATAAGGTAGATTTCCCGCTCACCACCTCCCAGATATCGGAGTTCGTGCTGGACAAGGGATACACCTCGTACTTTAAACTCCAGGAAGCGCTTTCCGAGCTGACAGAGTCCGAGCTGATACAGACGGAGACCACCCACAACCGGACATTATACCATCTGACCGGGAATGGAGCCGAAACGATCAGCTATTTCAGCAATAAGATTTCTTCTGCCATCCGCAAAGATATCGATGAATTTCTGAAGGAAAAGCAGTATGACTTAAAAGAAGAGGTGTCTGTCAAATCAGACTATTACCTCAATACAAAGAAAGAATATGAAGTACGGTGTCAGATCGTAGAAAACGGCTCCAGCCTCATCGACCTGAAACTTACAGTTCCGACCGAAACAGAGGCGGAAGCCATTGCGAACCGCTGGGATCTGAACAGCCAGCAGATTTATGCCCTGCTGCTCTCCAAGCTTCTGTGAGAGCAGCCCTGGCTTGTCCGCCCGCACCTGCTGCGGACCAGATCCGGGGAAGAGCAGCATTTTATCGCTGCGGCATTTTATTCTTCACTGTCCATTCCCCGGATTTTTTCCAGATACTCTTTGATCGTTTTTTCATAGCCAAGACCGCCGGGTTCATAGAACCTGGCGTTTTTTATTTCATCCGGGAGATACTGCTGGTCCACATAATGCCCCGGATAATCGTGGGCGTACTTATACCCGATTCCACGTCCCAGCTTCTGCGCTCCTTTATAATGCGAGTCTCTCAGATGAGACGGCACTGTGGTCTGGTACTGCCGGACCGACTGGTTTGCCGCGGTGATCGCGTTCACTGCGGAATTGCTCTTCGGCGCACACGCCACATAGGACACTGCCTGGGCCAGGATGATCTGGGATTCGGGCATTCCGATGCGCTCCACTGCCTGAGCCGCTGACACTGCCACTGTCAGCGCCATGGGGTCCGCATTCCCCACATCCTCTGAAGCACAGATCATAATGCGCCTGGCGATGAACTTCACATCTTCTCCCGCGTAGAGCATCTTCGCCAGATAGTAGACTGCCGCGTCCGGGTCAGAACCTCTCATGCTCTTGATAAATGCAGAGATGATATCGTAATGGTTATCCCCGCGCTTATCATAATTCACAGCTCGTTTCTGGATACATTCTGATGCCACCTCCAACGTAATATGGATGATACCGTCTTCGCTCCGCTCCGTGGTCAGCACACCGAGCTCTATAGCATTCAGCGCGCTCCTTGCGTCCCCGCCTGACAGGTCCGCCAGAAATTCCAGCGCGTCCTCGTCGATTTCCGCGCGGAAGCTGCCCATTCCCTTTTCCGTATCATTCACCGCCCGCAGCAGAAGAGTCCTGATATCCTCTTTCTCCAGCGGCTTCAGCTCAAAGATACTGGACCGGGAAAGGAGCGCTCCATTTACTTCAAAATAAGGATTCTCCGTTGTCGCTCCGATCAGTATCACTGTGCCGTCTTCCACGAACGGAAGGAGGTAGTCCTGCTGCCCTTTGTTGAACCTGTGTATCTCATCTATGAACAGGATCGTCTTCTTTCCGTACATCCCCTGGAGTTCCTTGGCCTGGCGTACCACTTCCTCCATATCCTTCTTGCCCGCCACCGTGGCGTTTATCTGCCTGAATTCCGCGCTGGTCGTGTTGGCGATGACCTTTGCAAGTGTGGTCTTTCCTGTGCCCGGCGGTCCGTAAAAAATAACGGAACTTAGTTTGTCCGCCCTGATCGCGCGGTAGAGGAGCTTGTCCCTGCCGATGATATGCTGCTGTCCCACGACCTCGTCAAGTACTGTGGGACGCATCCTTGAGGCGAGAGGCGATTCTTTCTCCTGCTCTTTCTCCCGCATATAATCAAATAAATCCATTATTTCCTCCTTATACTCCTGCCAGCTCCCGGATCACTTCCCCCGCGAGCAAAAGCCCTGCCGTGGGAGGCACGAATGAAATGCTTCCCGGCACTGCTCTTCTCGCCCCGGTATCCTCCCCTGTAGTCCGTCCCTCTGTGGAAATGGGTTTTTCCTCTGAATACAGCACCTTTAAGTGGGTGATCCCCCGGGTTTTCAACTCTTTCCGCATGACCCGGCACAGCGGGCACACTCTGGTCTCTGAAATATCAGCGACCCGGAACAGTTCCGGATGCAGCTTATTTCCTGTTCCCATGCTGCTGATGATGGGAATCCCTCTTTTGTCCGCCAGCCCTGCAAGAGCAATCTTCGCGCTCACTGTGTCAATGGCGTCTATGATATAATCCGGCTCCCCCGCCTGCTCAAACAGCGTGTCCAGATTATCCGGCAGAACGAACATCTCGTACGTCTCCACTTGTATCTCCGGGCAGATATCCCGGATCCGCTCTTTCATGAGCGCTGTCTTATACTGCCCTATCGTGCTGTGGTACGCGATAGACTGGCGGTTGATGTTCGTGACCGACACTCTGTCATTGTCAATGAGGGTCAGCTTTCCCACGCCGCTCCGAGCCAGCGCCTCGATGCAGTGGGAGCCCACGCCGCCCACACCGAATACCATCACTGACGCATTTTTTAATCTCTCCACTGCCTCCTCACCGATCAGCAGTTCTGTCCTTGAATATTCATTTATCATCCGTTTTCTCCCTGTTGTTTTCTTACCGCTTCTTCTGTTATTTCATAAGGAGCTGGTCTGCTGTGACAAACTCATAGCCCCTCTCCTGAAGCGCATCTATGATCTGAAGCGCCGCCTCCACAGAGGTGCCGTAACAGTCGTGCATGAGAATGATATCATTTTCTTTTGTATCCGTCACTACCTTTCTCACGATCTCCTGCGTATTTTTCGTCACCCAGTCCCTGGAATCCACGGTCCATTTCACATACAGCTTATCCAGCTCTTCCAGCCCCTGCGGGAACTCCCCAAAGGGCGGGCGTACCAGCATGGGCTCTTCCCCTGTGATATCCCTGACCAGGCGGTCGGTCATCTGCAGCTCCCTGTGGGCGTCCTCCGCGCTCATATTCGAAAGGTCTGCATGATGGTAGGTATGATTTCCGATCAGATGCCCTTCCTCGTGCATCCGCCTAATGATCTCCTCGTTTCCGTCTTTCTCGATATTGGCGCCGATAACAAAAAATGAAGCCTTCACATCCCTTTCCTTCAGTCCGTCTAAAAGAAGGGGCGTGTACTGCGCGTTTGGTCCGTCGTCAAATGTCAGGGCGATCTGCGGCCTTATACTATCTCGTTCCCGGCTTCCCGCCTCTGTATCCACATGTTCCCACAGGACTGAGACAGGGCACATCATAAATACCGCTGCCAGCGCCAGAGCCTGCATCCATCTCTTGATATATTTTTCCGTATCTATCCCTCCGCTCCATGTCCGCATATGGATATAAAATCATTATGATACAGATTATGTAGGCCGCTCTGTCCACATTCGCGCTGCGGGAAGAAAGCATGAGCGGCATGGCAGCATCAGGAGTTTCCCTGCATATGGGTCTTCCTATACTCCGACGGCCCGATTCCCTTCTGCTTCTTAAAGGCCTTGGAAAAGTAAAGGTTGTTGGCAAATCCGACGGAATAGGCGATGGCTGACACCGACAGAGACGTTTCTTTCAACAGATGGCACGCCTGTTTGATCCTGTATTCTGTCAGATACTCTTTGGGTGATTTCCGCACATAATTCTGAAACGACCGGAAAAGATGGCTGCGGCTTATCCCCACATAGGCGGCAATATCCTCTACTGTGATCGGATAGGAATAGTTGGTTCCGATATAGCTCTCCGCCTTCTCCACATAAGTAAGCTGTATATCCTTTTCCTGCTCCTCCCGGTCCGAGTAGTGCATAAATACGGCGAGAAGACTGTAGAGCTGCCCTGCCATCGCCACTGACGCCTCATAGGTATTTCCCTTTACCGCATAAATACGCTCCAGCCCCTCTCTGATCTCATCCACCGGAATCTTTCCCTTCAGGATGTACGGTGTCTCCCTGCTGAATCCGGTATTTCGGATAATGGACGCCGCGTCCGCCCCCATAAATCCCGCCCAGGCATACTCCCAAGGCTCTTCTCTGTCTGCACGGTACTCCAGCTCGTCGCCCGGATACAGGATAAACGTATCCCCCGCGGTCAGCCTGCATGACACTTTTCCATTGGAATAATACCCGCTGCCCGACAAAATATGGTGGATGCAGTAATGATCGCGCACGCCCGGCCCCCACTGGTATTCAGGTTCGCATTTCTGGTAGCCTACATTGTACACAGAAAGCGAATTCAGCAGATTTTCTCCCATTTTATATGAGTGTTTATATGTGTCCTGCATGTCTGTCCTCCTCTTTTGGCTCTTTGCTCCGGCCGCATTACAGTTATTATAGTCTTACAAATGATTTTTGTGCAACATTTTTACATGAATTTGCACATATTTTTTATAGACGTAAACTGCTTTCTGGTCTATACTGAAAATAGATTACGCCGTGAATCAAAAATTTCAATTTTCAAACTGAGGAGGATCATCAGATGAAACAAAAGCTTTTTGACAAATTCACAGAACTTTTCGGCAGTTCAGAGGGATCGCACTTCTATTTTGCACCGGGCCGCGTGAACCTGATCGGCGAGCACACAGACTACAATGGCGGACATGTGTTTCCCTGCGCCCTGACAATGGGTACATATGGCGTGGCAAGAAAAAGAGAGGACCGCACGATGCATTTTTATTCCATGAATCTGGATGGCATCGGTGTAGTCGAGGCTTCTCTTGACGATCTGACCAACAAAAAAGAGTACGACTGGGCAAACTATCCCCTGGGCGTTGTATGGACATTCGCTGAGAAAGGCCATAAACTGGACAGCGGTTTTGACATGGTCATCTGGGGAGATATCCCGGACGGAGCAGGACTTTCTTCCTCCGCAGCCCTTGAAGTGCTTACCGGAGTTATCCTCACAGACCTGTTCGGCTTTACAGATCTGACCATGACGGACCTCGCCCTCTTCGGACAATACTCTGAGAACAACTTTAACGGCTGCAACTGCGGTATCATGGATCAGTTCGCCAGCGCCAACGGTAAAAAGGACAACGCGATCTTCCTCGATACCAATACTCTGAAATTCGAGTATGCTCCCATCAAGCTGGAAGACGCCAAGATCATCATCACAAACAGCAAGGTAAAACACAGCCTTGTAGATTCTGCTTACAATGACAGGCGTCAGGAATGCACAGACGCTCTTGCCGCCCTTAAGACAAAGCTGGACATCAGCTCTCTCGGAGACCTGACGCCGGAAGAGTTCGAAGCCAACAAAGAGCTCATTGCTGATCCGGTACAGTTAAAGCGCGCAAAACATGCTGTATACGAAAACCAGCGCACCATCGATGCCGTTGAGGCTTTGAAAAACAATGACATCGCAAAATTCGGCGAACTGATGAACCAGTCCCACATCTCCCTGCGCGACGATTATGAGGTGTCCTGCGAAGAGATCGACATCCTTGTAGACCTGGCATGGAAGATCCCGGGCGTGATCGGTTCCCGCATCACAGGAGGCGGATTCGGCGGATGCACGGTCAGCATCGTGAAGAATGACGCCGTCGACACATTTATCGAGAGCATCGGAAAGACTTACAAGGAAAAAGTCGGACATGAGGCTGAGTTCTACACAGTCGATATCGGAGCAGGCGCTTCCCGCCTTGACTGATACTGACAGCCGCACAAACAGATCTTGTTTATTTCACAGTAATATCCCGCCGCGGCCGCGCCATACGCCAGCCGCGGCGGATCAATATCCGGGAAACAATATCTAGGAGGAAAACCATTATGATTTATGAATCTATCAAAAAACTGGTCCAGTACGGAATCAACACCGGACTGACCTCTGAATCAGAGCGGGTCTATACTACAAACCTTCTGCTGGACCTTCTCAAAGAGGACAGCTATGAGGATGTATCCTGCGATCCTGACAATCTAGTTCTAGAAGACATTCTCAAAGACCTGCTGGATGAAGCGGTCAGAAGAGGTATCATCGAGGACAGCATTACATACCGCGACCTCTTTGACACAAAGCTCATGAACTGCCTGATGCCGCGTCCTGCACAGATTCAGGATCAGTTCTGGAACAAATATGAAGATTCACCTGAGACCGCCACAGATTATTACTATAAATTAAGCCAGGACAGTGATTATATCCGCCGCTACCGCATCAAAAAAGACAGGAAATGGACTGTTGACACACAGTACGGCACACTGGACATCACCATTAACCTGTCCAAGCCTGAGAAAGACCCCAAGGCCATCGCGGCTGCGGGAAAGGCAAAGTCCTCATCCTATCCGAAATGCCAGCTCTGTATGGAAAATGAAGGTTATGCAGGACGCGCAGACCACCCTGCAAGGGAAAACCACAGGATCATCCCCATCACCATCCAGGGGACAAAATGGGGATTCCAGTACTCTCCGTACGTTTATTATAATGAACACTGCATCGTCTTCAACGGTGAGCATATCCCCATGAAGATCGACCGGAACGCATTTGCAAAGCTGTTTGATTTTATCAAGCTCTTCCCCCACTATTTCCTCGGGTCCAATGCCGACCTTCCCATTGTGGGCGGTTCGATTCTGAGTCATGACCATTTCCAGGGAGGAAATTATACATTCGCCATGGCCAAGGCTCTGGTCATCGAAGAATTTGCCGTAAAGGGCTATGAGGATGTCTCCGCAGGCATCGTGAAATGGCCGCTCTCTGTCATCCGCCTCCGCGGGGAAGATACAGAGCGCATCATCGACCTTGCCGACCACATCCTGAAGGCATGGCGCTCCTACACAGACGAAGATGCTTTTATCTTCGCTGAGACAGACGGCGTGCCGCACAATACGATCACCCCGATCGCGCGGAAAAAGGATGGACTCTACGAACTGGACCTCACACTGCGCAACAACATCACCACAGAGGAGCACCCGCTGGGCGTATATCATCCCCATGCGAAGCTTCATCACATCAAAAAGGAGAACATCGGGCTCATCGAAGTCATGGGACTTGCAGTCCTGCCCGCCCGCTTAAAGGGCGAGATGAAGCTCTTAAAAGAATACATCCTCGACGGAAAAGATATCCGCAGCAATGAGCAGATCGCAAAACATGCGGACTGGGTTGATGAATTCCTTCCCGCATATGCAGATGTCAATGCGGATAATGTGGAGCATATTCTGGAACAGGAAGTGGGGAAAGTCTTCTGCCAGGTGCTGGAAGATGCAGGAGTGTATAAATGCACTGAGGATGGGATGAAAAAATTCCGGAGGTTTATAGAGATGCTGTAAATGCGGAATTGAATTTCAAGAAACTATTACCTCTTAACAGGGTTACAGTGTTTTAAACCGAAAGCGGCAGGGAAAACCTCTGCCGTTTTTCTATGTGCTAAATGAGAATTCTGTGAAAATCTTCTTTGACCGGGATCCCAAGCAAATTACAATGCGATACAAAAAAGATACAATATCCGTTATAATATAGTCAGAGGTGTAAAATATGAATCGCATATTAGTTGTAGAAGATGAAAGATCGATCGCAGATATGGTGAAAATGTGTCTCGGGAAAAACGGATACATATGTGAAATCGCAAACGATGGAATGACTGCCGCTCAAAAAGTTGAGCAAAAACGATATGATCTAATATTGCTCGATATAATGCTCCCGGATATTGACGGTTATGACCTTATTGATTATATCAATCAATTTCAGACGCCTGTGATCTTCGTTACTGCAAAAACATCGGTGAATGATAGAGTGAAGGGCTTAAAGCTCGGGGCAGAAGACTATATATCCAAACCTTTTGACCTGGAAGAACTTTTAGCACGGATTGAAACGGTATTGCGCAGGTATCACAAATCGGAAAGGATTCTTGCGTTAGGACATATAACGATCGATACGCTTTATAGGATCGTTCTTTTGGATGATACCCCAGTGCCATTGCCAGCAAAAGAGTATGATCTGCTTTTGTTTTTGATCAGAAACAAAAATATAGCATTGTATCGTGAAACTATTTATGAACAAGTGTGGCAGGAACCGTATTTAGGAAACACGCGTACAATAGACCTGCATATTCAGCGCTTAAAGAAAAAACTCAATTTAGGGGAAGCAATCGAAGCCATTTACAAAGTCGGATATCGATTGAATACGGAGAAAATAGAATGAAACTGTCATTTAGATTCTTTTATATTGTATATATTGTTGTCCTTATTTCTGTGGGGCTGAGCGGAATCTTTTTAATTAAATCCACCAATGACACCCTTTGGGATATGCAGATCGAACAGGCCAATATCGATGCCAAGTACGCTGCAGACAGTTTTTTGGCATTGGCAGACATTTCATATGACGGAATATCTGAAAGCTGGATAAGCAATACCGTTGACCAGATCAAAAACAACTTAAACAGCACTGTTATGGATGTTGAAATATATACAAAAAATACAGTAGAAAATGAATATCTGGATCTCAAGGACAATGAGGGCATTTCTCAGTTTATCAAGGAAAACGATTTCATTATTTATGAATCTGTGTGCAGGCTGAATGCAGGTGATAATGTATATTATCTTGCAGTGCATTCTGATTTCACTTCGCTTTATGAGCAATGCAATTCTTTTTGGGATAATTACAGGATCGTAGCCATTAGTGTATCCGTCATAAGCGGATTACTGTTATTTGCTCTGACGAAGAGAATCGTGCAGCCATTAAATCAACTTACAAAAACTACAGATGAGATCGCATCGGGAAATTATGGAAAAAAAGTAGATGTCAACAGCTCTGATTATGAAATAACCAACTTATCAAAAAGTTTTAATCAGATGTCATCTGCCATAGAACAAAAGATCAGAGAAATAAGCAAAGAATCAGAAAAACGTAATTTGTTTGTTGCCGACTTCACACATGAATTAAAAACGCCCATGACCTCGATCATCGGTTATTCTCAGATGTTAAATTCATATGAACTTAGTGATTCAGAAAGAAAAAAAGCAGTGGAGGCGATCAATCAGGAGGCGAATCGTCTTGAAAGACTATCTCTGCAATTGTTGGATTTATATGTGTTTCAAAATGAAAAGATTGAACTTGAGTTATTGGATCTTTTTGCGATCGGCGAACAGATGAAAGCCACTCTTAAATACTTATCGGAAAAATATGATGTTTCATTTACAGTAAACTTCCACAATGAAATCGTGTACGCAAACAGCGTCTTATTGCTATCGCTCCTTTATAATCTGGCGGACAATGCATTTAAGGCATCCAGACCACAAACCTGTATCAAAATATACAGCCAGCCAGAAGGCGATGATGTAAAAATTTCTGTGGAAGATAAGGGCCGCGGAATCGCAAAAGAGAACATTAAATTTTTGACTGATCCGTTCTATAGAGAAGATAAATCCCGTTCTAGAAAATATGGCGGAGCAGAACTTGGACTATCTCTGTGTAAAGAAATCGCCTCACTTCACGGGTCTGAACTTAATTTTGAAAGCGAAACAGGCAAAGGAACCATTGTGTCCTTTACTCTGAAAAAAGGAGAGACGGATGGGGAATAAAATTAAAGCGATAAGTATCCTTTTCGCATTGATACTCTTAACGTTTTGTGTTGTCTTTTTGCCACAGTTGATAAGTGACCAAAATGATAGCTTTTTTTTGAACAAAAGAACATATTGGAATTACACGGCGCGCAGTAACACAGAAATCTCAAGTGAGCAGGTTATAAGGCTTTATCAAAATCAGGAATTTAATTTCAATTTTATATATTTTGCTGACGAATCCTGCGATAAAACAATAGTGGCAGAAAGCTCAGCCCAGCTGTTTGAAACCGTATTTGAGAGCAACAGCTTCCTTTGCGAGTACATGAATAAAATGCTCACAGATGGAGTTTTCGTCTGTTTTCAAAACAATGTTTTAACGGTTGTTGACAACCGTCCTGTAGCCTTTCATCTGGTAAGAGTTATCGTAGAGACTCCGAATGAGAATTTGGAATTCATTTATGAAGAGAAAACAAAGACATTGCTGACCTTTTCGTACTATTTTTCTTCCTCATTTGAGAACTATAAAACCGGAATAGAGTCTTTTGTAAATGACCTGGATTCGGCACTGACAACTTATTGTGAAAATAAATTAGGACTCAGAGCAGGGGAATATTATATTGAATATACAAACGAAGATCAGAACTATGGTGATATTGTTTTTTGTATTTTGATACAAGAAGGCGAATCAGACAAAATATGAAATGAAATATACAATTCCGATACAGAATGATATGGCTTAGGATACAAGTCTCCCATATGATCTAAAAAAATCATACGGGAGGCTTGTATTTATGAAAAAACATGTATGGCTCATATTCGCAGTAATTGTAATATTTTCAACAGTATTTCTTTTGTTTAATGATAAAAACTCCTATGCTACAGGTCAGGATGCTGCGGGTGAAGCGAGAAACAAAGACAATAGACCATATGAATCCGACAATGAGGATTACGCAGTTGTCGCAGAAAAATTGATCGATGTGCCTGCAATCTGCCAGTATCCTGAATTGCCAACAGGCTGTGAAGCGACTGCAGCAGCCATGGTACTGCAGTATTATGGAATTAACATTACTGCTGAAGACTTTGCAGCCGGCTGGCTGGTCTGCGATGCGGGCTTTTATTCAATCAATGGTTTACAGTATGGCCCGGATCCAAATGAGGTTTTTGCAGGAGACCCATTTTCAGAGTATTCATACGGGTGCTATGCTGGTCCAATCGTGTCAGCAGTCAATAAAAACAGTGCCCAGTGCAGGGCGCAGAAAATCACGGGTGAATCATTGGAAACTCTTTGCGCTGAATACATTGATCAGGAAAAGCCATTGTTGATCTGGGCAACAATGAATATGAAACAATCGGAACAAGGGGATACATGGTATTTACAGAATGGAGCCAGATTCACATGGATAAGAGGAGAACACTGCCTTGTCCTTGTTGGATACAATGAAGATCATTACTTTTTAAATGATCCACAATCAGGCAGTACGGCTGCCTATGAAAAAGAGATAGTAGAAGTAAGATTTAAAGAATTAGGGTCGCAGGCAGTTTATATTTCAAAAGTAAACAGATAATCTGCTTTCAGGAAGCAGACCCGCCTGATAAAGAAACGGCGTTTTGAACCGGAATTGCCGGGGAGACTTTCCGACTGAAACAAACGAAGAAAACAGCGGAGCGCCTTTTCGACCCCTTTCACAATCGTATCCTCCCCGGCAATTTCAGATTTACAACAGGTTCGCCACTTCTTCAATTCCTTTTTTCCCGAAATATACTCCTTCCCCATCAATGATCATACACGGCACGCTCATGATCTGATACTTGTCCTTTAGTTCCGGGAAGTGTGCCATATCATAGACATCTGCGGTAACCCCGGGCGATTCCAGGGCGATGCGCTGTACTGCCATGACAAGCTCCGGACACATGGTGCAGGACAGGGATACAACTGTCTGGATATGATGTCTGGCATCCAGATTGCGGATGCGTTCAAGCAGTTCGGGTTCAATTGGCTGTCCGGGACCGGATGCATTATAGACCGCGATCACAAAGGAATTGAACTCATGTCCACCGGGAACACCGTGGAAGGATGTCCCAAGGTAATCCCCTTTTTCGCTGCAGAACCGGATAGATGGATATTCTATGCCGTCTTCCGCTGCCTGCTCCTGCCCGTCCTTTCTCCGGAATACGCACTGGATTTTTGGCGATAGCTCTTGCAGCTCATTTCCAAAGCCTTCCATCTCCCTGGACAAGCTGCTGCTATCCAGGCAAAACTCCAGGGTGACAGTTTTCTCAAGGCGGTCAAGGACAGGAGCCAACTGCTGTTTTACAGAAGCGCTCAGGAATCCGCCTTCGTCCTGTGACGGCGCATCAGCTCTTTCCCCGCTTTTTTCTTCCTCAAGCGAGATGTTTTTTCTGTCCACTTCCTGTCTTTCAAGATGGAGCTTTTCATACATGGCAGATACATATTTTTCAAGTGATGTGGCTGCCACGGCTCCATCGGACACTGCCGTTACCACCTGCCTCAGATTTTTCACGCAGATATCGCCCGCGCCGTACACACCGTCCACGCTTGTCTTCTGGTCAATGTCCGTGACAAGATACCCCTGGTCTGTCAGTTCCACCTGATCTTTAAAAAGCTCATTGGAAGGCGCGTATCCTGCAAATACAAATATACCGAATCCTTCTCCTGCCTCCGGTTCATATTTCCATGTCCTGTCCTTTTCTGTAAAGACCGCATATTCCAGCCTGCCCATCCCTCCCGCTTCCAGAATCTCGCTCTGGAAGTGAACTTCGATCTTCGGGTGGGCCATGGCTGCTTCTGCCACAGACTGGGCACAGGTAAACTCCTCTTCTCTCACTATGATGTATACCTTCTTCGCATATTTGGTAAGGAAAACCGCCTCTTCCGCTGCGGCAAATCCACCGCCTATGACAAAGACATCCATACCGGTAAAAAATTCTCCATCGCAGGTGGCGCAGTACGCGACTCCTCTGCCACGGAATTCCATCTCCCCTTTAAACCCGATCTTTCTCGGGCTTGCGCCTGTCGCCAGAACCATGCCCAGCGCCCTGAAAGTACCTTTGTCCGTGACTGCGGATTTCATGTCCCCTTCCAGATCCAGGGACTTTACTTCCGCCTGTCTAAATTCCGCGCCAAAATATTCTGCCTGTCTGCGCATATTGTCTGTGAGGTGTGTGCCGTCCGTTTTCAGCACACCCGGATAATTTACAACTTCGGAGGTGATGGTGATCTGCCCTCCGATCTTCTCTTTTTCAATTACCAGCACACGATACTTCGCTCTTGCCAGATAGATAGCGGCGGCAAGTCCAGCCGGACCGCCGCCAACAATAATGCTGTCGTAGAATTCCATGTTTTCTTTCATAAGCACTCCTCCCGCGGAACTCCCATTAAAGGGGTCCCACAAGGTCCAGACTGGGCTTCAGAGTCTCAGCTCCAGGCTGCCATTTCGCCGGGCACACCTCGTCCCCATGCTCTGCCACGAACTGAGACGCCTGGACTCTGCGGAGAAGTTCGTCCGCATTTCTGCCTACATTGCCTGCGATCACTTCATAAGCAACGATCTTGCCCTCCGGATTTACGATAAAACTGCCGCGCTCTGCAAGACCGTCTTCCTCGATCATGACGTCGAATCCTCTTGCAAGCACCCCTGTGGGATCTGCCAGCATGGGATACTGGATCTTCTGGATCGTCTTGGACGCGTCATGCCATGCCTTGTGCACATAGTGGGTATCGCATGATACCGAGTAAATCTCACATCCTGCCTTTTTGAATTCTTCGTATTTGTTGGCAAGGTCTTCAAGCTCCGTGGGGCACACAAATGTGAAATCCGCCGGATAGAAGAAGAATACGGACCATTTTCCAAGAATATCCTCCTTTGTTACCTCTTTGAACTCGTTTCCCTGATAGGACTGCACCTTAAAATCTACTACATCTTTTCCGATTAATGACATTTTGATTACCTCCTCTGGTTAATGTATTTTGGTTAGTTATTGCTAACTTCTCTTACACCTTACCATAAGATAATACATTAGTCAATAAATAATAATGATAATTATTATTGATTTATCGTTTCTTGACAAAAAAACAGAAATACAAGATAATATCCGTATATTCTGACTGCCAAGGCGGTCTTAGATAGGAGGCATTATTTATGAAACAATGTATGGATTCTGACAATCTCCACCGCCGTCTGAGAAAAATCATCGGACAGATTCAGGCAATCGACCGGATGATTGATGAGGATATTCCCTGTGAAGATGTTCTTTCTCAGATAAACGCAGCCAAATCTGCCCTCCACAAAGCAGGGCAGGTTGTCCTTGAAGGTCATATCAAGCACTGTGTGAGAGACGGTATCGAACATGGAGACGCAGACCAGACGATCGCCAGCTTTACAAAAGCAGTCGAGCGGTTTGCAAATATGAAATAAAACTTCTTATTGACAGGTTATACCCATATAGGTATATAATATACGTATACCTATATGGGTATTTTTTATGCTTTTATCTGTTAGAAAGGAGTGATCGATTTGCAGAAGTTAGAAGAACTGCTGGAATGGGGAGGTACGAAGAAAGACATCGCATTTCTTGTTATCTCCGGCGCTGCCCTGCTCTTAAGCATATTCGGGGTCTCTCCATTTCCTTTTGATATGGCATGGATCCCCATCATCCTTTGCGGAATCCCCATCATCCTGGAAGCGGTTATCGGACTGGTCACTGCATTTGACATTAAAGCGGACGTTCTGGTGTCCATTGCCCTTGTGGCATCTGTCATTATCAGGGAAGATTTTGCAGCAGGGGAAGTCGCCTTCATCATGCAGCTCGGAGCGCTTCTCGAGGACCTTACTGTGGCAAAAGCCCGCGCAGGCATCGAGAAGCTGGTCCACCTGACGCCCTGCACCGCGCGGCGGATTTCTGCTGCTGCCGCCGGAAATCAGGCTGCCGGGGCAGAGGAAATCATCCCTGCGGAACAAGTGCAGGTCGGAGATCTGCTCCGCGTCCTGCCGGGGGAAGCAGTCCCAGTGGACGGCGTGATCATCTCTGGCGAGACATCTGTAAACCAGGCTGTCATGACCGGCGAATCTCTTCCTGTGGATAAAAAACCGGGAGATACGGTATCCAGCGGTACAGTGAACCAGTTCGGAGCATTTGAAATGCGGGCTGAGAAAGTCGGGGAAGACAGTTCCATCCAGCGGATGATCCGCCTCGTCCAGTCTGCTGACGCAGGGAAGGCAAAAATTGTAGGCATTGCGGACCGCTGGGCGACCTGGATCGTCGTCATCGCGCTGACCGCAGCCGCCCTCACATGGCTGATATCCGGAGAGATCATACGCGCTGTGACCATCCTTGTCGTGTTCTGCCCATGCGCCCTCGTGCTCGCCACCCCTACTGCGATCATGGCGGCAATCGGAAATGCCACAAAGCATGGCTTTCTCGTCCGCGAGGGAGACGCGTTGGAACGGCTGTCCACAGTGAAGCGGATTATGTTTGACAAGACCGGTACACTTACATACGGCACACCCCAGGTCACAGCCGTGGAAAGCATCCTGCCAGACATATCTGCCCGGGAGCTCTATGCATATGCCGCCGGTTCGGAGCTGAACTCAGAGCACCCTCTCGGGAAAGCCGTAGTCCGGTGTTATAAGACAGAAGCTGGAGAACCCCCTCTCTCGCCTGACAGGTTCCATATGCTGCCCGGGCGGGGCGTACAGTCAGTGATCCGCGGAAAGATAGTGCTTGCAGGAAATCCCGAACTGCTCCGTGAGAATCACATTTCTCTCCCGGATGAAGTCGTATATAAGACCGAAACGCACCTGAAAGAAGGCAGTACTGTGATCTATCTGGCAGTTGACGGCATCTGCGCGGGATTTATCGCGCTGGCGGACACACTGCGCCAGGACGCGTCTGATGCGGTGGATGAACTCAAGGCGTCCGGCGTGATCCCTGTCCTGCTGACCGGAGACCACGAAAACGCCGCCCTGCATATCGCCCGGCAGCTCCATATTGATGAAGTCCATGCCAACTGTCTGCCCGAAGATAAGCTGTCCTGGATTGACGCCAGTCAGAAAGGCCGTCTTCCTGTCTGCATGATCGGCGATGGCATCAATGACGCCCCGGCTCTGAAAAAAGCCCTTGTGGGTATTGCCATGGGAAAAGTAGGAAGCGACATTGCAGTAGACGCGGCAGATATTGCGCTTGTGAATGATGATATCAGGGAACTGCCCCATCTGCTGAAGCTCTCCAGGAGAATGATGAACACGATCCGGCTGAATCTTACATTTTCTATGGCGTTGAATTTTGCCGCCATTATCCTCGCCATCACAGGAATCCTGAATCCTGTGGTGGGCGCGCTGGTGCACAATGCGGGTTCTGTGGTGGTCATCGTCAATTCCGCGTTCCTGCTCGGATGGAAAAGGCGAAACTGAGCAGATAAAAAGGTGTAAACGGAGAGACAGCTCCCGTTACACCTTTTCATCTTCGTCTTCTTCCTCTTCCACATATTCTAATATATCCCCGGGCTGGCAGTGAAGCTCCCGGCAGATCGCGTCCAGAGTGGAGAAACGGATCGCCCTTACCTTTCCCGTCTTTAAATTGGAAAGGTTCACATTCGATATCTCCACCCTTTCTGCCAGCTCTTTCAAAGACATTTTCCGGTCCGCCATCACACGGTCAAGCCTTAAAATAATCGACATATCCTTTCACCTCACAATGTCTCGTCAGATTCCTGCTGCAACACCCGACCGTAATCAAAGACTGCGGAAAGACAGAAAAACAACATCAGCGGCATAACCCACAAAAATTCGACCCACTCAAATTTTTCTACGCTGATTCCTTTTATAAATAGTAAGAAGGAGAACATGTTCCGTCCGATAATGATACTTGCGCTTATCGCAATCCCAAGTCCCGCGATCGATCTGCTATTTCCTTTTATGAAAGGCGTCTCGTAACGCATAATATTTCGGAACACTCTTCCCATGAACCAGAACACTAACGCCAGACCACCCATACCTCCCACTGCAGCAGTAAAGTGTTTTGCCATAAACACATACTTCGGCATCTGAGACGCAGTCTCATTTAAGATCCCCGGATCGAACTCAAAACGGTAGGGCTTGATCACCTCGAAAATTTCAAGCGTCATCCCCTTAAACTCTGCAACACCGAACAGCCCTGACGGAGTGTCGGACAACGTAAGCGCAAAATCTGACTCCGGCTGATATCCCAGCCATATCCCGGCTGCGATTTCAAGAGCTATAAACGCCGCAAGCATCCAGGAAAAAAAGATAAATATACCACCTATATACTTACACCGTTCTTTTAAAACCGTTTTTTCATCTTTAATGATACCATCCCCCTTTTTACAGACAGCTTTTTCGTTCCTTTGAATTCCTATGAATCCCTTTCTTCCTATCTGCATCGTACCATGGAGAATTTATCTCTGTCAATATATTTTTAATGTTTATCGTTAATTTTATTTGTTTATCATTTAAACAGCTTTCCGCTGACCCAGTGCGTGAACGGCGCCGCCGCGAACATGTTCCAGAAGAACGCCATGGGGAAGTTCTTTATAAATGTTCCCACCCAGATCGCAGGAAGCTGCCAGACCGGCGCCCCACCCAGGATGACGTTGAACAGGATGGACGCGACAAGGCTCATGGTCGGACACATGACTGCCACTGTACCTGCCTGGCGCAGAAGCCGGCATATGTAAGGATTATCTTTCTTAGGATCGCAGTGTCTTGCCGCAAACGCTGCGCCCAGGCGGTTCCCCCAGAGATTTGAAAACAGAAATACGAACACGCCCATATAGGCAGCTTCTTTCAGAGCCTCCCAGAAAATCAGGTTCGTCATGTTGCTGAATCCTCCTGCCGCCAGATCAACACCCTCTTTAATGGCAACATTGTAGACCTCCATGCCATATGCCATTGCATAGGACATGATGATCCCGAAAATAATTCCCTGTGTTTTGTTTTTTGGCATTTTTATCTCCTCCTCTTTTCTCTCCTGACTTTTCTACACTCTTTGCAATGCCGCAAAGAGCGCAAAAATTTTTTGTAAATAAAAAAAGACGCGGCATCAACTGGATTTACGCAGTAAATGCTACACGTCTTTTGATATATTATCCGATGTGTGAAAAATTTTCAAAGGCAGTTTTGCACAAATATCTGCGCTATCACTCTGCACATCCGGACAAAACGCCTGTCTGAGTGCTGCCTCCATACTCAGAAACCAAACTTCTCCTTTACTTCTTCCAGCCTTGCAGCAAACTCCTCATAAAATCCCTTCTCATCCGCCGCCATGTATGCTGACTCATAAAATCTGCGCAGCACATACAATGTCAGGATCCTTACATTTTCTTCGCTCAGTGTGTCCAGCTCATTTTCGCACTGATTCAGGAAGCTATGCCATTCCATGATATAGTTCTCATATGCCTTCAGGTTTGGAATGCCCAGCCACTTTTTGATCTTTATTTTCCCTCTGTCCTGTTTCCGGCACTCATGGATCTGGATGAAATACTTAAATCCATTCTCCTCGTAATATCTTCCCAGCGGAAAAAGCCTGCAGAGCCCGGGACGCCAGGAGTGTATAGAACACCGCCCCTGTTCGTCTAAAAAGGGACAGGCATCCCGCACACTGTCCATCTTCAGATTCGGAAGGATTATCCCATCCACAATGTTCAGCTCTATATTTCCCGCTTCCAATAATGCCTGAAAATCTTTATGTATCCCTCTGCGCATCCGCCAGATATCCATAGGATCAAGGATAATGGAGCTTCCCATTCCCCTGCAGCAGTCTGAACAGCCCGCACAGTCATGGCAGTCCGCCTTCACCATGTCTCCGGAAGAATAAAGCCTGCCGTCTGATATTTCATTTATGTCAACGTTTCGTTTCATGATCTGTCATCCTTCTTGAGCTTTTATCATCAGAACCATTTACTGCTCCACGCAGGCCAGACGGTTCATCCTGTCATAAAAAAGACGGTTAAACAAAGATATCACCCTGCCTACTCCGACAACAGCAAGCACAGTGCCGACTCCCACTCCTGCCAGATGTCCGGCAAAAATCAGACCAATGGATGTACTGATCAAAATGTTCACCACATCCACACAATTCTTCGTAAAACCCACGTCTTTGTGAACAAAGTCTGCGATCGCCTGGACGATGCCGTCTCCCGGATTGGGAATGATCCTCATATTAAGAGACATAGCCGCGCCGATTCCGGTAAATACAATTGCGGTCAGAAGAACAATCACCCGCACTGCCATCTCTCCCGGCGTGCTCCGTCCCCCGGAAGAAAGGTCAGGTATCCCGGCAGAAAATATATTTAAAAAGCGGGTAAATACAATACTTAACGGAAATTGGAGAAGGTCCATCAGAAGCACCAGCTTCCGGTTCCTGTGACCGGCATTCTTTAACGCCTCCGCTGTATTCTTCTTATATCTTCTGTCGCGTATCGTATGTAAAATCATCTCAATGACGATGAACACAGCATAAAGCCCCAGTGTCGTGTTCCCAAAACTGTATCCGAACACCTCAGAAATACTGCTGGATACAGAGATGATCGCGGATACGCCAAGTCCTGCCTTTGTGTTCAATGTGAGCCCCATTGCCAGAATCAAAAGTCCCAGCAGATAAAAGCTCCATCTGTACAGCGCCGCCTGTTTCATAATTTGTCTCATCCCAATCTTTAACTTTCTGATACGGCATCCCGCTGCGATCAAGAGGGAAAGTGCCTCACTTCTGCAGATACTGTCCTGTTCTCTACTCGTAACTGTATTATTATAAAGGAATTCCGGGGATTCTATCAAGTATTTTATCAGAGAAGAAAGGAAAATAAATCTGGAATCGTGAAGGGGGGAGGCTTCCGGCGAGGAAATCATCGGAGTGTAGTGTCTGAGACGTATTCAACGCGGGGACGGCTGAGGAGGCTTCGGAATAGAATTTAGAAAAACAGAAATCCGGAAAAATGCGTTAAGCTGGGCAATGAGAATGTCTGAGACGAAGGCGAGCTGCCTGTTGCCCTGCTTTGCTCTTAGCAAGTTTCCGGATTTCGTTATTTCGGACTCTTTATCTGTTCTCTGTCCCCACAGACAAATCAAGATGTTACGCACACACGTTTCCCAGTATCTCTTCCAGAGCGTTCTTGCTGCTCGTGTGACATCTGACTACATCTGCATTGCACCGCTCTGCCTCTTCTACCGCGCACCGCACCATCTTGTGGGACACTGTATTCGTAAAGAGCACGATCAGATCCGGACTGCCGATCTGTTTACTGAGACTTGCCGACATCTGTGTGAAGACTTTTGCCTTGCAGTTGAATCTTTTGCATATCTGCTTATACTGACATACCATTCTGTCATGACCGCCTATGATAACAACACTCATATCAAACCTCCTGATGATAAGTAACTGAACAATGAATCTTCGACATTTGGTTAGCTTAGTCTAACTCATACCAGTATGATACACTATTCAGCATAAAATAGCAAGAGAAATTTGAAATTCGTTCTCATTATCAATAATGTTACAAAAAAGGAGAGCTGATCAGCTCTCCAATATCCTTCCGTCAGTAGAAATTACCGTTACAGACCAGGGGATAAATTTTCCGCTGTTCTGAAGAGCGGCTTTAGCAGCATACTCCAGCCCTTTGCAGCACGGTACTTCCATGCGGACGATGTTCACGCTCTTTATGTCATTTTCCCGGATGATCTCCGTGAGTTTTTCCGAATAATCAATGTCATCCAGCTTAGGGCATCCCACAAGGGTGACATGTCCTTTGATAAACTTTTCGTGGAATCCTGCATAAGCATACGCTGTACAGTCTGCGGCAATAAGCAGCTTCGCTCCGTCAAAATACGGCGCTTTCACAGGCACCAGCTTGATCTGTACCGGCCACTGCGACAGTCTGCTCGGCTCGTCATAAAGTACATGGACGTCCTGAGCCTGAGCCTCCCGCTGTATCGCCTTTGCCTGGCTGCCCGGACACCCACACGGCAGGGGCGCCGCCTGTTCCTTCCTTTCTTTATTTCGCATCACTGCCTCATGGTCGTAGGCTGCTGCCTCACGCTCCACAAAAGTGATCGCGTCGACCGGACATGCCGGAAGACAATCTCCCAGTCCATCACAGTAATCATCCCTCAAAAGCTTCGCCTTTCCATCCACCATGCCAATGGCCCCCTCATGACATGCCTGGGCGCACGCACCACAGCCATTGCATTTATCTTCATCAATCTGAATAATTTTCCGAATCATATGATTTTTCTCCTTTCCTCTGCCGCTGTTTCCCAGCGGCACGCTCATAGCAGCACCAATCTTAACACTATAATCTTAGCGATATCCTTTTAGCAGCACGCTCACACCACTGTCCATTCATGTCGGAAATGCCTTTTTATGTCTGCATCCAACGGTATTATGTCACAGAAGCGTTGACTTTTCTGTTGTTATTACAACAAAATGCAAATTTGTTCCTTAAGCAGAGTAAAAATAAGGGGAATTTTCATAATGAATTTATGCTGGACGCAGGAGCTGAACAATCTATTCGGTGCAGCTTCTGCGGCGTTTTTATTTTGCAAACTGTATATATTCCGCATTGACAGTCATCACAGTTTGTGTTAATCTGTACTTGTCAGATAAGCACAGCAATAGCAAAGGAGTGAATCAAATGAACCAGCCTTATATATCCATCCGGCATCTTTCCAAAAAGTTCAGCAAAGACTTCGTACTGAAAGATGTCAATGCAGAGCTTCAAAAAGGGGAAATCCTCGGCTTCCTGGGACCCAGCGGCGCGGGCAAGACGACGACCATCAAAATCCTGACCGGACAGCTCCGCCCTACTTCCGGCGAGGCCGAAGTACTGGGGCTCCCCTGCAACAGGATCGATGAGACGATCTACGAGCAGATCGGCATCGTCACGGATGTAAGCGGTGTCTATGAGCGGATGAGTGTTTACGATAATCTGAAGTATTTTGCCCGGCTTTTAAATGTGCCGCTCAAAGAGATTGATCCACTCTTAAAAAGAATCGGTCTCTATGAACATCGGAAAAAGCCTGCGTCCAGACTCTCCAAAGGGCAGACCCAGAGACTCATCCTCGCCAGAGCAGTCCTGCATGAGCCCAAAATACTGTTTCTCGATGAACCGACAAGCGGTCTTGACCCATCCACTGCACTTGAAGTACACAAGATGCTGTTGGAATTGAAAAACGAAGGTATGTCTATCTTCCTTACCACACACAACATGGAAGAAGCAACTAAGCTCTGCGATCATGTGGCACTCTTAAATGAAGGCGTCATCGTGGAGTACGGCACGCCCCAAGAGATCTGCCTGAAATATAACAAGGTCAAAAAGTACAAGGTGCAGCTCACAGACGGAACGAAACATTTCCTGGTGCAGAGCCCTGAAGCATCTGATCAGATCGCACAATGGCTGTGCAGCGGCATAATCGAGACCATTCACTCGTGCGAACCCACGCTGGAGACAGTATTCTTAGAAGTGACAGGGAGGGAATTACAATGAAAGCATCAGAAAGAAATCCAGCATCAGAAAACACAGTAAACATTCCGGATACAAGAGTTCTCCGCTTAAGGCCCGTACACCTGCGCAAACTCGCCGCTATCGCAGAAGTAAAAGGGAAAGTGCTGTTCAGCAAGAACTTCATCATCATGCCTGCCTTTTCTCTCGGATTCACTTTACTTATGAAAGTAATCTACGGAGCAGCCGCACAGGGAGAATTTAATACCAACGTATACGCCCTTACTCTGGGCGTGCTCATGAATATCTGTATGGAAGGGGTCTACTGTACGGCGGCTGCCCTTGCAGAAGAAAAAGAGAAAAACACTCTCCGCACGCTTATGACCTCCTCCGTAAACGGACTGGAATTTTTTATCGGAAGCCTTATCCCTGTCGTTCTAATGTCCACCGTGGTAAACGTGCTGTGTATCTTTATCGCCGGATTTGATATGGGGATATTACAGTGGGCAGCTTTCCTGGCGGTCACTGTCGCGTGTTCTGCCATCAGTGCAGTTATTGGCATGATATTTGGCATCTATACCAAAACTCAGGTATCTGCCGGCACGATCACGACCCCGGCTCTTCTTATCCTTATGATGATACCGTTATTCCGCGGTTTCAATGATACGTTAGAAATGATATCAGAATTTCTGTTTACCGGAATAATCTATAATGCAATTTCTAATATTAACAGCAGTCTCCCTGTCACAGATGTGAAGGGCATCATTATTCTTGCAGCAGAGTTCATCCTGTCTGTGATCGTCTTTCTTGCATTGTACCGCAAGAACGGATTTGAAAGATGAACACTCACGATTTGAGGTGACTATATGGAAATCATTTTAAGCAATGAGAGTGACCGGCCAATCAACGAGCAGATTACTTCGCAGTTCAAAGAGATGATCATGAAAGGGGAATTAAAACCCGGTGAACCTCTGCCTTCCATTCGCGGGCTTGCCAGAGACCTCCATGTGAGCGTGATCACTACTCAGCGCGCCTATGACAACCTGCAGAAAGACGGATTCATCATCACGGTTCCCTCTAAAGGGACATTTGTCTCTGCACAAAATAAAGATTTCATACGAGAAGAAAATTTGCGCAGGATTGAAAGTCTCCTCTTAGACGCCGCGGTTCTCGGAAAGGAAAACGGAGTCTCTCTTGACAAACTGATAAAAACACTGGAAATAGTTTACGCGCACAACTGACACACGAATCATTCAATAATAATATCCACGGAGAATCAGAAAATGGACTATGCAATACAGGTGAAAAACCTGACCAAAACATACAAAGATTTCACACTGGACAATATCTCTTTTGACCTGCCCTGTGGGACTGTCATGGGGCTGATCGGTGAAAACGGCGCCGGAAAATCCACCTTTATCAACGCTCTTCTTAATATTACAAGCGCACAGTATGATCAGGTGACGATTCTCGGACATGACCTGAATACCCAGATAAAGCTTATAAAAGAAGACATTGCCGTCATCTTCAGCGATTCCCACTATGAACTCAGCTTCACTCCCCTCTTTGTGGGGAAAATGCTGTCCAAAGTATATAAAAACTGGAATCAGAAGAAATACCTGGATTATTTGAAGCGTTTCGGGCTGCCCGAAAAAAAGCGACTGAAAAAATTCTCTATCGGAATGAGGGTGAAACTGGAATTCGCCGCCGCGTTTAGCCACGATCCAAAGCTGCTCATTCTGGACGAAGCGACAACCGGCCTTGATCCTGTGGTACGCAACGAGATTCTTGATATCACCAGGGAATATGCAAAGGGGAAAGACCGCACGGTGCTGATGTCCTCCCACATTGCAAACGATCTTGACAGGATTGCAGACTATATTGCCTGCATTCACGAAGGAAAGCTTCTGTTTATCAGGGCATATGATGAACTGCAGAACAACTATGGAATTATCAACTGCAGCCGGCAGTTCTTAGACACTCTGAGTCCTGATGACATTGCAGCATACAGAAAAGAAGCGTACAACTATCGGGTACTTGTCAGCAATAGGCAGAAACTTAAGAGCGTTTTCACTGACGTCTGGATTGAAAACGCTTCAATCGAAGATATCATTCTATTTTATACAAAGGGAGAAAAGATACGATGAGAGGAATCATTCTGAAAGATTTATACGATAATTTCTGTATTCCGAAAAATGCAGCATTCTACATATTTGGCGCCCTGGCCATATCGATCGGTTTTTTTATCCCTTCCGAATACTATTATGTGTTGATTTCGGGTGTAATCCTGCCGCTGTTCGGGTGCTGCGCCCTGAAATCCCCCACAGAACAGGAAGAATCCTCCAGTTTTAACAAGCTGCTGATCACATTTCCTAACTCCAAAGCACAGATTGTGACTGCAAAATATCTCCTCGGACTCGGATTTGTAATCCTTTTCAATTTCCTTGCCCTGCTGTGGTCTATGGTACAGGTATATACCCACCATACGATCCGGCTGACAGAAGCGCTCCGTATTTGGGGCATCGGGATCAGCATTTCACTGCTCTTCCTCGCTGTCATATATGTAGGATTTTTTCTTCTTGGTAAACGCAATGGAACCATCTTCTTCATTACCATAACGTGCCTGATCGCCGTTGTGTGGGGAGCGTCCAGTGCTCTGCTTGGCATCCAGACGATCTTGAGCTGCAGTCCCGGGCTGGTGATCTGCCTGATATTTTCCGGGGCAGTAATGATCGTGCTGAGCTGTCTGGTTTCGATTGGGATCTATAGCCGGAGATATTCAACAGGTACAAAAAACAGATATTAAATTATCCTTACACAGAAAATGCGGGCAGTACACGCTTTCTATCCCTATATTATGGTTGCTCGGGAAAGCGCTGTATGCCCTCATTTTTATATACTCTATCTATTTAATTGTTCTGTTTTTCTGTCAGTAAATCCCCCATGCTCCTCAGGCTGATTGCCAGTGTGGATGTATTATGGAGCAGCGCTGATGTGGTCGGCTGGATGACGCCGCCCACTCCCAGGGCGATCAATCCCGCATTAATACCTACGATCTCCCTGTAATTTTTATGGATACGCTTCATCAGCGTGTCAGCCAGACGTTTCAGCGTCACGATCTCCCACAGGTCATCCGCTGCGATAGTGATATCCGCAATCTCCCGGGCGATCTCCGCGCCGTCGCTGATCGCAACGCCTGCGTCAGCGGCCGAGAGTGCGGGGGAGTCATTGATCCCATCTCCGATCATGATCACTTTTCTTCCGGAAGCTTTCTCGCGCTCTATGAAACCTGCCTTATCTTCCGGCAGGACTTCGGAATAATACTCATCCACTCCGACTCGTTTTGCAATGGATGCCGCGGTACGCTCGCTGTCCCCGGTCATCATCACGACCTTGGATATGCCCTCTGCCTTCAGCATGCGTACCATTTCTCCTGCTTCCTCCCGAAGCGGATCTTCGATACAGATCACTGCTATGAGCTCCTGCTCAACAGCCAGATAGAGATGGGAATACTCTGGTGAAAGCCCAGCGAAACGATCCTGATATTCCGGGCGCACCCGGCAGCCTTCGTCTTCAAATACAAAATGGCTGCTCCCGATGACGACCTTTTTCTCTTCTATATGAGAAGAAATCCCATGTGCCACGACATATTCTACTTTGGAATGCATTTCCTCGTGTAAAAGCTTCCGCTTTTTTGCGGCGTCCACCACGGCCTTTGCCATGGAATGCGGAAAATGCTCTTCCAGGCACGCCGCGATGCGCAGAGCCTCATCCTCGGGATAGTCTCCGAATACGATGACTTCCTTCACTGTGGGCTTTGCTTTCGTCAGTGTCCCTGTCTTATCAAACACAATGGTGTCCGCCTCGGCCACAGCTTCCAGATATTTCCCGCCTTTCACCGTGATGCCGCTTTCGCCCGCCTCCCGGATGGCCGAGAGCACAGCGATGGGCATTGCCAGCTTCAGGGCGCAGGAAAAGTCTACCATGAGCACTGACAGCGCTTTCGTCACATTGCGGGTCAAAAGCCACACAAGCCCGGTCCCGAGCAGGGTATACGGCACAAGGCGGTCCGCCAGATGCTCTGCCTTACTCTCCAGAGCGGACTTCAGTTTCTCGGAATCCTCGATCATCGCCGCGATTTTCTCAAACCTGGTAGAACCGGATACCGCTTTTACCTGAATCTCAAGCTCTCCTTCTTCCAGCACAGTCCCTGCGTACACTGACTGTCCTTCCGTTCTCCTTACCGGAAGGGATTCACCGGTCAGTGACGCCTGGTTTACCATGCCTTCCCCGCCGGATACCACGCCGTCAAAAGGTATCACATTTCCCATGTGGACAACAACTGTATCTTCCCGGCTGATATCCGAAGCGTCGACCAGGATTTCCTGTTCGCCCTTTTTCAGCCAGACTTTCTTGATATTCAGGGACATGCTGCGGGCAAGGTCACCCACGGATTTCTTGTGCGTCCATTCTTCCAGTATCTCCCCGACCCCGAGAAGGAGCATGACAGATCCTGCCGTGCTGAAATCCCCGCGCAGGACAGAAACACCGATGGCAGTTGCGTCCAGAACCGGGACTTCGATTTTTCCCTTTTTCAGACATTTCAGACCTTTCCAGATGTATCCGGCCGCTTTCACTGTAAGCCAGATCTTACGGACAGGATAAGGAATGATGAATTTCCCGCCGTAATGCAGGATGACCTTTGCGATCAGCTTCTCCCTGTACGCAGAATTCAGTTTTCTCCCGGAACTTGCCAGTACATTCTCCGGCACATCCACTTTCTCATAGCTGAAAGCTCTCAGTATGTTCAACAGCTCTTCCCGGTCTCCCCGGTAACAGATCACGGCATCTGCGGTGCGTTCATATACCTTTGCGTCTGTTACATTTTCCTGTTTCTCAAGAAACCAGCAAAGAGTATCCGCCTCCGTATCTGTCATCCTTTTCTGGAAAACATGAATACGGAGACGGCCTTTTATCTCATGTTTAATGATAAATTTCATAGTGTGCTATGCGTTCTCTTCTTTGATAGTGTCCGCACCCGCATCATCAGACGCGGCATCCTCCTGCACCTTTGCTGCTTCCTCTGCCGCTCTCTTCTCATTGATCTGCTGAGCCTCCGCAAGGATATCCTCCGCATTCTCCTGCATGGTCGTAGCTGTCTTCATGACACAGTCCTTTGCCCTTAAAGCGGCTGCCGTACAGTTTGTATATACTTTCTTCGCATCCTTGCTTGAGAGAACTTTCACCCCTGCCGTGCCGAACAGGACGCCTCCCGCAAAAAGTCCGATTTTCTTTAAAGTCGAAACGCTTAACATGATTAAGTACCTCCTTTAGTCCGTTATTTGTGCTTATAGCCCGTATAAAATACCATCACAAAGCAAAAGACCGCAGCCCATGCCCAGAACCTATGTTGTTTCACAGCTATATCACTTCCTTTGTTAATAATATGTAAGACATTTGTTTACGGTCACATCATAGCAACCATGTTTTGAGCTAGTCAATTCTAACACCGTTTGACGAGAAATTTTATCAATTGTCGAAAAAAAAGAGCCAGTTCCTCTGAGGAAGCCTGACCCCTTTAAGCAGAATATTCGAAATGTTCTCAATACACTGCTAGTTCTCAATCTTTATTGCCATAATTTTCTGATCTTTCAGATAACCGCACCGTTTCATCCCTTCCCGGACAACTTTGTTCCAGTTCCCCGGGGACAGATGACAGGTTGTATTGTCATCCAGCACGACCATGCAGCCTTCTTTCTCTGAAGTACACTCCTCGGAACACTCTACTTTGTACATATTTTTCCGGCTGATCGCCCCGATTTCTTCCAGCGCATTTATCATTCGATAAACTGTCGCCACTCCGATCTTATTGTCAGCCTTTGACGCCTTGTAAAAGATTTCTTTGCAGCTCGAGCAGTCATTTTCAAGAATGATGTCGATCAGCATGAGACGCTGTTTTGTGATACGGCATCCGTTTTCTTTCAGTTTATCTATGATCTGTTCTTTCTTGCTCACGGCATTATTCCCTCTTATCCTGCACCTATTTGAGCAGGGCATCCTAAGTTTCTATAAATGATCCGGCTTCTCTGGCCATAGTCTGGCCTCTTGAATGATTCTTAAGAGATATTTACGACCTTAAATCCTGCGGCCTCCACAGCGTGCTTCAGGTCATCCTCATCCACCGCACGGTCACAGGACACTTCAGCCACGCCATTTTTTAAGTTCACATTGGCGGCTACTCCGTCAAGAGCGTTAAGCGCCTTTGTCACACTGTTGACACAATTCTGGCACTGCATGCCCGAAATCTTTATTGTTCTTTTTCCGACCACAGTGCCGGCCAGTTTCTTTTTCGGCGCCTGCCTGCTGCTGGGACAGCTTCCGCCGGCGGGGCAGCCTATGCACTTCACGCCGTTCTTCTTTGCTTTGACCATATATGTCACTGCACTTCCGATTAAAAGCACCAGAATAATGATTACAATAATGTCTGCCATCATATACAGCACCCTTTCTTCTCCAACGCCTGTTTAATGCTTCTCCAACACCTGTTCAACGCTTTTTCAACGTCAAGAGGTGGACAAAGCTTCCCCCTCTGTCCACCGCTGACCATTCATGTATTACTTCTTATGTATGCAAGCTGTATTCTGCCGCAAATTCTTTGTCCGACTTGCGAATCCTCCAACCGATGATCACTGCAAATGCCAGAACCGCTATCAGTCCCGGAACAAAAGCAGTTCCAAGAGCTCCCGTAGTGACCAGAGTACCAATCTGGTATACAAGGAAGGCCACCGTATAGCCGGTCGCAAGCTGAAGACAGATACCTCCAAGCAGCCACTTTCCGCTCTTCATCTCCGAGTTCATCGCTCCGAGCGCCGCAAAGCACGGCGGTGTATATAGATTAAACATCAGGTAAGCAAGCGCTGCGACTTTTGTCAGTCCCATGACCATGGCAACTTCATTTCCGCTGCCAATCAGTTCAAATTCCTCTGTGTCGATCAAATTCGTAACACCATACACGACTGCCAGAGTACCGACTACATTCTCCTTGGCGATAAAGCCTGTGATCGCTGCCGCTGCAAGCTGCCATACGCCGAATCCAAGCGGAATAAACAGGATCGCAAATGGGTGCGCGATACTTGCCAGGATAGAAGTGCCTTCCGCGCCTTCTTCCACGAGCTGGAACTGCCAGTTAAAGCTCTGCATGATCTGTACGACTGTGTTGCACACCAGAATGATCGTTCCGGCTTTCACAATATATGCTTTCCCTCGCTCAAGCATAGAAACACACGCTCTCTTTAAGCTCGGAAGCTTGTATTCCGGGAGCTCGATGATAAAGAAAGATTTACGGTATTTCTGTCCTGTGATCCTCTTAACGAGAAGAGCTCCCAGCAGTACAAGAACGATGCCAGTCAGATACATCGTAGCTGATACCCACCATGCATCCGCAAAAAATGCTCCGGCAAACAGCGCGATAACAGGAATCTTGGCACCGCACGGCATAAACGGTGTGAGCATTGCAGTTGTCCGGCGTTCTCTCTCATTTCGTATCGTACGGGAAGCCATGACACCGGGAATCGCACATCCTGTTCCGATCACCATAGGGATAACAGATTTACCGGAAAGCCCCACTCTCTTGAAGATGGGGTCCAGCACAACAGTCGCGCGCGCCATGTAGCCGCAGTCCTCAAGAAGGGCGATGAGGAAATACATTACCATTACCAGCGGCAGGAATCCGATAACCGCGCCAACGCCTCCGATGATGCCTTCAACAAGGAGCGCGTACAGCAATGGATTCGCATTCTCCATCAGGCCGCCGACCCAGCCCTGGAACGTCTCTATCCAGCCGACCAGCCAGTCAGCGATCCATGTTCCCAGCGTAGTCTGTGATATGTAAAACACAAGGAAGATGACCGCCGCAAAAATCGGGATACCGATAATCTTATGCGTGATGATGCTGTCAATCTTATCCTGGAAATTCTTGTCTTTTGTAAAGACTTTTCTCTTTTCCACCTGGTTTACGATACCATTGACAAACTCAAAACGTTTTCTGTCCGCAGCCTCTACCGCCTCTTTATCCTTCAGGTCGATGTCCGCCTGCACATAGGGAGCCGTCTGCCCTTTTCCCTGTAATGCGGCGGCCGCTGCGACAACTTCTTTCAGCCCTTCATGCCCTGAAGAAGTAGATACTGTCTTTATGACCGGACAGCCCAGTTTCTCAGACAAAAGCTTCTCGTCAATCTCTGTCTGCTTCTTATCTGTAATATCACTCTTGTTCAGCGCCACTACCACCGGAACTCCCAGTTCAAGGATCTGTGTGGTGAAAAACAGGCTTCGGCTTAAATTTGTGGCGTCCACGATGTTGACGATGGCGTCCGGTTTTTCATTTTTGACATAACTGCTGGTAATACTCTCTTCTGAAGTAAAGGGAGACATGGAATAGGCGCCCGGCAAATCTACCGCAACCAGTTCCTCCGTACCGTCAAAATAAGCCTTCCTGATCAGGCTTTCCTTTCGCTCTACCGTAACACCGGCCCAGTTTCCAACGCGCTCATTCCTACCCGTCAATGCGTTGTACATGGTCGTCTTACCGCTGTTAGGATTTCCCGCAAAAGCAATTCTCATTTACAAATCTCCTCCTTTAGCTCGATTAGAATAAACTAACCATTGTGTAAAAAAACAGTAATCTGAATTACTATTTTTATTATATTGAAATAGCTTGCGCTAAATCAGTATCAATATTGTATCTTCCATCCTTGATAGAAACAACACAGCCGCCTCTCACGCGGGAAACTACAGTAATAGGTTCGCCGCTGTAACACCCCAGCGAAAACAGGAACGCCTCAAGCTCCTCATCATCTGTCACAATATCCTTTATGATATACTCCTCGCCTTCTCTGGCATCCAGTAAAGTCATGTTATTATGATCCTCTCATTTTATGATTATGCCGATTTTTCCGACTCTATTCCACCCTTGTTACTATATCTAACAAATGATAGTTTAAACTAACCTATGATGTTTGTCAATCCTTTTGGAAACAAATTTTTCAGTATTTCCTGATTCCATTTTATATTTTTTAGAAATGGGATTTGCCCTTGAAATCCGGTTATGTTATACTGATTAAAAATATTATCCTGCCCCGGCAGGATAAAGTACGAATTATACGAGCGAGGTGGACATGATGCATACGAACGAATCTGCTGAAAACTATCTGGAAACAATCCTTATCTTAAGCCAGAAGCTTCCGGTCGTACGTTCTGTTGATATTGCAACAGAGTTGGATTTTAAGAAGTCAAGTGTAAGTGTAGCTATGAAAAAGCTGAGGGAGAACGACCACATCGTCGTCTCTCCGGAAGGGTATATCACCCTCACGCCCTCCGGCAAAGAGATTGCGGATCGTATCTACGAACGGCACACGCTTCTTTCCTCCTGGCTGGAACGGCTGGGCGTTGACTCGGAAATCGCGGCGGAAGATGCATGCAGGATTGAGCACGTCATCAGCTCCGAAAGTTTTGAAGCAATAAAGAAACACATTAAATAATATGACAAAGCAGAATTTTTCACAAAACAAACGACCGGCGTGTATTCTGCCACGCCGGTCGTTTGTTTACGCAAGGTCGATTTCCTGCAGTACGCTTTTCAATTCCTCAGCAGATTGTCTCAGCTTTTCTGTCTCTTCTTCATTAAAATTAATCTCAAGCACCTGCTCCGCACCGCCCCGGCCGATCACAGTCGGAATGCTCATGCACAGTCCGGACAGTCCGTATTCTCCGCTCAGAGAGACTGAGACAGGAGTCACGGTGTGGCTGTCTCTGACAATCGCCTCGGCAATCTTCGACGCCGCCATTCCTATACCGTAATACGTCGCGCCTTTGCGCTCGATTATCTCATAAGCGCTGTCGCGGACCGCATGGTAGATTTTATCCTTCTCTTTATCAAAATCGGAATACCCTTTCAGTTTTGCAAATTCATCAAGCCCAATGCCATAGATATTGGCACAGCTCCACACGGCAAGTTCACTGTCGCCGTGCTCCCCGGCTATAAATGCATGCACGTTCCGGCTGTCCACATTCAGCTTTTCACTGATAAGATATTTCAGCCTTGCCGTATCCAGCACTGTCCCCGATCCGATGACCCGCTCTTTCGGGAAGCCGGATTCTTTCAGCGCAACCTGGGTCAGGATATCTACCGGATTTGAAACGATGAGCAGGATGCCCTCACATTTTACCCGCTTGATGTCTGAAATGATGGATTTCATGATCCTTGCATTCTTGTGCACAAGATCCAGCCTCGTCTCTCCGGGTTTCTGGTTCGCTCCTGCTGTGATGATCACCACGGCGGCATCTGCGATATCCTCATAAGTCCCCGCATAGATATCCATCGCATGCGAGAACGGCAGACCGTGGCTGATATCCATTGCCTCACCCTGCGCCTTCGGCTCGTTGGCGTCCAGAAGGACCATCTCCGAAAAAATTCCTTTCTGCATCAATGTATACGCTATCGTAGACCCTACAAATCCGCATCCGATCACTGCCGCTTTCTGTATATTTACCATAAGTACTTTCCTCCTCTGCTAAAAGCTCAGTCTTAATTCCTAGTATTTTACTAGGAATTATTTGCACCTTTATTATATAGTAATATCCTGAAAACGCAAGACCCTTGCAGGTATTTTTTTCCATACAATCAGATGAATCTATATTTTCCGCTGGAGCTGTCGAGCAGATAAGCGCAGAAAACCGCTGGAACCCTATTTACAGACCTACTCCTGGAGCGAATGTTTCTTTGTTATCGTTACTTCCTCCTCGTAACACGTAAAAATCTCATCCACTTTCTCTTTTTTCAGCTTCGGCGTGAGCAGACTGACTGTCGGCACGACAATGATCCCGGCTGCCATCGCGGCTGCACCCGCATTGATCGGAGATTCGATATATCCCAAAAACATATTGGATACGGTAAGCCCCACACCTGCGATAAACCCTGCCCACACTCCTGCGCGGGTCACACCTCTCCAGTACAGACCGTAGAGGAATGGCGCGAGGAATGCTCCCGCCAGCGCTCCCCATGAGATTCCCATAAGCTGCGCGATGAAGGTAGGCGGGTCCAGAGCAATGACAACAGATACAACGATAAAAAATACGATCAACGCCTGCATGGTGATGATCTGCTGTTTCTCGGTCATTTTCCTCATCACATTGTCCTTCAAAAGATCCAGGGTCAGCGTAGAGCTGGACGTCAGCACCAGTGATGACAGAGTGGACATGGACGCGGAAAGAACAAGGACTACCACAATACCGATCAGGATATCAGGAAGGGCCGACAGCATATAAGGGATAATACTGTCATAAACAACTGCTCCTGTGGCCTTGTCATAAATCTGCGGGCTGTCAAAGAGCCTTGCAAATCCGCCAAGGAAATAGCATCCTCCTGACACGACGATGGCAAATATGGTGGAAATCACTGTTCCTGTATTGATGGATTTCTCATCCTTGATCGCATAGAATTTCCCGATCATCTGAGGAAGCCCCCATGTGCCCAGAGAGGTAAGGATAACAACTCCGAGGAGATTCAGGGGATCTGGTCCGAAAAAGGAAGTAAACGCGCCGGGCTGACCCTGGGTCAGCGCCACATCGCTGGGAAGCTGAGCCATCTCTGATATGGCATTCATAAAGCCTCCCTGCCCGCTCAAAACTGCGGCGATCACCACCACAATGCCAGCCAGCATGATAATTCCCTGGATAAAGTCATTGATCGCTGTCGCCATATAACCACCCAGTATGACATATAATGCGGTAAATGCCGCCATCACGATCACACACCACGCATACGGAATATTGAACGCCATCTCAAACAGTCTGGACAATCCGTTATACACAGATGCCGTATAAGGGATGAGGAAAACGAATACGATCACAGACGCCGTAATCTTCAGGGCTTTGCTGTCGTATCTCTGGCCGAAAAAGTCCGGCATGGTCCTTGAGTGGAGATGCTGCGTCATTACTTTTGTCCTGCGACCTAAAACCACCCATGCCAAAAGACTTCCTATCACTGCATTCCCTATACCGATCCACGTGCTTGCAATCCCATATTTCCAGCCAAACTGTCCGGCATAGCCGACAAACACTACGGCAGAAAAATAAGACGTACCGTAGGCAAATGCAGTCAGCCACGGTCCCACGGACCTTCCGCCGAGTACAAATCCGTCTACACTCGTAACATGCCGCCGGGAATAGATACCCACTCCCAGCATTATGGCAAAGAAAATCACAAGCAGTACAAGTTTAATCCCCATCTCTTCATCCTCAACTTTCTGTCTTTTTGCTGCATCCTCTCCGTACATATAACTGTTGGTCCTGTTATGTAGTAACCGCATATGCCGCTTCGCTAATTCGCGTTAAAGCGCTGCGCTTTAATGTGGTAAAGTATCAACTTCAGAATAGCACGGGCATTCCGCCCGTGTCAACTTTTATTTCACCTTATATTTTATCCATCTCGAATTCTTTGAGGATGTCTTTTCCACCTCTTCGTCTGTGATGTCGCTGCTGTATGCCATCCTGATATACTCCTCCTGTCCATGGGGAATTTAAAAAAGCCCCGCATTATTGTACTGTAATTTAATACAATAATACGAGACTCATTTCTGTTCGCCTATATCTATTTTTTTTCCACGACCTCGCCCTGCTTCTTGTAGATACTGTTCCCCGGCACGAATCCGCGGACAGAAGAGAGGGGATAGATATTGCTGTTGCTTCCAACAACGGTCCCCGGATTCAGGACGCTGCCGCAGCCTACTTCCACTTCGTCCCCAAGCATTGCGCCGAATTTCTTCATACCTGTCTCAATATTCCCCTGCGGCGTCTTTACAACGACCAGCTTCTTGTCAGATTTCACGTTTGACGTGATCGAGCCTGCCCCCATATGGGACTTGTATCCGAGGATGGAATCTCCCACATAGTTGTAGTGCGGGACCTGGACCTTATTAAAAAGAATCACGTTCTTAAGCTCTGTGGAGTTGCCCACGACTGCTCCCTCTCCCACAATGGCATTGCCTCTGATAAATGCACAGTGCCGTACTTCCGCATCTTTTCCGATGATCGCAGGTCCGTTAATATAAGCGGTAGGAGCTACCTTTGCAGACCTGGCGACCCATACATCCTCCCCGCGTTTCTCATACTCATCGCTGCTCAGCGTATTTCCCAGCTCCACGATAAATGCGCTGATCTTCGGAAGGACTTCCCACGGATACTTCACTCCGTCAAAAATCTCCTTTGCGATCGTGTGGTCCAGTGTATAGAGGTCTTTTACTGTCAATGCTTCCATTTATTTGTCTCCTTTCCTGCCGCTTCCGGCTTTTTTATAAAAACCAGCCGCCTTGTCATAACAGGCTCTCAGCTGATACTGATTGTTTAATCCTTTTACCCCCACTGTTCTCCTTGTGATAAAATCGTCCAGCTTTTTCATATATTCATCCGGAGTGATGCTTCCTTCCGCCACATACGTCAGCCCCTTCTCCCAGCTTGCCGTAAGCTCCGGATTCAGGAGAGACTTGATGGAATTGTCCACCACATCATATACCATTTCTCCCTGGAGGGTGGGCGTGATGATCTGCGTCTTTTTGTTGAGCGCAAGATATTTGATGTGGATCAGCTTTTTTAATATCTCCGCCCTTGTGGCGCTGGTACCGATCCCGCTGCCCTTGATCTGGGCGCGCAGCTCTTCATCCTCAATAAGCTGTCCCGCGTTTTCCATGGCAAGGATGATAGAGCCGGAGTTGTACCGTTTTGGTGGAGAAGTTTCCCCTTCCTTGATGTCCAGGCTTCTTACCGGAAGGACAGCGCCTTTCTTCAGTGTTTTTATTACTTCAAACAGCGCGGTGTCAAGATCCTGTTCCGCGCTTTCACTTTCTGATGTCCCGCTCTCCACGGAGCCTGCATCTGACGCCTGCGCTCCCGCGGACGGTGCGCTTCCCTGGGTCTGACGCTTTGGCTGCGGGATTCCCGCCACTTTCAGCCAGCCTTCTTCTGCCAGCACTTTAAAGCTGGAATAGAAGCTCTCGCAGCGTATTTTTGACACGATGGCCACCTTCTGGTATACTGCCGGCGGATAGAAAATGCTCAGAAATCTCCGCACGATCAGGTCATACACCTTTTGCGATGTGCCTGACAGGGAATTCAGCGCATTCATCCCCTGCCCTGTCGGGATGATGGCATAATGGTCCGTGATCTGCTTATCGTTGACATATCTTGTCTTCGCCAGTCCTTTATGGCTTCCAAATCCCAGTATGTCCTTCAGATACGGAGCAGCCATGGCATATTTGGAGAGACCGTTCAAGTTCCTGCTGATCTCCTTTGCCACTGCCGTGGAAAGGACCCGGGCGTCTGTCCTGGGATAGGTCACCAGCTTCTTTTCGTAAAGCTCCTGGACGATACGCAGTGTCTCGTCCGGGCTGATCTTGAAACGCTTGGAGCAGTCGTTCTGCAGCTCCGCCAGATTATAAAGAAGCGGAGGATTTTTCTTTTCCTTTTTCTTTTCCACTGACTCAATGACGCATTCCATGGGCTGTTCTTCCGACAGATAAGCAGTCAGCTCTTCTGCCTTTTTTTTCTCTTTGAAACCGTTTTCCTTATACAGGTCAAAGGATTCGAACCAGCGCGACCCTTTGACTGCCTTCCACTCGCCTTCAAAAGTGTGTCCCGAAGCATCCATCGTGCCGATCACACGATAAAACGGCGTCTTTACAAACTCCCGGATCTCCCGCTCCCGGCGGACGACCATGCCGAGCACGCAGGTCATGACCCGCCCCACGGAGATAACGGCATATTTCGTCTTTAAATAACTGGAAATACTGTCGCCGTACTTCAGTGTCAGGAGGCGGGAAAAGTTGATTCCCATCAGATAGTCTTCCTTTGCCCTCAGATATGCAGAGGCGCTTAAATTGTCATACTCTGACAGGTCTTTTGCCTCTCGGATTCCCCTCAGGATCTCTTCCTCTGTCTGAGAGTCGATCCACACCCTGCGCCGCTGCTTCCCGGCGACATGGGCCTTCTGCTCCACAAGACGGTAGATATATTCTCCCTCCCGCCCGGAGTCGGTGCAAACATAGATGGTGTCCACATCTTCTCTGTTCAGGATAGAGCTTACGATCTGAAACTGCTTTGCCACTCCCGGTATCACTTCATACTTAAATTCATCCGGAATAAAGGGAAGTGTCTGCAGGGTCCATTTTTTCAGCGCCGGATCATACGCCTCCGGATAGCTCATGGTGACCAGATGTCCCACGCACCATGTAATGATCGCTTCATCTGATTCCAGATATCCGTCCCTTCGTTTTGTATTTAATTTTAACGCTTTCGCAAATTCCTGCGCTACGCTTGGCTTCTCTGCGATATATACTGCTTTTCCCATATGATGACGTCTGTTCTGTCCTTTTCCCGGACAAGGGATGCCGCAGGCTCACTCCTGATCATATGTATGAGGAATAACCCTGCAGCATTCTCTTTTTGTCCGCTTTATTCACGTGTTAAGAAGCGATATGCAGTGCGTGTGTCGTATTTCTCACCTTTCCTGCACACCGGCTGCGGAAAGTTCTCGTGATGAATGGCGTCCGGATAATACTGTGTCTCAAAGCACACCGCACTCCGCTTTATGTAGGACGCTCCGTCTTTTCCAGGCTCATTGTCCAGGAAGTTTGCCGTATAGACCTGGATTCCGGGAAGGTCCGTGTACACTTCCATCACGATCCCGCTCTTGTCCGATACTGCTTCTGCTACTTTATCAAATCTGCCCTCATTTTTCAACACCCAGTTGTGGTCATATCCGTTGCCAAAACGGAGAGGTTCGTAATCTGCATCAATATCGTCTCCCAGCACTCTTCCATCCCGGAAATCCATGGGAGTTCCGTCCACACTGCGGATCTCCCCGGTAGGGATTGATTCTGCATCCGCAGGAGTAAAGGAATCCGCATTCAGCGTCACCTTATGATCCAGCACTGTGCCGCTGTCGTGACCGTTCAGGTTGAAATAACTGTGATTTGTCATGTTGATGACTGTATCCTGGTCCGGCACTGCCTCGTAGCGAATGTTCAGCGCGTTGCCGTCGTCCAATGAATACGTCACATGCACGTCCAGAGCTCCCGGATATCCCTGATCCCCATCCAGACTGTGGAGCAGTAAAGAAATGTGGTCTGATTCGTATTCTTCCACCTTCCATAAACGCTTGTGATAATAATCAGGTCCGCTGTGGAGGCTGTTTTTCCCATTGTCATTTTTCGCCAGTTCATAGAAAACTCCGTTCAGCTCAAACCCGGCCCTGCCGATGCGGTTCGCGCTTCTTCCCACTGTCGCGCCGATCGCAGCATCCCCCTGCTCATATCCCGCCGCGTCATCGTACCCAAGCACCACATCCACGAGGTTTCCGCCTTTATCAGGAACACAAAGACGCACCAGGACCGCCCCAAAATCGGATATACATGCTTTCATTCCGTTTTTGTTCTCCAGGGTGTACAAATGCGCTTCCTGTCCGTCCTTTGTCCTTCCAAATCCGGTTACTGCCTGTTTCTCCATTTTGTTTTCCTCCTGAAATCTCTGCATTTTTATTTGCCTTTGCCTGACAGGAAAAGGTATTTTCCGTTTCAAAAACATCTGTCTCAATTATACTATCAATCAGACCACCTGTCTATAAATGTTTCTTTTTCCGGAATATTCCAAGCACTCTGTCCAGAACTGTTCCCTTCTCTTTTTTATTTTTATGGGAAGGAGCCGCAGGCCTTCTCGCATTCAGCGCCTCTTTCATAAATGTCTCCTGGGCGTTTACCAGAGCGCCGTCCTGCTTTTTCTTTCTGTAAGCGCCCTTGCTGTCCATCTGCCTTGCCTTAACGTTATCTGAAAGCATGACCTTCAGGTCATGCATGAGCCGTTTCCTGATTTTCTCGTCATAGACCGGGCATGCCACTTCCACACGTTTCTCTGTGTTTCTCGTCATCATATCAGCAGAACCGATATAGACCTTTGCGTCTGCCCCTGTCCCGAACACAAACACCCTTGGATGCTCCAGATACCGCCCCACAATACTGGTCACACGCAGATTCTCTGTCCTGCCCGGTATTCCCGGCAGGATACAGCAGATTCCCCGCACGAGCAGGTCTGTCTTTACCCCTGCCCGGCAGGCTTCCGCCGTCTTGCGGATAAAGTCCATATCCGTTACAGAATTCATCTTCATGACAATGCGCCCGCGCTCTCCTTTTGCAATTTCTTCGTCCATAAGGGAAAGCACCTTCTGCTTCAGACTGGTCGGGGACACGATCAGGTGATGGTATACCCCATCCAGATTTCCGATGGACATGTTTTTAAAAAATACGGCCGCATCTTCACCAATCTCCTGATCAGATGTCATAAGAGAATAATCCGTATACATCTTCGCCGTTTTTTCATTATAGTTGCCTGTGCCCACCTGTGTAATATAGCGGATTTCGTTTTTGTTCCGATACGTGATCAGGCAGATCTTGGAATGTACCTTATACCCTTCCATTCCGTAAATCACGCGGCATCCGGCTTCCTCCATGCGTTCAGACCATTCAATATTGTTCTGCTCGTCAAAGCGTGCCCTCAGCTCGATCAGTACTGTGACTTCCTTCCCATTCTCCGCGGCGGCACAGAGATATTCCACAAGTCTTGCCTTCTTTGCCAGACGGTATATCGTGATCTTAATGGTCAATACATCCGGATCTGTCGAAGCCTCTCTGATGAGCTGCAGGAACGGCTCCATGCTTTCGTACGGATAAGATAGCAGGACGTCCTTTTCCTTCACCTGCTCTATCACGCTCCCATGCGAAAGGGATGCAGAGGGCTGGGGTGTAAACGGCTCGTTTGTCAGGGCGCGCCTCATAGACTCAGGCAGTTTATCTGCGATCGAAAAGATAAACCCCAGCTTCATGGGCATCTTTGTGCGGAAGATACACTCCGGCGTGATCTTAAACCGGTCGCAGAAAAATTTTTCCATTTCCTTCCCAAGAGGAACTGCTGTCTCAAGGCGCACTACTGCCATCCTTCTTCTTTTGTTCAGAGTCTCCTTCATGACAAGCCGGAAATCGTCATTGTCAGCAAACGCCTCGTCATCCGGTGAAACATCCGCATTCCTTGTTACGCAGATGTAATTCTTATCCGATACCTGATACCGGTCAAACACAAGCTCCAGATATTCCATGAGCACTTTTTCCATGCGGATGTAACGGATATCATACCCGGGCAGATACAGAATGTCCGATATGTACTGGGGTACCGGGACAACCCCGATCATTGTATTTCCGTCCAGCTTTAGATTTGCCACGACATAGATTTCCTTATTGAGCAGATGAGGAAACGGATGATTTGTATCCACGATCTGGGGAGACAGCACCGGGAGCACCTGTTCTTTGAAGTATTTCTTGACGTACTTTTTCTCCTGCTGTTCCAGATCCTTGAAATCCAGCCCGCACACACCGTAGGGGCGAAGCTGTTTCTTGATCTCGGCATATGTCTTGTCGCGTTCCTTATACAGAGGCGCGACTGCCCGGTAGATCGCATCAATCTGCTGCTCCGGCGTCATACCGGAACGTATGTCAAGCTTCTTGTTGTCTACTGCCGCCATATCGTAGAGACTGCCTACCCTGATCATGAAAAATTCATCCAGATTGCTCGTAAATATGGCGACGAACTTCATCCGCTCCATAAGCGGGACACTCTCGTCCTGCGCCTCTTCAAGAACTCTCTGATTAAATCTGAGCCATGACAGTTCCCTGTTCTGTGTGTAATCAAGTATCTCCGGCTTTCCCATACTGCCGCCACCTCCTATTTTTCCAGGTATTTCATCATCTCATCGAACTTTCTTTCCATATAATGATATCCATGCTCATAAAATGCCTGCAGGGTCTCCTTGTTCCGCTCCAGTCTCGATACCGGCGTCACCTGCGGGCGTAGGATAAATATCTCCCCGCGTTTTTCAAGCTGGTCCAGATAATTCATTGTCTTATTATATTCAAAACTTCTCCTGAATATCGTGCGGATCAGATTCGGGTAGGATTTATACGCGCGTCTGTATACTTTCTGCATCGCAGGGGATACTACTTTTTTCCGGTACCCCCTGTTTTTCGTGAGAATGACCACGATCTTCTTGTTTTCCATCTCCTGAGCCCGCCGTATGGGGACAGAATCCGCCAGGCCGCCGTCCAGATAAGGAATATCATCCACATTTACAATCGGCGTCAGCAGCGGCATACTGCAGGAAGCACGGCAGATTTTCATAAGACGCGCACTGTCCCGGGCTTCTGTCATATACTCTGCCTTTCCCGTCAGGCAGTTGGTCGTCACAAGCTCACATTTGATCTCAGAATTAAAATATGTGTGAAAATCAAAAGGAATCGTCTCATTGGGGAACTTGTCAAAAATCAGGTCCATGTTCATCACACTTTTCTCTTTCACAAAATCTCTGATCCCATAATAATAATTCCCGCTTTTGTCAGCCGGTATCATACAGTCCCGGGTCCTTCCCGGCTGTTTGGACACATAGTCCACTGCATTGCAGGCCCCTGCCGACACACCGATCACATGAGAAAAATACACATCCTTCTCCATCAGGAAGTCCAGCGCTCCGGAGGTAAACACGCCTCTCGTGGCGCCGCCTTCCAGTACAAGAGTTGCTCTCTTTATATCCATAATGATAACCCCCTTTTCTGATATTATGATAACTCTATTTCAGGCAGATGAATCGGCATATCATTAAGAAAGCCGGACAATGGGATTGTCTGATATGAAGACAAATTTCCCATTGTCCAGCATGTTTCCGGATTTTACTCTGTCAGTCCTTCCGCCTCAATGACTTCTACCACGCTGTCCACGTATTTCTCGCAGATTTCGTCTGAAGCCGCCTCGACCATAACGCGGATCACAGGCTCTGTGCCGCTCTCGCGGACAAGGATGCGTCCTTCGCTTCCGAGTTCGTCAGCCACTTTCTGTACTGCTGCCTGCACTGCCGCATTTTCTCTTGCGGTCTTCTTATCTTTTACGCGGACGTTCTTCAAAAGCTGCGGGAAGATGGTCACTTCATCCGCCAGTTTGCCCAGGGTCTGTTTTTTCTCAAGGATGACTTCCATGAGCATGAGGGAGGTAAGGATACCGTCCCCTGTCTTTGCATGTTTGCTGAATATAATATGGCCGGACTGCTCTCCGCCGAGTACATATCCGTTTTTCAGCATGTTTTCATACACGTATTTATCGCCTACGGCTGTCTGCTCGTATTTCATGCCTGCCTTGTCACATGCTTTGTAGAGCCCAAGGTTTGACATTACTGTCGTGACGATCGTATTGCCCTCAAGGCGTCCCTGCTCCATCAGATATTTTCCGCAGACATACAGGATGCGGTCGCCGTCTACCACGTTTCCGTTCTCATCAACAGCGATACATCTGTCCGCATCTCCGTCATATGCGAAGCCGACGTCCAGTTTCTTTTCTTTTACGAATTCCTGAAGGATTTCAATATGGGTAGACCCGCAGTTTGTATTGATATTGGTTCCATCCGGTTCATTATTGATGACATAAGTCTTTGCTCCCAGCGCGTCGAACACGCTCTTCGCGATAGCGAACGCGCTCCCGTTGGAACAGTCAAGCCCAATCCTCATATCTTCAAAGGAGCGGGTCGCAAGAGAGATCAGATGTCCCATATAGCGGTTTCTTCCTGCCGCATAATCTACTGTCCTGCCAATCTTATCTTTTGTCGCAAGCGGAAGTTCTTCTGTCTTGCCGTCAATGTACGCTTCAATCTTTTCTTCGACTTCTGCCTCCATTTTATGTCCTGCGCTGTTGATCACCTTGATACCATTGTCGTAGAACGGATTATGGCTGGCAGAAATCATGATACCGCAGTCAAAATCTTCTGTCCTTACAACATAGGAAACACTCGGCGTCGTCGTAACATGAAGGAGATACGCGTCCGCGCCGGATGCTGTCAGTCCCGCTGCCAGTGCATATTCAAACATGTAGCTGCTTCTTCTCGTGTCTTTTCCGATCACGACTCTTGCCTTGTGGTCTTGTCCGAAATACCAGCCAAGATAACGCCCCACTTTAAAAGCATGCTCCACTGTCAGAACAACGTTTGCCTCACCGCGGAAACCATCTGTCCCAAAGTATTTACTCATAACAACCTACCTCTTGATCTTCCTTAATATTTATGCCAAAACAGGACGGTTCATCCCCATGCCATGACATATTCACATTATATTACTATTACAGAACAGTTACAAGTATTTCTTTTTTGTTACACAAGTAGTTACACAGCTTGAGTTTCCGCAAACTGCATTGAAAAGATAGATATGTCCTCTCCAAGTACCAATCTGCCGTTTTTTTGAGAGT
>CALWQP010000023.1 GCA_944383695.1 uncultured Mediterraneibacter sp.
TTTATGGCGGCGCTGTGCCTGGCGCTTGGCATGGCGGATCAGATCCAGGAGAGCGCGGCGTCTGTCAATCTGGATATGATGTTCATAGACGAAGGCTTTGGTTCCCTTGATGAGCACTCCCGGGACAAGGCGGTCCGGGTGCTCCAGGATATGGCAGGCGGCTCCAGGCTGATTGGCATCATCTCCCATGTGACGGAGCTGAAACAGGAGATTGAGGATCAGCTCATTGTGAGAAAGGATGAAGAGGGAAGCCATGTCAGATGGCAGATCAGTTAGATAACCGGATTATAGGAGAAAAAATGGGAGAAGGGAAGGCTGTCAAACCATCCTTTCTCCCATTTTTCAGCGGAAGAAGCTAAAGCTTTTTTTAATAAAAACCTCTTGCTTGTGACGCTGCGTCATGAATTATAATAGAGCAAAAGGAGGAATCCACTATGAAGAAAAATCTGTCTGTGCCGGATGGCTATATGACTGTCGGAGAGCTTGCCAAAAAGATGGGCACGACTGTCCGTACGCTGCAGTATTATGATAAAGAGCATCTCCTGCCGCCCTCAGCCGAGAGTGAGGGCGGTCGGAGGCTGTATACTTATAAAGATATGATCCGCCTTCACCAGATCCAGTCCCTAAAATCCCTTGGTTTTTCTCTGGATGATATCAGAAACCGTCTGATCCCGCTCAATACGCCTGAGGAAGTGGCAGATATGCTCACCCATCAGGCGGAGGTCATCAGGGAAAAAATTGATCAGCTCACGGATGCACTGAAAGCAGTCGAGACGCTGAAGCAGGAGGCTCTTCAGATGCAGAGTGTTGATTTCAGGAAGTATGCGGATATTATCGTCAATCTCCAGATGAAGAATGAATACTACTGGCTGATCAAGCATTTTGACGATAATACTCTGGACCATATCCGCAGGCGGTTCGATAAGGAAAGCGGCACTGTGTTTATGGAGCGGTTCAAGGATCTGAACGGGCGGATTTTGGGATTGAAGGAAAAAGGGCTGCCTCCGGAAGACAGCCGTGTGCAGGAGTCTGCGGAGGAGTTCTGGAAGATGGTCATGGAATTTACCGGCGGAGATATGAGTCTTCTGCCAAGGCTTATGGAGTTCGGCAGTCTGATGGCAAATGCTCCGGACAGAGATAGAGAGAATAGTATGGATGGTAATAATGCCGGAAACATAGTGGATGAAACCGGGCGGAAAAAGGCGGAATGGATCAGCCGTCAGACAGAGATTCAGGAATACCTTCAGCCGGCGCTGGAACTGTATTTTCAGAAATCCGGGAAGGATCCTTTTGGGGAGGACTGAGTATGAAGTATGCGATACAGGTATCAAATCTGCGGAAAAGCTATGGCAGTAAGGAGGTGCTGAAAGGAATCAATCTTCAGGTAAAGAAGGGAGAGATTTTTGGGATACTCGGCGTCAATGGGGCGGGGAAAACGACGACCTTGGAATGTATCGAAGGATTTCGCAGATATGATTCCGGAGAAATCAGAGTGGACGGAAAAATCGGCATCCAGCTCCAGTCTGCTTCACTGCCGGCATATATCAAAGCGGGGGAAGCTGTGCGCCTGTTTGCGAAGTGGAATCATGCAGAGCCGGATCCTGCCAGACTGTCGGCCCTGGGAATACCGGAGCTGGAAAAGAAAAGATACATGGGATTGTCCACAGGACAGAAGCGCCGCCTGCATTTGGCGCTGGCATTGACAGGAAATCCCGCTGTCATTTTTCTGGATGAACCCACGGCTGGGCTGGATGTGGAAGGACGAATATCACTGCACAAAGAGATTTTCAGACTAAAGAAGCAGGGGAGGACAATCATCATGGCAAGTCATGATATGAGCGAAGTGGAGAATCTGTGCGGCCGCATTGCCATCCTGAACGGAGGAAAGATCGCTTTCTGCGGGACAACGGAGGAACTGGCGGCGAAGCTGGGCAGACATTACGATATCAGAGTCATAACAGAGCTGGGGGAGGATGCATACTGTGTGGAGGATATCCGAGAAGAGCTGACAAAAATCCTGGAAAAATACAGGAAGAAGGAAATGAATATCCTTGATCTGAAAGTAAACAGAGGAACATTGGAACAGCATTTTATCAGACTGGCAAAGGGGGTGTAACAGATGGAAGCTTTCTTATATGGAATCGGTCTTCAGTTTAAAATGGATATCCGAAGCAGATCCCTTCTCGTAACTTGTTATCTCGTTCCGCTTCTGTTCTTTGCGGTCATGGGCGGAATTTTCACATCCATCATGCCGGACTCCGGAGACACGCTGATCCAGTCCATGACAGTCATGGGCGTCTCCATGGGGGCGCTGATCGGAGTGCCGCCTTCTTTGGCTGAGATATACGGGACAGATGTGAGAAAAATGTATCAGGCAAATGGGGCGCCTCTGTGGTGCGGGCTCATTACACTGACTGTGTCAGCCTTCATCCACCTTTTGATCATGAGCGGGATTATCCTGGCCGTGGCGCCGGTCATGTTTCACGCAGAGGTTCCGGCAGGACTGCCATTCCACTTTATGAAGCTGTCAGCTTTTATCATTGCTTCTCTTGGAATTGCGGGTATGCTCGGGATGCTGGAAAAGAATCAGGCAAAGCTGACGATGCTGTGTCAGGTCGCGTTTCTGCCGTCGATCCTGCTGTCCGGGATCATGTTTCCGTCAAGTCTGCTTCCGGGGTTCCTGGAAAAGCTCGGGAAAGTGTTCCCTGCGGCATGGGGCTATGTACTGCTTTCGAATAAGGGTGCAGGCATCGGAGAAATATTGCCGCTGGGGATTATTTTCGGAGGGGCGGCTTTGGTATGCGCGGTTTTGCTGAGAAGAATGAGCGGAAGTTATGGGACTTGGAGATGAATAACATGTGGAGATGTGCGAGATAGATTGTAGAGAGGAAAATCATTTTTACATAGCTGGATAAGGAGGCAGGGAGAAATCTCTGCCGTTTTTCTTTGGAGAATGGCTTCTTAGTTATGGAAAATGTACGTCTTAATACAGAACGATTGAGAAAGCGTTTTATATACGTATAATTGTAATTGGAGGTGTCAGATGGATATTAAGATTGTTGAAGATATAAAAGGCACTTTGCAGATAGTCATAAAGTGCAAAAAAATTGACGATGAGATTAATCGATTAAAAAATCATATTGAACTGTTTGATAAAAAGTTATACGCAAAGAAAGATAACCAAATGTTCTTTGTTAATTCATCGGATATTCTGTATTTTGATTCGGTAGATAATCGTACTTTTTTATATACCAAAGATGATGTGATGGAAATAAAACAGAGGCTGTATGAGTTAGAAATTTCTCTTTCGGATAAAGACTTTGTAAGGATTTCAAAATCTCAGATCGTAAATATAAATAAGATCCGATCATTAAAACCCGAACAGTATCAGAAAACAAAAACGAGGATTACATTTTATTATGGCTTCAGTTTTTGTTTGGATAGTAGTTCTGATTATTCATCTGTCTACATTGCCTATTATGACAAAAAACTTATTTACTTTTTGCTGTTCAGCACCACGGGTTCTTTTGGCGTATTTATTCTCCCATCTTTTGAAGATAGATTTTCAAAATAAAGGAAACCCGTTATCAGTATTAGGTCTGTTAATTTCGTTTAATCAACTGCTTTATATACTTATTGCAATGTGGATATATGCGGCTATGCCTGAGAAAATGCTGATGGTTTATGCTATGATTTTTGGGGCGCATCTTTTACCTTATGGATGGTTGTATCAATCAAAAAGCTATTATCTATTTTCTGTCATAATACCATTTGCTGTATTGTTACTTGGGATATACAGTTCTTCCATTGTGATAGCTATATTTATGCTTGTCACAGAAGTAGTCTTTTGCATTTTACTGATTATCGAAAATAAGAAAACACCCGGTAAAAGGGAGAATATCCTGCCTGTTTCTGCGTGAAAATGAAAATCGATTCCCCTTCATTGTCTGTCAGGATAGAAAGATTCCTGGCGGCATGTTATGATAAACCATATGAAACTTCGTCAGATATGGGAATTGAACGGAATTCAGGAAGGGGTCATTGATGTTGAGAATGAAAAGAAAGAGGAGAAAGTGAGAAAGATTTTATGAAAGAGATATCTCTCATGACAAGCGATAAAAGCGGTCAGTATATCATTCGGAATATCCGCAAGAGTGAGATTGGTCTGCTGAAGGATTTTCTCTATGAAGCGGTCTTTGTGCCGGAAGGAATGGAGCCTCCCGCAAGGGACATCGTAGAACAGCCTGAGCTGCGGGTGTACACGGATTGTTTTGGCACGCGTAAGGGCGATAACTGTCTGGTCGTTGAGTTCGGCGGCAAGGTGGTCGGCTCTGTCTGTGCAGAAAGCCAATTATGCCGTGAAGATGTATGAGAAAGCCGGAGTCAAAACGGTGGATGAAAATGATGAAGATCTGATCGCTGCGCAGGAAATTTTCCTGCTTTATCTATAGAAACTGTGAACATGTATGAAATGCTGGGTTATTGTAAGGCTGGAAAATATAGAGAACTGGCAGATTACTTATTACAGGGGATTTTTAATCTGGAGCACAGTGGAGCAGAGTTTATTATCATTGCCTCGAATACTCCTCATGTTGTTTTTGATGTGTTAAAGGAAAGGGCGCATGTGCCGCTTCTCAGTATTATTGAGCCGACTTTTCAAGCTGTTCTGAAGAAAGGATATAAAAAAATTGTCTGGCTTGGGACTGGTTTTACGATGGAGCAACCGTTTTTCAGAAAGAGATTTATAGAAAATGGAATCGACACTGTCATTCCCAATGACGAGGAACGAAAATTTATTGACCATGTGATAGCAGATGAGCTGGAATTTGGCATTGTTAATCCAGAGTCAAAAAACAGAATGGATGCTATCATAGAGCGTCTGATTCAGGAAGAACAGATCGAGGCTGCGATTCTGGGATGTACAGAACTGCCGCTAATGTATGCGGATGATAAGCTTTCTATTCCTATTTTCCATACTTTACAATACCATATTGCAGAAATCATAGATTATATGTTTGAGGAGTGACAATGTATCCGATTCAAAGATTCGATGATAAATATACAGAAAAACTGATTTCTTTTCTGGAGCGCTGCCTTCCTGAGTCCGGAAGAAAGCTGGATTTAGACGAAAAGCATAAGAGCTATCTGGATGTGAGGCACTATTTTGAGGAATTTTGGATCATGCTCGACGGAGAAGAAATCATAGGTACAGCAGCATTGAAAAGAATGGATGAACGCCGGTGTGAGCTGAAGTCGCTCTATCTTTACCGGGGGTTTCAGGGAAGAGGGCTTGGCAGAAAGCTTCTGGAAACTGCGCTCAAGACAGCGGAAGATTCCGGTTATCGGGAAATGTATCTGGATACATTATCGACCAGCAGAAGAGCTCTCGCACTGTATGAAAAGGCCGGGTTTATTCAGACTGAGCGGTACAATGAGAATCATGACGCTGATATTTTTATGGTTTTAAAAATCAATTAATAGAGATGGAAAAATTATCCTCTTGACCATCGAACGTTTGTTCCCTGATAATAGATACAGGGAGGCGAACACAGGTTTGGAAAAGAGGAAACGCGTGATTTTTCACATTGATGTTAATTCAGCATACTTGAGCTGGGAGGCAGTGTACCGTCTGCATCACCTGGGCGGACGGACGGACCTGCGGAAAAAGGTCTCCGCTGTGGGCGGGGACGCGGCACTGCGGCATGGGATCATCCTGGCAAAATCAATCCCGGCGAAGCGGTGTGGCATCCAGACTGGAGAAACGATCGTGGAGGCGCTGCGCAAATGTCCGGATTTGATCCTGGTGCCGCCTAATTATGATCTGTACGAGAAGTGTTCGGAAGCATTTATGGACATCCTTCGGCAGTATTCTCCGGATGTGGAGCAGTATTCGGTGGATGAGGCATTTGTGGATATGAGCGGAACAGAAGGGCTATGGGGAGATCCGCAAAGCGCGGCAACCCTGATCAAAGATGAAATCCGTGATGCCCTGGGATTTACAGTCAATATTGGAATCTCAGAAAACAAGGTACTGGCAAAGATGGCGTCTGACTTTCAGAAACCGGACAGAGTGCATACGTTGTGGAAAGATGAAATACAGGAGAAAATGTGGGAACTTCCTATCAGTAATCTGTTCTTTGTGGGCAGGGCAACAGCGAAGAAGCTCTTAAATCTTGGCATTCAAACCATTGGGGATCTGGCGTGCGCAGATCCGGCGCTTCTCAAATCCCACTTAAAGAAACATGGTGAAGTGATATGGGCATTTGCAAACGGAAAGGATGCCTCAGTCGTCCAGTCGGAACCGCCGGCAAACAAAGGATATGGCAATTCCACGACCATCGCATTCGATGTGTCGGATGCGTCTGCTGCAAAGCTGGTCCTTCTGGCACTGGCAGAGACTGTGGGGACCAGGCTGCGGGAGGCGAAAGTGAAGGCGGAAGTGATCGCAGTCGGGATCAAGTCCGCCGACTTCAGTTACACGAGTCATCAGATGACTTTGAAGAATGCAACGAACATTACCTCCGAGCTCCATAAGTATGTCTGCCGACTCTTTGATGAGCTGTGGGACGGCGCTCCGATCCGGCATCTCGGGATTCACGCGAGCCGCATCCGGGATGGAGCTGACATGAGACAGATAGACATGTTCGACGATACAGATTATGAGAAGCTGGAGCAAAGGGACGCTGCCGTGGACCGGATCCGCCAAAGATTTGGCATTGATTCCGTGAAACGGGCGGCATTTATGGAAAGCTCCATCGATCATATGAGCGGAGGGATTTCCCGGGAGAAGCGGTCGGTGGATTACGAAAAAATCAGAGTGTCATAGCAGTTATGGCGTTCAGATTCAGACAGCACAGAGGTGAGCAGAAATGAATATGGGAATCGGGATGAATGCCCGGAAGCCGGACGAAGGAAAAATAAAGAAAAATGATTTGAGGGAGATTGCCTGCGGAGTGTGGTTTACAAGCACTGGGACAGCCATGCCGAAGATGATCAAATATCAGGACGAAGAGGGAATGATACACAGCATCGGCCAGATTCATGTGCAGGCCCGGGAGAAAAAGTATTACTGCGGCATCCCCATCCATGAGTACCGGTGCAGTACCGTGGCGCAGGGGCAGGAATATCTCTTCCGTCTGTACTATTATGTAGAAGAAAACTGCTGGAAGTTAAGCTGGGAAAGCGGGGCATGAGTAATAGGTCCATAAGAAATACATTCTCGGATATGGGGAAGAATAGTAACAATGAGACAAGATAAAGCGGGAGGAAAACAGAGAAGACAATGTGCGGACGATATTATGTGGATGACGAAACGGCAAGAGAGATCAAACGTCTGGTGCAGAAGCTGGATGAAAAACTGCGGAGAGAATCGGATAAGAGCACCGCGCGGGAACAGAATATAGTGTGGGAAGAGACGCAGAAAACGGACACAGGATCATTCCATGAATCAGCAGCCGGAACTGCGGCTGTCTTTCCTTCACAGAATGGCCTTGTGATAATGGGCAAGGGCAGCCATCTGGAGACGGAGCAGATGATATGGGGATTCCCACGGTTTGACGGAAAAGGACTTCTGATCAACGCCAGGGCGGAAACTGCTATGGAACGGCGCAGTTTCCAGGAGAGTGTCCTGCACAGAAGATGTGTCGTCCCGGCAAGAGGATTCTGGGAGTGGAATAAGTCAAAGGAGAAGTTTTCCTTTGAGCGGGCAGATTCCAGTGTTATGTTCATGGCGGGATGCTACAACTGTTTCCAAGGACAGGACCGGTTCGTGATCCTCACCACGGAGGCAAATGCTTCCGTATGTCCGGTCCATGACAGAATGCCGCTGATTTTGGAGAAGAGTGAAATTGGAGACTGGGTGATAGACGACAGAGTGACAGAGTATCTGCTGCATAAGACGCCGATACTGCTGGAGAGGGAAGCGGAATATGAGCAGATGAGCCTGTTTTAGCTTTGTATCTCCGGAATTTTATGGTAAACTGGTACAGTGAACAGCAGTATATGATCTGCTGAGCCAGAAGAAATTTACTGAATGACATACAAAGGAGTTAGATTATGCCAGTTTATGATTTTAATAATTCACCGTCAGGTTCCAAAGAGCCTGTCTGCACCTACACGATTTTCTATACAAATGAGTCTGAGGCGTCCGCGGAACATCCGCTTCTCGTTCTGGATAACAGCGCCGGACAGCTTAAGCACCATTCCAGCGGCGTCTTTACGAATCCGGTGAAGCGGACTGCCTTTGAGTTCCCGGGGGAGGATGGTACAGTCAGTGCAGATATCCTGCGGATTGACGCCCGGTTCGTAAGCCTTTTAAAATGGATGGGAGAGAATCACATCAATGTGCGTCTCTCCGGAGCGGCACAGGATGGCGTGTATGCTGTGTATAAAATTCGGGAGATTGCCTTCGGCGGGGGCGTGAAGCTATCTGCGGAGGACGGATTCCTCCAGTTTATGATTGAGCGGCTTCTTTCCAGCGACGCTCCGTCTGAGGAAATCCCGGATGAGGATGAAGAAGAAACCGGGGACAGTATGAAGCTGACCAGTATCCAGAGTATCACGGATTTCATGACCTGCGCAGGAAGAACTCTGCCGGACAATATCCGCCTCTGGGCAAGGAGAAATCTGGCGGTGGCCTGCTCTCACGAGGTGTCCGCAGAAGAACGCCGGCACGCCCAGCGCGCCCTGTCCATTATGATGAATATTCAGTGGAAGGGGAATTATTTCCCGTCAGTAGATCCTAATGAGGCGCGCAGGATTCTCGATGAAGAGCTTTACGGCATGGAGCAAGTAAAGCAGAGGATCATCGAGACCATCATCCAGATCAACCGCACCCACACTCTGCCGGCCTATGGGCTTCTTCTGATCGGTCCTGCCGGCACCGGAAAGTCTCAGATTGCCTACGCGGTGGCCAGGATACTGAAGCTGCCGTGGACCACGCTGGATATGAGTTCCATCAACGACCCGGAGCAGCTGACCGGAAGTTCTAGGATTTATGCAAACGCAAAGCCGGGCATCATCATGGAGGCATTTTCCATGGCGGGAGAGTCCAATCTGGTATTCATCATCAATGAGCTGGATAAGGCGGCAGCGGGGAAAGGAAACGGCAATCCGGCGGACGTCCTCCTGACACTGCTGGACAACCTGGGCTTTACGGACAATTATATTGAGTGTATGATTCCCACAGTGGGCGTGTATCCCATCGCCACTGCCAACGATAAGGATCAGATCAGCGCGCCGCTTATGTCAAGATTCGCGGTGATCGAGATTCCGGATTACACAGTTGAAGAGAAGAAGGTCATTTTCTCAAAATATGCGCTCCCGAAGGTGCTGAAACGGATCGCCATGCAGGAGAATGAGTGCACTCTGGCACCGGACGGACTGGATGCAGTCATTGATCTGCACAGAGATACAAGCGGAATCCGCGATCTGGAGCAGGCGGCGGAGCATATTGCGGCAAACGCACTGTACCAGATTGAAGTAGACCATGTGGAATCCGTGACATTCGATGCAGTTATGGTGAGAGAACTTCTTTCCTGAAATAATTTCCGAAAGGATTTTTGAAAAGAGAGGTGTGACGAAATGAGCAGGGTCAGGATTATAAAGAAGAATGATGAGTACAGCTCAGAATATGGGATCGGAGATGTCTTTGAAATCCAGGGAACATGGTATGGAGGCGTTCATGTTACTGGGAAATCCGGTGTGCCGATTTCTCTGGATAAGGAGGAATATCAGGAGCTGGATACAGAGACGGAACCGGAAATAATGCCGGAGTTTCAGATGGAAAAGGATGTGCAGAGAGAAAACCTGCATCGGGATATCTGCGTGGGTGATATTGTGCAGCATTTTAAGAGAGAGTGGGTGTCATCTGATACGTCAGAGTATTTGTATAAAGTGCTTGAATTCGCTCAGCATACAGAAACTGGAGAGCGGCTGGTCATCTACCAGGCTCTCTATGCGCCGTTTAAGGTCTGCGCCAGACCATATGCCATGTTCATGAGCGAGGTGGACAGGAAAAAATATCCGGATATCAGGCAGAAATACCGCTTCGAGAAAGTTCGGGTGTGAAAAAATAGCATCAGAGAGAACGGACTGTAAAAGGAGAGACCAATGGCACTTTACGCATTAGGTGACCTCCACCTCAGCTTCCAGACAGATAAGTCCATGGACATTTTTGGAAGCGTGTGGAAGCGCCACGAGCGCAAGATTGAGAAATATGTGAACCGGATCGTGAGACCGGGCGACACGCTGGTGCTCACTGGCGACCATTCCTGGGGAAGGAAGCTGCCTGAGTGCAGGGAGGATCTCGCCTTCATCGAGCGTCTGCCTGGACGAAAGATCCTGCTTAGGGGAAACCATGATATGTTTTGGGATGCAAAGAAGACAGAACGTTTGAATGAAGAATATAAGGACAGGCTGTTCTTCCTGCAAAATAATTTTGCGGTATACGAGGATTATGCATTAGTGGGGACGAAAGGATATACCTTTGAAGGTCCTTTTTATCTGGACCGATGGGGAAATATTACCGGATGGGATGAAAAGAAAGAAGAACAGGCGGAGAAGCTGGTCACAAGGGAAATGAACCGGTTGCGGGAATCGTTCCGGCAGGCGACAGAGGCGGGATACCGAAAGTTCATCATGTTCCTGCATTACCCGCCCACGAATATACTGGAAGAGACTTCTCCGTTTACGGAGATTGCGGAAGAGTATGGCGTTTCTGCTGTTGTATATTCTCACTGCCATGGAGAGAGCCGCTTCGGAGACAGCATCCGGGGAATGTTTCACGGAATCAGCTATATGCTGGTATCCGGAGACTTTTTGAATTTTCGTCCGGCGCTTGTATCGCCGTAATCAAGATTTCTATTTCAGGAAAAACTTCACCATTTTTTCATGCATCTTCCGATATGGCTGATACCGCATCGGAAGATCGATCCACGTCTTCTTATCTACGATACTCTTATAGTGGGAGAATGTATCAAAACCGACCTTCCCATGGTAAGCGCCCATGCCACTTTCACCAAAGCCGCCGAAGCCCATTTCTGTGGTGGCAAGGTGGATGATGGTGTCGTTGATGCATCCTCCGCCGAAACCGCAGCGTGAGGTGACTTTTTTCGCGGCGGCTTTGTCCGAGGTGAAGAAGTAAAGCGCCAGCGGATGGGGCATGTCATTGACGGTGCGGATCGCTTCCTCCAGACTGTCGTATGCCAGGACCGGCATAATGGGACCGAAGATTTCTTCCTGCATGACGGCATCAGAGAAAGTTACATTGTTCAGGACGGTAGGCTCGATGCGGAGTGCCTTACGGTCGGAGCTTCCGCCGTGTGCCAGCTTCTTTTCGTCAATCAGTGATACAAGCCGGTCAAAATGTTTTTCGTTAATGATTTTGCCGTAATTGGGATTGTTGAGCGGCTGTACTCCATACTGTTTCTGGATCTGCCTTTTTATCTCGTTTATCAGCATGCCCTTGACAGAGCGGTGGCAGTAAATGTAGTCCGGTGCAACGCAGGTCTGGCCGCAGTTCAGATATTTCCCGAAGACAATGCGTTTTGCCGCAAGTTTGAGATTTGCGGTCTGATCCACGATGCAGGGACTTTTTCCGCCCAGTTCCAGAGTGATGGGCGTCAGGTGTTCCGCAGCATTTCGCATGACCTCTTTTCCCACAGACTGGCTTCCGGTGAAGAAGATATAGTCAAAATGCTCTCGCAGAAGGCAGGTGTTTTCTAAGCGTCCGCCTGTTACTACAGCTACATATTGAGGTTGGAAGCACTCTGACAGGATGTTGAGAATGACCTCACTGGTGTGCGGGGAATAAGCGCTGGGCTTTACCACTGCAGTATTTCCCGCCGCCAGCGCATCTACCAGGGGTGAGAGGGTCAGCATGAAAGGATAATTCCATGGGCTCATGATTAGCGCTACGCCATAAGGCGATGGTTTCTGGAAGCTTCTGGAATGAAATTGTGCCAAAGGAGTCCGAACTCTTTTTTCCCGGGCAAACCGTGGGGTATGTTTCAACATGTAGCTGAGTTCTTCCAGGACCATGCCTGTCTCGCACATATAGCTTTCGAAGGTACTTTTTCCAAGATCTTTTCGAAGGGCGTCGCTGATTTCTTTCTTATTTTTGGAAATGACATCATAGAGTCTGCGGAGCGCACTGACCCGTGTACTGACCGGGAGGGTGACTCCGGTCTGAAAATACTTTCTCTGCCTTTTAACAAGACTGTTAATTTCCTTTTCTGTCATGCTCAGACTCCTTTCTCAACAACATTTATGCGCGTTTTATTTATATGATATATTTGAAAATATTAGCAGTTGCGTTATTGTTTGTCAATAAATCGGGAGATGCCCGGGGAGGGAAACATCTGACTTATATGAGTTTGGACTTATGAGAAGTTTTTATTCAAGAAGAAGGCTGAGATACAGCGTTTGCAGAGGAGTACGAAGCGGGTCATTTGAGCAGGTATTGACATTATCAGCAGGATAACGATAATGATAGATAGAAAAATATGCATGAGACAGGAGTGTTTAAAAGATGAAAATAGCAGTAACTTATGATAGAGGAAACATTTTTCAACATTTTGGTAAGACAGAATTTATTAAAATATATAAGGTGGAGGATAACAAAGTGATCTCTAGTGAAGTGATCAGCTCCAACGGCGCCGGCCATGGGGCACTTGCCGGCCTTCTCAACGAACAGTCGGTGGATGTACTGATCTGCGGCGGTATCGGCGAAGGAGCGCAGGCGGCGCTTGCTGATATAGGAGTTGAGCTGATTGCAGGCGCCGGAGGCGATACGGATCAGGCAGTAGAAGCTTACCTGAAAGGAGAACTGATTTCTGCCGGAGCGAACTGTGACCATCATCACCATGGGGACGGACACAGCTGTGGCAATCACGAGGAAGGTCATGCCTGTGGAGCCGGGGATGAGGACTTATGCAGGACCAGAGGCGAGGCTCAGCCAGCGCTGACAGGGCGCAATGTAGGAAAAACCTGCCGCACTCATTACAGAGGCACGTTCAATGATGGGACTCAGTTTGATTCTTCCTATGACCGGGGAGAACCGCTGGAGTTTGTCTGTGGCGCAGGTCAGATGATCCAGGGCTTTGATGCAGCTGTGGCTGATATGGAGATTGGTCAGGTCGTGGACATCCACCTGATGCCGGAAGAAGCCTATGGAATGCCGGATCCAAATGCTGTTTTTACCGTTGAAATTGCTCAGCTTCCGGATTCAGAAGAACTGGAGACCGGGCAGCAGATCTATCTGACCAATCAGTATGGACAGCCATTCCCTGTTAAGGTCACAGCCAAGGATGAGACAACTATTACATTTGACGCCAATCATGAGATGGCAGGAAAAGAGCTGAACTTCCGGATTGAGCTGGTCGAGGTGAAATAAGGTGACAGAAGATTTGTGCAGGTCGCAGAGGAGAAAATAAAATGGAATTTGATATTTGTAAGGAAAAAAAGATTGCAGTTGTCGGTATCGGCGGTGTGGGCGGATATCTGGCAGCAATGCTGGGCAGGTCATGTTCCCATCTGACACTGGCAGCCAGAGGAGAAAGGAAAGATGCTATACTTAAGGATGGAATGATACTTCACAGTGACTATAAAGGAGAGATTACTGTAAGGCCTGAAAGTGTGGCTGAGGTCAGTGAGCTGGACCAACAGGATTATATCTTTGTCTGTGTAAAGAATTATTCCTTGGAAGAAGTGTGCCGGGATATGGCTCATGCAGTGACAGACAATACAGTAATCATTCCGGTTATGAACGGCGTTGATCCCGGGCAGAGGATACGAACGGCGCTTAATAAAGGGACAGTGGTGGATTCTCTGATCTACATCGTTGCTTTTGCCAACGATGACTATTCCATTACACAGCGGGGCAGATATGCGAATCTGCGTATCGGAATAATGAATGCCAGTGAGAATGAGAAGAAAAAAGTGGAAGAAGTCTCTGCTATTCTTGCTGCTGCGGATATTGACCACGTTGTGGCAGAGAATATCGAAGTGGAAATCTGGAGGAAATATATTACAAACTGTGCCTTCAATGTGGCGACCGCATACTATGACAATACTGCCGCTCAGCTCAGAAGTGATCCGAAAAAGGCAAAAGAATATGAAGCATTGGTGCAGGAAGCCTGGCAGGTTGCTCTTGCAAAAGGAGTTAAGGTAGAGCAGAAGCATATCCATAAGATCATCCAAAGATTCTATCACGAATTGGATGATGAAGCGACCAGTTCTCTCCAGAGAGACATCCGTGCGGGAAAGACAGCCGAACTTGATACGTTCAGCGGGTATGTTGTCCGGGAAGGGAAGCGCTTGGGATTGGATATGGTGATATCAGAAAAAATGTATGAAGGGCTGAAAAGGAAAATTTCCGGATGAGTTACGGTAACTTATCCTGAAGATAATGAGAAAGATAAAATTTCAAAAATTATTAAAGACATAAACGAAAGAGTTTAATGTGAAAAGAATAAGAAAAAGAAATCTCCTAATATTTGATAATTGCGGAATATTGGTTTCAGGATTATACGTTTAATATATGGTTATGAATAAATTGCATCATAAAACATGTATTAAATCATTGCATAAGATATAATGATGATGTAATGGAGGTATATCTTTGAATGACACATTGAACTACTTAAGAGAAATATTCGGAACAAATATAAAAACAGAATATGGAAAATTTTTCAATGCTTTTCCTATGTATATGATGGAACGATATAAATTTTATTTTATAAAAATTCCTGCTGATGATAAGTCTTATGTTTTGGTTAAACCATTAAAAAAACAAGACATTAATATAAATCAGCTAAAAAAGCAAATAAAACAAATATACAGCTATTCAGAATCCATGCCGATTTTTATTTTCGAGAGTTTACGTCTTTCTCAAAGGAATATATTAGTTAGAAATCAAATTCCTTTTATTCAACCAGATAATCAAATATATATACCGAATGTAATGATTAATTTAAGACAAAAAGAAATAATTCAGAAAGATTATGGCGATGAATTTTCCATAGCTGCACAGGTGACATATATTTATCTTTTGTTAAATGATATTAAAGAAACAAATGCACCTTGATTAGCGGCAGAAATACCGTATTCCAAAATAACATTCAATCGTGCATTGTCAGAACTAGTAAGTCGAAAATTGCTTTATACAGAAGGCAATGCCACTAGAAAAATGTATAAAACAATTGATAGGAATGAAATGTGGAAGAAGGGAAAGGAATTTCTTTTTAATCCTGTGGAAAAAGTGTTTTATTCCACTTATAATTTATGCCATGAGGGATTATATATATCTGGTGAAACTGCATTAGCAAGACTGGGGACATCTTTAAACGTGCCAAGTACGTTTTTTTATGCAACGACATCGGAAAGGATTAAAAGCATAGACAAAAAAAGTTTGTTAATAAGTATGATATAGTTACGGAGAACTATTTAGTCATAGAGCAATTTAAATATAATCCCAGTTTTTTGAGCGCCTCGCATTATGTTGATATCATATCTCTGTACGCACAACTTAAAGATAGTGAAGATGAAAGAATACAGATTGCTTTAGAAGAATTGCTCGAGGAGAAGAACTTATGATTAGTATTAATGGATTAAATAAGTTTAGAGAATTTTTCGAAGAATATGATGATAATTATGTGCTAATTGGTGGTACAGCATGTGCTATTATTTTCAATGAAATTGGAGAGTCTTTTAGAGCTACAAAAGATATGGATATTGTTCTTGTTGTTGAAAATATAAATGATGAATTTGGACGAAATTTGTGGGATTTCATCAAAAATGCTGGATATGATGTGGAATTTGGTCAGGAAAAGAAATGTTTTTATCGATTTAAAAATCCGAAAAATAATGATTTTCAAAAGATGATTGAATTGTTTTCACGCAATCAAAATTTTTCTTTACCAGAAGATATCCACTTGACTCCTATTTATGTTTCAGATGAAATATCAAGCTTGTCAGCTATTTTGTTAAATGACGATTATTATCAGCTTATGATTAAAGGTAAGCGTGTAATAGATGGTATCTCGGTTTTAGATGAAAAATATCTTATTCCATTTAAAGCCAAAGCTTGGTGTGAGCTTATAGAACGAAAAAAGCAGGGAGAAGAAGGACAATCCCGACACATAAAAAAGCATTGCAAAGATATTGCTAATCTAGTCGGGCTTTTGTCGCCAGATGAGAGACTTGAGGTTTCGGGTATGGTAAAAATTGATATGCAAACTTTTGTGGATGATATTTTATCGAGTGAATTTGTGCCAGATAATGTGGATGGTATAAAGTTGCATAGAGTATTGAAAAAGATTTACTTATAAAAGGAATGTTAATATCATTGTAATAAAGGCGAACTGTTTATGGATAATCTTGTTGCCAAACGAGAGGAAAAAACCAACATGTAAGGAGAAATGCGAACATGATTAAAATACTATTTATCTGCCACGGCAACATCTGCCGTTCCACCATGGCCCAATACGTCTTCCAGCACCTGATAGACCAATCCGGCCTCACCGCCTTCTTCCAGATCGACTCCGCAGCAACCAGCCGCGAGGAGATCGGCAATCCGGTCCACCACGGAACACAGCGGAAGTTAAAAGAAGCAGGCATTCCCTGTGGGGATCACCGGGCGCGCCAGATGCGCGGGGAAGAGTATGACAAGTTTGACTACATCATCGGCATGGATTCATGGAATATCCGAAACATCAACCGCATTATCGGAAACAATGACCCTGACAAAAAGGTATATAAGCTTTTGGATTTTACAGACCGGAAGGGACAGGATATTGCAGACCCATGGTACACAGGCAATTTTGACGTGACTTATACAGACGTAAAAGAGGGCTGTGAAGCCCTCCTGAAAGACTGCCTCTTACGCTTCTAGTGCGTAGGAGAGCAGTTTTTTTAAGTTGTGGTGGAACTGACGGTTCTGGTTTTTGAGCCGGAGCTTTTCTGTTCCTGACTTTGTTTCTTCTATGAAGGTGTCATAGCGTGAGAAGAGCACCCGATAGTCAGCAGTCTGCCTCTGCCCCCAGCGGATGAGCACCCAGTTCATTGCGTCAGGGGTCCAGTACTCCATGGGAATGCCAGACATCTTAAGGATCGCAATATACTGGACAGCCTGCATGGACAGTTCGGCAATCTGCCGGCCCCGGAAGGTCTCTTCCCTTTTCTGGGCTTTTCCGATTTTCTTAAAGATCCGATGGGGGAGGCTCTTTTTATGAGCTTCCTGCTCCATCATCCGCAGGCTTTTTTTCAGGACGTCGTTCAGCTTGCTTGCAGTATTCCAGTAAGTGACGAAAGAGGCGGCTTCCTCCTTCCCACCATCTTCCGGGCCCACCTTGAATGTACGGAATACACGCACCGTTTCTCCGAAGGTATCCTGGTTGTATTTCTTTCGTTTTTCCGGGTCGGACAGCACGCGGTAGGCCTCGAGTATTTCCTGCATTAGTGCAGTGGTATCCATATCTTTATGTACATTTTCATCAGGATGATAGATTTTTGCCAATGCATTCTTAGCGGTCGTGATCTCTTCTAATGTCGCATCTCTTGAAACACCTAAAATATCATAATAAGTGCGAGATTTCATGAATGACCTCCTTATTAAATTACCAATTTATATCTCCCGTGCTTAATATACGCCGGGGGTCGGGAAAAGTCAATCATTCCATGGTAAAAAATACAGACAGAATTTCCGGAAATCAGGAAATGAAAACGAGCAAAATATGAATATTTTCGTATCCCAGCGCCTATATTTTTAACAGACGAATCTTTAAAGAGGTTTTGTAATGAGACGAATTCAGGCGTTAATTATGGGGATGGCTCTGCTGCTGTCATGCCTGTATACCCCCGAGCTGGTATGGGGAGAAGAAGAACAGGGACAACAGACAGAAAGCGCACAGTCTGAAGAAGAGGCACAAATGGAAGAACAGGCACAAGAAGAGGCGGCGGTCGACATCAGCGCGCCTTCGGCGATCCTCATGGAAGCTTCCACAGGAACAGTGATTTACGAGAAGGATGCGGACACGGCTCGCCCTCCGGCAAGTGTGACAAAGGTTATGACCATGCTCCTGATATTTGACGCGCTGGAAGCCGGGAGCATCAAACTTGAGGACGAGGTGACGACCTCGGAATATGCTGCGTCCATGGGCGGGTCGCAGGTATTTCTGGAGCCCGGGGAGACACAGACGGTGGACACGATGCTGAAGTGTATTGCCGTGGCGAGTGCCAACGATGCCTGTGTGGCAATGGCGGAATACATATGCGGAAGCGAAGAAGAGTTTGTCAGAAGAATGAATGAGCGTGCAGACGGACTGGGGATGGAAAACACAAATTTTATAAACTGTAATGGTCTGGATGCGGAGGGACATGTGACAAGTGCAAGGGATATTGCGCTTATGTCAAGGGAACTCATCACAAAATATCCGCAGATCCATGATTATTCTATGATCTGGATGGAAAATATCACCCACAATACAAGTAAGGGAACGTCAGAATTCGGGCTCACGAACACAAATAAGCTGGTAAGGCAGTATGAGTATGCGACCGGTCTTAAGACCGGATCCACCGGGGAGGCAAAGTTCTGTGTCTCGGCGACAGGAGAGAAGAATGGCATTGAGCTGATCGCAGTTGTCATGGCGGCGGAAAACTCCAAGGATAGGTTTGCGGACGCGGTCAAACTGCTGAACTATGGATTTGGAAAATGCCAGCTCTACACGGATGACAGCGTGCCTGATGTGCAGAGTGCAGATGTGAAAGGCGGAGTCGAGGATACAGTCAGCGTAAAACGCTCTGCAGATTTTTCCTATCTGGATATGACAGGGGCAAATATGGGGGAGATTGAGAAAAAGACAGAGATGGAAAAGAAGATTTCGGCGCCTGTCAGGAAAGGAGATGTGCTCGGACATATCGTGTATCTGCTTGATGGGAAGGAGATCGGAAGAACAGAGCTGATCGCCGGAGAAGATGTGGAGAAAGCGGGATTTTTTGACTTTTTTAAGAAAGCGTTGGAGAATGCGTTCCTGTAAAATCATACTTGTCCTTGTGATGCCTCTGATTTATAATGGAAAAGCAAATCCGTCTGACTTGACAGACAGATATTTTGGCTCAGCGGAGGAATTTACATATGGATCATATGAAATCAGGAGCAGCCCTGCTTATCCTGCTGCTTGTTATTGTGGCTGCTGCAGTTGAGATATATCGGGAAACCCATCAATTTCGCGTTACGCGTTATGATGTGACATCGAAAAAACTGTCAGGAATAGCAAGGAAACTTCATATCCTATTTTTAAGCGACCTCCATAACTGTGTTTATGGCAAAGAGAACGACGCTCTGATAAAAAGCATTAAGAACGAAAAGCCGGACCTGATCCTGATCGGAGGCGATATGCTCGTGGGAAAAGAAGGCGCGTCCTGTGAGCCGGCCCGGGAGTTTGTGGAGAAGCTCCCGGGAATCTGTCCGGTCATTTATGCCAATGGCAATCATGAGCAAAGAGTGAAGGAAAGCGCGAAAATCTATGGGAATATGTACGCGGATTATAAATGCTCTCTGGAAAAGAGCGGAGTGCATTTCCTGGAGAATGAAAGCATCCGCGTGGAACTGGGTGACAGAAATCTGCTTATATGCGGTCTGGAGCTTCCGTCTTCCTCATACAGGAAATTCAGCAAAGAACCGGTTTCTTCCGGTGATATAACAGACTGTCTTGGATTTCCGGCGTCGGAGAATGACTGTACCATTCTTTTGGCGCACAATCCTGCATACATGGATGCCTATCTGGAGTGGGGCGCTGACCTGGTCCTTTCCGGACATCTGCACGGCGGGCTCGTGCGCGTGCCCGGGATCGGCGGCATCGTCACTCCGCAGGGCTTTTTATTTCCGAAGTATTCCGGGGAAATGACGCGGGAAGGAGACCAGAACGTGATCGTAAGCAGGGGACTGGGAACGCATACATTGAACATCCGGCTTTTTAATATCCCGGAACTTATCTCGATCCGACTGGGTGAATGAGTCGGATGTCGGGAAACAGGGGAGAGGGAGCTGAGAAAAAAAGATTGTAAAAGGGATCAGATTACCTTATAATATAATACTGGTATATTTCGAAACTATTTTTCGGGGAGAACACATGGGAATACCGGTAAAACTGGAAGTGTTTGAAGGTCCCCTGGACCTTCTGCTTCATCTGATCGACAAGAATAAAATAGATATCTATGACATACCGATCGTTGAGATCACGAATCAGTACATGGAATACATCAAAAACATGCAGCGCGAAGACTTAAATGTTATGAGTGAGTTCCTGGTCATGGCGGCCACGCTCCTGGACATTAAGTGCCGGATGCTGCTTCCGAAGGAAGTGACCGAGGACGGAGAGGAAGAGGACCCGAGACAGGAACTCGTAGACCAGCTTCTTCAGTATAAGATGTACAAGTATATGGCGAACGAACTGAAGGACAGGCAGGCGGCTTCGGATTTTGTCCTGTATAAGAAACCGACGATACCAGAAGAGGTGCAGGAATATGTAGAGCCGGTTGATCTGGGGCAGCTTCTTGGAGATCTGACGCTGTCTCGGCTGAATGAGATTTTTCAGGATGTGATGAAGCGCCAGGTGGACAAGATCGATCCGGTCAGGAGTAAATTTGGGAAAATAGAAAAAGAAGAAGTTACTCTTTCGGATAAATTCACTTATATCCACAGCTATCTGAAAGGACACAAAAGATTCAGTTTCCGCCAGCTTCTGGAGAAGCAGCACAGCAGGATGCATGTAGTCGTTACCTTCCTTGCGATCCTTGAGCTGATGAAGCAGGGGGAGATACAGGTCAGGCAGGAGGATACCTGCGGGGAGATCATGATTGAAAGGACAGGAGATACAGATGGAGATTGAGAAGATGCAGAGCGCCATCGAAGCGATCCTTTTTACAATGGGGGATTCTGTGGAGCTGGAGAAGCTGGCGTCAGCGATCGGGCATGATGAAGAGACGACAAAAAAATTTATCTGTAATATGATGGATAAATATGAAGCAGAAGACAGGGGCATAAGGATCATTGAGCTGGACAATGCCTATCAGCTCTGTACAAAAAAAGAAATATATGAGTACCTGATCCGTGTGGCAAAGCAGCCGAAAAGGTATGTGCTCACGGATGTTCTTTTGGAGACGTTGTCGATCATTGCATATAAACAGCCTGTAACAAAGCTGGAGATCGAGAAGATCCGTGGAGTAAAATCAGACCATGCGGTAAATAAGCTGGTAGAATATGGGCTTGTAGAGGAGACTGGACGTCTGGATGCTCCGGGACGGCCGCTCCTTTTTGGGACCACAGAGGAATTCCTGCGCAGGTTCAGTGTACATTCGCTGGATGAGCTTCCTGTGCTTGACCAGGAACAGATTGAACATTTCAAGGAAGAAGCTGAAGATGAGGCTCAGTTAAAACTGGATATTTGACAGCCGGACACCGGACAACAACAGCGATTTGTGCAGAGGCGGAACTGCCTGCGTATGGGGCTGTTCTATTTTTCCGGACGGATGCATATGGTGGTAATAAGATGGGATGACGAGGTATCCTGCATGATGATAAGAAAAAATAGAATAAAGGCGGTATTTCTGCTCTTTATCTGTCTCACGGCATACAGACCAGATGCGTTTTCTCTGCCTTACACTGTACAGGCACAGGAAGCGGACAGCGCAGAAAGCGCAGAGATAAAACCGTCAGAATTGTACGCCCGGTCAGCAGTCCTTATGGATGCGGAATCAGGGCGTATTTTATTTGCCAAGAACAGTCAGGAAGAGATGCCCATGGCAAGCACCACCAAGATCATGACCTGTATCCTGGCCCTGGAGGAGGGAGACTTTTCTGGACCGGTCAGTGTGAGCCAGGAAGCAGCTTCCCAACCGGAGGTGAAGCTGGGTATGAAAAGCGGACAGAAATTCTATCTGAAAGATCTTCTCTATTCTCTTATGCTGGAATCCCACAATGATTCTGCCGTTGCGATTGCAGAGCATGTAGGAGGAAGTGTCCGGGGATTTGCGGATATGATGAATCAGAAGGCAGAGGAGCTTGGATGTGATTCTACATATTTTATTACTCCGAATGGCCTTGACGCGCAGGATGAGAACGGCATCCATCATACTACGGCGGAGGATCTGGCGTGCATTATGAAGTACTGCATCATGGAATCGCCAAAGAAAGAAGAGTTCCTTGAAATCACCCGGGCAGATACGTACACTTTTTCTGACTGTGACGGCGCAGGCAGCTATTTCTGCAGTAACCACAATACCTTCCTTAAAATGATGGAGGGCGCTTTGTCAGGAAAAACAGGATTTACGGCAGATGCGGGGTACTGCTATGTCGGAGCCCTGCAAAGAGATGACCGAACCTTTATCGTAACTCTCTTGGCGTGCGGCTGGCCAAACAATAAAGGGTATAAATGGTCTGACACAAGGAAACTGATGACATATGGCATTGACAATTATTTTTATACAGAGATCAGCCCGGAGCTGCCTCAGGAGACAATTCGTGTGAAAAATGGATTTACAGGCGGCTTTCCGCAGAGCGAGCCGGAGGAAGCGGCGATAAAGCTGGGAGGGGGGACGCAGCGGATTCTGATGGAACAGACAGAAGAACTGGAGGTTGAAATAAATCTTCCGGAGGAGATCTCTGCTCCTGTAAAAGAGGGCGTCCGTCTGGGAGAAGTGACGTATGCTCTTGACGGCAGGGTTGTTGCTGTATATCCCATTTTTGCTGCAGAAAATGTAGAAACACGTAACTTTTCTGTGTGCATATCCTATATCACAGGTAAATTTTTTTGCCAATAGCAAAACAAATAGAATAAAATAGATCAATATAAATGATTAAATTTGTCACTGGTATATGTAAAAGACCTGTGGTAGTATAAGTAAGAATAAAATAAAACAATAAAATTGATTAAATATAAGGAGATGTACAATTATGGAAAACTGGAAGAAATACGAAAAGACTTATTTTATGCCTCCGGAGCCGTGCTATGACTGGGTAAAAAAGGATTCTATCGAAAAGCCGCCTATCTGGTGCAGTGTGGATCTCCGTGACGGCAATCAGGCTTTGATCGAACCGATGAGCCTGGATGAAAAACTGGAATTCTTCCAGCTTCTTGTAGATGTCGGGTTCAAGGTCATAGAGGTTGGATTCCCGGCAGCGTCAGAGACAGAATACCAGTTTCTCCGCGCATTGATCGAGCAGAACATGATCCCGGATGATGTGACGATCCAGGTACTTACTCAGGCAAGAGAACACATCATAAAGAGAACATTTGAAGCAGTAAAAGGCGCTCCCCACGCGATCATCCATGTATATAATTCGACGTCAGTGGCGCAGAGAGAGCAGGTCTTCCGCAAGAATAAAGATGAAGTAAAGCAGATCGCCATTGATGGGGCTGCGCTTCTGAAAAAGCTGGCAGAAGAGACGGAAGGTAACTTTACATTTGAATACAGTCCGGAAAGCTTTCAGGGCACGGAAGTGGATTATGCTCTTGAAGTGTGCAACGCGGTTCTGGATATATGGAAGCCGGCGAAAAATAATAAGGCGATCATCAATCTGCCGACAACAGTCGAAAATGCCATGCCGCATGTATTCGCGAGCCAGGTGGAATACTTCAATAAACACCTTCTCCACAGAGAGAATGTGATCCTCTCTCTCCACCCGCACAATGACAGAGGTTCAGGCATCAGTGATGCAGAGCTGGGAATCCTCGCAGGGGCGGACCGGATCGAGGGCACACTGTTCGGAAACGGAGAGCGTACCGGCAACGTGGACATCATCACCCTTGCCATGAACATGTTTTCACAGGGAGTTGATCCGAAGCTGGATTTTTCAAATATGAGTGACATCTGTGAAGTATACGAGCGCGTGACCCGCATGAAAGTATCTCCGCGCCAGCCTTACGCCGGAGAACTCGTATTCACAGCTTTTTCCGGTTCCCATCAGGACGCGATCGCCAAGGGAATGGCATGGAGAGAGGAGCACGACAGAGACAAGTGGACAGTGCCGTACCTCCCCATCGATCCCCAGGATGTGGGCAGAAGATACGATTCCGATGTGATCCGCATCAACAGCCAGTCAGGAAAGGGCGGCGTGAACTATATCCTGAAACAGAGCTTCGGCATCAGCCTGCCGGAGAAGATGAAAGAAGAAGTGGGGTATCTTGTCAAAGATGTCTCCGACAAAGCGCATAAAGAGCTTAACCCAGACTGGGTATATCATATTTTTGAGGACAATTACATCAATGCAAAGCCAATATTTACAGTAGATGAATGCCACTTTAAACAGGAAGACGGCATCATGGCCGAGGCAACGATCCATCATAATGGCAGCAACCGCAAGATCATGGGGGTCGGAAACGGACGTCTCGATGCGGTCAGCAATGCGATCAAGCATTACTTTGATGTAAGCTATGAACTGGCGGTTTATGAGGAACACTCCCTGACAAGAGGCTCTTCTTCAAGGGCGGTTGCATATGTGGGTGTGATCTGTAACAAGAAACGTTACTGGGGAGTCGGTATCGATCCCGATATCATCAAGGCTTCCATAGAAGCGCTCGTAGTGGCAGTGAACAAGATCAAAGAAATTGCAGAATCACAGAGCGGAAAGGATGAAAGGCTGCTGGAGATCACAAACTATATCTACGCAAACTATAAAGACGTGACGCTGGATGATCTCTCAGAGAAGTTCTTTCTCTCCAAGCCGTATCTCTCCAAGTACATCAAGGAGAAGTCCGGCATGACATTCGGAGATATCCTGAAAAAGATCCGGATGAAAAAGGCAAGAGCAATGCTCAAGGGCAGCACAGCCACAGTAGAAAGCATCGCGGAGTCAGTCGGATATCAGAATGTAGAACACTTTAACCGGGTGTTCAAGAAAATGTATAATATCACACCGGTACAGTACCGCAATCGGAAATAAATCAGTGTCTGTGCGTAAGTGAGTGGCTTCGGCTCCGCTCCATGGAATAAGAAAAATAACGAAATCCGGAAATATGCCCAGCTTAACGCATATTCCCGGATTTTTATTTTTCTAAATACCATTGTGAAGTCGCTCCAGCCACCCACGCACCCGCGTTGAATACATCTTAGATAACCTGATCTGTGATTTTCAGACGATTTACTTGCCGGAAGTCTCCCGGAGAAATTCAGATTCTCCGCATAAAAATCTTTTTTTCTCTGATACTAATCTGTGACAGAATATGGAGGAGGTATGTACAGATGGTAGACCGAGAATCTCAGGAAACATCACAGAAGGAGAGAAACGAAGAAAATTCGGAGATAAAGGAGATGGGTACGCTTGACCTTGGAAATGGCCATTCGAAAAGAGGAATACAGCTTCTGACGATCGTTGGTGAGATTGAGGGGCATGAGGCGGTATCAGGAAATACAAAAGCTACTAAATACGAGCATCTTCTGCCGAGACTTGCGGAAATAGAGGAGGATGAAAAGACAGAGGGAGTTCTGATCCTTCTGAACACCCTGGGCGGTGATGTGGAAGCGGGGCTGGCGATCGCGGAGATGATCGCTTCTCTGAGCAAACCGACAGTTTCTCTTGTGCTGGGCGGGAGTCATTCGATCGGAGGGCCACTTGCCGTATCGGCCGATTATTCTTTTATCGTGCCTACCGGAACAATGATCGTACATCCGGTGCGTTCCACAGGCATGTTTATCGGAGTGATACAGAGCTATCGGAATATGGAGAAAACCCAGGACCGCATCGCCCGGTTTATCTCATCCCATTCGCGTATATCGCAGGAACGGCTGCTGGAGCTTATGCTGGATTCGACGCAGTTGGTAAAAGACGTAGGTACGATGCTGGAGGGAGAGGAGGCTGTGAGGGAAGGACTGATCGATGAAGTGGGCGGGATCAGCCAGGCGTTTGCCAAACTGCATGAGCTGATCGACGAAAGAAAAAAATAATGACATGATTTTCAAATGATGATATACTAGATATAGTATGTTTAATTACCAAGGGGGAATTATATGGCTGCCAGACAGACAAAGAAGAAAAACACAAAGAGCAGACCAAAGAAAAATCAGCAGAATAAAGAGATCAAAGGAGAAATCATCACACTTGTCACGCTGGCAGTGTGCATCCTGCTCGTGCTGAGCAATTTCGGGATTGGCGGAGCCGCGGGGGAGGCGGTCTCATCTGTTCTGTTCGGATTATTTGGGTTTATGGCATATATACTGCCGCTTGTCATATTTGGGATCACAGCATTTTTTGTTTCTAACAGTGGAAATGCCCATGCTTATGTAAAGATCGGAGCGGGAATCGTTCTTTTTCTGCTGATCACCGCAATACTGGAACTGATCTTTCATTCTTATACACCGGGAGCGTCTTTGTTCTCCTATTATACGGAGTCAAGTAAATATCACAATGCAGGTGGACTGGCAGGCGGCTGTGTGGTCAGCCTGCTCTGTCCTCTCATCGGTGAGATCGGAACTTATGTCGTACTGGTGGTCCTTTCCATCATCTGCGTGATACTGATCACGGAGAAATCCCTGCTTGCTCCGCTTGGGCGGCAGAGCCGGAAGGCGTATGAAGAGGCAAAGAAAAAGCACCAGAAGACAGCTGTGCTCCGGGCGCGTCAGAAGGAAGAAGAACGAGAACGGGCAGTGGCGGAAATGAAAAACGGCAATGAAAGGAATGTGAAGAGAAGGGACCGAAAGGTATCTGGCGTCTCATTCGCAACAACACTGGAACCGGAGGCCGCAGACGAAAAGAAAGTACGAGGAAGAAAACGGAAGTCCCCGGAAATTTATGAAATCACACCAGAGGGTGCGGCAGGAGCAGGAACAGACGGTACAGAGATTAAGAATACGGACAGTTTTGTGATCAACCGCGCCGGGAGCCAGACAGCGGAAATGCCAGACCCCTTTGAAACATCCGCAATGGGATATGATAGTGATTCAACTGCACCATTTGCGGACAGCGATATGATGCCGGGGCAGGCGCAGGAAACAGAGGAGGCCGCACAGCGCAGGAAGAGCCGCCGCAGTAAAGCGGAGGACTCCGCCCAGGTCGCGGCAGAAACAGAAAGCGTGGCTGCTGCTGTGGAGCAAGAACAGGGGAAAGAACAGCCGGTATATCACACACCGCCTCTTTCCCTGCTCAAGAAAGGAAAGAAGTCTGGCGGTGATTCGGATGCGCACTTAAGGGCAACCGCGCTGAAGCTGGAGCAGACACTGCAAAATTTTGGCGTTGGAGTACACGTGACGAACGCAAGCTGCGGTCCGTCTGTTACACGCTACGAGATTCAGCCGGATCAGGGAGTAAAGGTGAGCCGGATCGTCGGGCTGGCAGATGATATCAAACTAAACCTGGCAGTGGCAGATCTGAGGATCGAAGCGCCGATTCCCGGCAAAGCAGCGGTCGGCATTGAGGTGCCGAACAGCGAGAATACAGCAGTCATGCTGAGAGACCTTTTAGAATCCGGCGAGTTCAGGAAAAGCGCTTCGCCGATATCATTTGCAGTCGGCAAAGATATAGCAGGCAAAGTGGTGGTGGCTGATATCGCTAAAATGCCCCATCTGCTTGTTGCCGGAGCTACCGGTTCCGGTAAATCTGTCTGCATTAACACATTGATTATGAGCATCATCTATAAGGCAGATCCGGAAAAAGTAAAACTGATCCTGGTCGATCCGAAGGTTGTGGAATTAAGTGTCTATAATGGGATACCGCATCTTATGATTCCGGTCGTCACAGATCCGAAGAAGGCGGCAGGCGCACTGAACTGGGCTGTGGCGGAGATGGAGAAGCGGTACAAGCTGTTTGCAGAATACAATGTACGTGATCTGAAAGGATTTAATGCAAAAGTTGAAAAGGGAGAGACAGGAGAAGAGATAAAGAAGAAGCTTCCTCAGATCGTCATTATCATCGATGAGCTGGCCGATCTGATGATGGTCGCTCCCGGCGAAGTAGAAGGCGCTATCTGCCGCCTTGCTCAGCTGGCGAGAGCGGCAGGGCTGCATTTGATCCTTGCCACACAGAGACCGTCTGTCAACGTTATCACCGGACTGATCAAGGCGAATATGCCTTCCAGGATCGCCTTTTCAGTATCATCGGGCGTGGATTCCCGGACGATCATTGACATGAACGGCGCTGAGAAGCTTCTTGGAAAAGGAGACATGCTCTTTTATCCGTCAGGTTATCCCAAACCGGTGCGCGTCCAGGGCTCGTTTGTCTCGGATAAAGAAGTGCAGGATGTGGTAGATTATCTTATCAATAAGAATGGAAATGTTTCCTACAATGATGAACTTGAAGAACATATCAATACCAATATTCCTGCTGTGGGAACGGCTGCAGCCCCAGAAGGCGGGGACGACAGAGATACATATTTTGCTGAAGCCGGGAAGCTTATTATCGACAAGGAAAAGGCGTCTATAGGTATGCTCCAGCGTATGTTCAAGATTGGCTTTAACCGGGCGGCGCGCATCATGGATCAGCTTGCCGAGGCTGGAGTAGTAGGACCCGAAGAGGGGACGAAGCCAAGGAAAGTACTGATGACAAATGATGAATTTGAAGAATATTTAAATAATCAATAGAAGGTGCAGAGGAGGAAAGAGGATGAAAACAGATATTCAGATCGCCCAGGAAGCGAAAATGGAACATATCAGAGATGTTGCGGCACGTGCGGGGATCGCGGAAGACGAGCTGGAGTTTTACGGAAAGTATAAAGCGAAGCTGTCCGATGAACTGTGGGACCGCATTAAAGACAGAGAAGACGGCAAACTGGTGCTTGTGACGGCAATCAATCCGACGCCTGCCGGGGAAGGGAAGACAACGACTTCCATCGGTCTTGGCCAGGCAATGGCAAAGCTGGGGAAAAACGCAATGCTTGCCCTGCGTGAGCCTTCGCTCGGACCATGTTTCGGGATCAAGGGAGGCGCTGCCGGAGGCGGATATGCACAGGTTGTTCCGATGGAAGATCTGAATCTTCATTTTACCGGAGATTTTCATGCGATCACCTCTGCAAACAATCTCCTCGCCGCAATGCTGGACAACCATATCCAGCAGGGCAACAGTCTTGGCATCGATCCGAGGCAGGTCGTATGGAAACGCTGTCTTGACATGAATGACCGCGTGCTCCGGAATATCGTCGTTGGGTTGGGGAATAAGACGGACGGCATGGTAAGAGAAGATCATTTCGTGATCACTGTCGCATCTGAAATCATGGCAATCCTCTGCCTTGCAGATGACCTTGCAGATTTGAAGAGCCGGCTCGGCAAGATCATTGTGGCCTATAATTTTGACGGCGAGCCTGTAACCGCGGATGATCTGAAGGCAACAGGCGCTATGACAGCGCTCTTGAAAGATGCGGTCAAACCGAACATTATCCAGACTCTGGAACATACGCCGGCGCTCGTACATGGAGGGCCGTTCGCGAATATTGCCCATGGCTGCAACAGCGTGCGGGCAACGAAAATGGCACTCAAACTGAGTGATATCACGATCACAGAGGCTGGATTCGGCGCGGATCTCGGCGCGGAAAAATTCTTTGATATCAAGTGCCGTATGGCGGGGCTGAAACCGGATGCAGTGGTTCTGGTTGCAACCGTGCGTGCTTTGAAGTATAATGGGGGCGTTGCAAAGGCTGATCTTGCCGAAGAAAATCTGGATGCTCTTGCAAAAGGAATCGTAAATCTTGAAAAACATATTGAAAATATACAGAAATACGGAGTTCCTGTGGTCGTGACTCTAAATTCATTTGTAACGGACACAGAGGCAGAGAATGAATTTATCCGCAGGTTCTGCGAAGAATGCGGATGTGAGTTCGCCCTTTCAGAAGTGTGGGAAAAAGGCGGCGAAGGCGGCATTTCCCTGGCAGAAAAGGTGCTTGACACTCTTGAGAACAAGAAGACGGACTTCCACACTTTATATGAGGACGGACTGTCCATTAAAGAGAAGATCGAGGCAGTGGCAAAGGAGATATACGGAGCAGGGGGAGTCGTATATGAGCCGTCGGCAGAAAAACAGATCGCAAGGATCGAATCGCTCGGATTCAGGGCATTTCCGGTCTGCATGGCAAAGAATCAGTATTCACTGTCTGATGATGCAAAGAAGCTGGGAAGGCCGGAAGGCTTTGACATCCACATCCGAGAGGTATATGTAAGCTCCGGAGCCGGGTTTGTCGTTGTTCTTACCGGAGCGATCATGACAATGCCCGGACTGCCGAAAGTACCTGCGGCGAATGGGATTGATGTTACAGATGACGGCAAGATCACAGGACTGTTTTAAATGATAAAGGGGAGATATAGATGCCACAGATAATCGATGGAAAAAAGATATCGCAGCAGATCAAGGATGAACTGAAAGCAGAAGTGACGGAACTGGCGGCAAAGGGCAGGCATGCCTGTCTTGCGGTTATACAGGTGGGGACGGACCCTGCTTCGTCTGTCTATGTAAATAATAAAAAGAAGGCGTGCGCTTATATCGGGATCGAGTCCAGGGCGTATGAGCTTCCGGAGGAGACAACAGAAGATGCGCTTGTCCGTCTGGTAGATGAGCTGAACAGCGACGACAGTGTAAACGGCATCCTGGTGCAGCTTCCGCTTCCTTCCCATATTGATGAGGATAAGATCATAAAGACCATATCCCCTGATAAAGATGTGGATGGATTCCATCCGGTCAGTGTGGGGCGTCTCTGGATCGGCGAGAAGGGGTTTCTTTCCTGCACACCGGCAGGGATCATACAGCTTCTGAAACGGTCAGGGATCGTGATAGAGGGCAGAGAATGCGTGATCGTCGGCAGGAGCAACATTGTAGGAAAACCGATGGCTGCGCTTCTCTTAAGAGAGAATGGCACTGTAACTGTGGCGCATTCCCGGACAAAGAATCTGAAAGAGATCACGCGGCGGGCGGATATCCTGATCGTTGCCATAGGAAAAGAGCGGTTTATTACAAAAGAGTATATAAAAGATGGAGCAGTCGTCATTGACGTGGGAATGCACAGGGATGCGCAGAACCACCTGTGTGGAGATGTTGATCTTGCAGATGCGGAATCTGTCGCATCAGCGCTCACTCCTGTGCCCGGCGGAGTCGGCCCCATGACGATCGCTATGCTGATGAATAATTGTGTAGAGACAATTCGCACTCAGGAGGAAAGACCATGATATGCAGACATTGCGGAGCAAATTTCCCCGATGATCAGATGGTCTGCCCCGAATGCGGCGCTGAAGTACAGATCGTGCCGGATTACAACCCTCTGGACGATGTCCTGGCAAGGGAGGTAAGAGGGTCTGTGGAGGGCGCTACGCGGCAGATACAGACAGAGGATATCAGAAGATACAGTAGAGGAAGCAGTGATCAGAATGTAAATGCGACACGTGTGCTCCGGCAGGATGAGATGGATCGCATTCGCAGAGATCTCAGGAACGGAACAGAAAAACAGGGAGCAGACGGAATCAGGAGGAATACAGATGAGATGCGCCGTCAGCGCCAAAGCGCGGGAAACTCTCAGCGCCAGAGGCAAAGTACCGATGAACTGAGGCGTTCTGGTCAGAATACAGGCGAACTGAAGCGCCAGCGCCAGCAAAAACGGCTTGAGGCGGCAAAGCGCAAGAGAAGAAATCTCCTTATTACCATGTTCGTTATCCTTGCCCTGATCATAGCCGGAGTTGTGGTAGCATACCAGAACTCTTATACAGGGATGATCAGAAAAGGATATAATGCGATACAGACCCACGATTATACTGCTGCAGCAAGATATTTTGACCGTGCCATCGTAAAAGACAGGTCCAGAGTGGAGGCTTATGTGGGCCATGCAGAAATCTATATTGACCAGGAGGACCTGGATGGGGCGGAAGATGTATACCTCAGTGCGATTGAGACACAGCCGACGAATGAGAGGCTCTATCAGGCGGTGATCGATTTTTATATGGATACCGAGCAGCCTGAAAAAATCGCGGTCCTTCTCCAGAACTGTGAAGATGAGACGGTACTGAATGCTGTGTCAGATTATATTTCGGCAGCGCCGGAGTTCAGCCCTGAAAAGGGAACTTACAGCGAAGTGCAGGAGATTACGATCACTTCGGATACCGGCGGTGATATCTACTATACTCTGGATGGTACCGATCCGACAGCAGAGACAGGAACAAAATATACGGAGCCTGTGCTTCTCCAGAACGAAGGGGAGACAGAGATCCGTGCAGTGGCAGTGAACAGCAGGGGGATACCGAGTGTCGTTGTATCCAGCAGATATATGATCGAATTCCCGATCGTGGATGCCCCGGCTGTTACACCGTCAACTGGGCAGTACAGCGAGCCGGAACAGATCACGATCACTGTTCCTGAGGGATACACAGCGTATTATACGATGGATGGTACTACGCCAACCACTTCTTCGACTCAGTATACCGGACCAGTCGCCATGCCGGAAAATACGCAGACAATCTTTATGGCTGTTCTGGTGAATAACAATAATGGAAAACTAACAGAAGTGACTACGAGAAATTATATAACGATGTCAGAATGACGGAGAAAAGAGAATACAGCCCTGTTATTGGTAAAGGATTTTTATATTTAACAATAACAGGGTTGTTTTTATATCAGAAGAGGGGTATAATGACTATGTTAAATAAATAACAATATATAAAGGAGATGCTGGAAATGAGCAGATTTTGTTTACCAAGAGACATTTACCATGGAAAAGGATGCCTTGAAGAGTTGAAAAACCTCAAAGGGAAAAAGGCCATCCTTGTCGTTGGCGGCGGCTCCATGAAGCGCCAGGGGTTCCTTGACCGGGCTGTGAACTATCTGAAAGAAGCAGGTATGGAAGTTCAGTTATTCGAAGGCGTTGAGCCGGACCCCTCAGTGGAGACTGTAATGAAGGGTGCAGAAGCGATGCTCGCGTTTGAGCCGGACTGGATCGTGTCAATGGGAGGCGGCTCCCCGATCGACGCTGCGAAAGCCATGTGGGCATTTTACGAGTATCCGGAAACAACATTCGAAGAACTGTGCACGCCGTTTAATTTCCCGGAGCTCAGGACAAAAGCGAAATTTGCGGCAATCCCATCCACATCAGGTACCGCGACAGAGGTTACTGCATTCTCAGTTATCACAAACTATCAGACCGGAGTAAAATATCCGCTGGCTGATTTCAACATTACACCGGATGTTGCCATTGTTGACCCGGATCTTGTGTCAGGCCTTCCTGTAAAACAGGTGGCATACACAGGGATGGACGCTCTGACCCATGCCATTGAGGCGTATGTATCCACTCTCAACGGACCATTTACAGACCCGCTGGCTCTCCAGGCAATTGAAATGGTGCTGGACTATCTGCCGGCGTCCTATGACTGCAACATGGAGGCAAGAGAACAGATGCACTATGCACAGTGTCTTGCGGGAATGGCATTTTCCAATGCGCTTCTTGGGATCGTACATTCTATGGCGCACAAGACCGGAGCGGCGTTCTCAACAGGACACATTCCCCATGGATGCGCGAATGCTATTTACCTTCCGTATGTGATCCGGTACAATGCGAAAGACCCGGTCGCTGCGAGCCGTTACGCGGAGATTGCCCGCAGGATGGGGCTGGAGGGGGACTCAGAAAAAGCACTTATCAACAGCCTTGTCAAGAAGATTGATGAGTTCAATGTAAAACTGAATATCCCGAAGACATTGAAAGAGTTTGGTGTCAATGAGGAGGAATTCAAAGAGAAGATCGCCAAGATCGCAGAACTGGCAGTGGGCGACGCATGTACAGGTTCCAATCCGCGTCCCATTGACCCTGCGGCGATGGAGAAGCTGTTCACATGTACATATTATGGAACAGAGGTTGATTTCTAAATAAATTCGTACATTTGTTTTCAAACAGTCAGAAGGATTGTAGGGAAGATATGGGCAGACCTGTTTTTAGGATAGTGTCTGCCTTATCTTTTTGCTTGCCATCCCGCATAATTTAGCGTATTATAGTGAAAGAGTGATTTTGACGAGGAGGAAGACCATGTATCAGATAATGAAGGCAGAAAAACTGGCGGACAAGATTTTTCTGATGGATGTGCATGCCCCGCGTGTGGCACAGCACTGCCAGCCCGGTCAGTTTGTTATTGTAAAAATGGATGAAAAGGGCGAACGTATTCCCCTCACGATCTGTGATTATGACAGAGAGGCAGGGACGATCACGATCGTTGTTCAGGAAGTAGGCGCTTCTACGACTAAGATGGGAACTCTGAAAGAAGGGGATTATTTCCGCGACTTTACCGGACCTCTCGGATGCGAGTCAGAGTTTGTCCATGAAGATATGGAGACATTGAAGAATAAGAAGATGCTGTTTGTAGCGGGGGGCCTCGGCGCGGCTCCGGTATATCCGCAGGTGAAATGGCTGCATGAGCGCGGCATTGACGTTGATGTGATCGTAGGCTCAAAGACAAAGGACATGCTGATACTTGAAGATGAAATGAAAGCAGTCGCAGGCAATTACTATCCGTGTACAGATGACGGTACATATGGTCATGCCGGAATGGTCACCACAATGGTGGAAGAGCTTGTAAATGATGGAAAGAAATATAACGTCTGCATTGCCATTGGACCGATGATCATGATGAAATTTGTCTCCTTGCTTACAAAGAAGCTGGAGATTCCTACTATCGTCAGCATGAATCCGATCATGGTAGACGGAACAGGAATGTGCGGCGCATGTCGCCTTCAGGTAGGCGATGAGATCAAGTTTGCCTGCGTGGACGGACCGGAATTTGACGGACATCTTGTAGATTTTGACCAGGCGATGAAGAGAAGTCAGATGTACAGGACAGCAGAGGGCCGTGCGATGCTCAAGCTTCAGGAAGGCGATACACACCATGGGGGATGCGGACAGTGCGGAGGTGACGAATAATGGCTGATATGTTGAAGAAAGTGCCTGTGAGAGAACAGGACCCGAAAGTGCGTGCTGCAAACTTTGAAGAAGTCTGCCTTGGCTATACTCTGGAAGAAGCGATGGACGAGGCGACGAGATGCTTAGACTGCAGAAATGCAAAATGTATCCAGGGATGCCCGGTATCTATTGATATTCCGGCATTTATACAGGAAGTAAAAGAAGGAAATATAGAGGAAGCATACAAGGTGATCGGAAAGTCCAGCGCGCTCCCGGCGATCTGCGGACGTGTCTGCCCGCAGGAGTCTCAGTGTGAGGGGAAATGCATCCGCGGTATCAAGGGGGAGCCGGTATCTATCGGCAAGTTGGAAAGGTTCGTGGCGGACTATGCCCTTGAGAATGACATCAAACCGATAGGCGCGGAAACTAAGAATGGCCATAAGGTGGCTGTCATCGGTTCTGGTCCGGCAGGTCTGACCTGTGCGGGCGATCTTGCAAAATTGGGGTATGATGTGACTGTATTCGAAGCGCTCCATGAACTTGGCGGCGTGCTCGTGTACGGCATCCCGGAATTCCGTCTGCCCAAGCAGAAAATCGTTGCAAAAGAACTTGAAAAGGTAAAAGAACTTGGCGTTAAATTTGAGACAAATGTAGTTATTGGCAAATCTACAACGATCGACCAGCTTATGGAAGAAGAAGGCTTTGAGGCTGTTTTCATCGGTTCCGGCGCAGGACTTCCGATGTTTATGGGCATTCCGGGCGAGAACGCGAACGAAGTATTCTCTGCAAATGAATATCTGACAAGAAGTAACCTGATGAAAGCATTTGATGATTCCTATGACACTCCGATCGCGGCAGGGAAGAAGGTCGCTGTTGTCGGAGGCGGAAATGTGGCTATGGATGCAGCCAGAACCGCGCTTCGTCTCGGAGCTGACGTACATATCGTATACAGAAGGAGCGAGGCAGAACTTCCGGCCAGGGTCGAAGAAATCCATCACGCAAAAGAAGAAGGAGTGATTTTTGACCTCCTCACAAATCCAAAGAAGATCAATGTGGATGAGAACGGCAATATCACGAGCATGACCGTGATCAGGATGGAACTGGGCGAACCGGATGCGTCCGGAAGAAGACGTCCGGTCGAGGTACCGGGCTCAGAGTATGATATTGAGGTAGACACAGTGATCATGTCCCTCGGAACATCACCGAATCCGCTTATTTCTTCCACAACAAGCGGGCTGGAGACAAACCGCAGGAAATGTATCATTGCGGACGAGGAAAACGGACAGACCTCAAAGGAAGGGGTATTCGCAGGTGGAGACGCTGTTACAGGAGCAGCTACAGTCATCCTTGCCATGGGCGCGGGAAAAGCCGGCGCAAAAGGCATTGATGAGTATCTGAAGAGTAAAGAAAAATAGAGCAGACTCAGATAATGCCAGGTACTGAGGAACATATATGAATAAATAAGCGATAAGAAAAGGCTTCCGGTCTGGTATCAGGCAGGAAGCCTTTTCGGGAGGAGAGAGATGACAGGCGAGATCAGAGAAAAGCTGTATGGGCTTGCAGAAGAGGATTACAAAGAGTTTAACAGAAAGCTCCTTCCGGGAGTGGAGCATGTCATAGGCGTCCGGCTTCCCGCAATGAGAAAATTTGCAAAAGAGCTTGCAAAGGAAGATTTCCGCAGCTATCTCGACGAAGCCAGGGGAAAGATCACAGCAGATTCGATCCATGAAGAAATCATGCTCCAGGGGCTTGTGATCGCATATGCGAAGATGGAACGGGAGGAAAGGCGAAAATACCTGGATGAATTTGTGCCGAAAATCAGGAACTGGGCAGTATGCGACAGCTGCGTGAACAGCTATAAATTCATGAAAAAAGAGGCTGATTACTGGTTCGATTATCTGAAAACATACAGAGGCAGTAAAGAAGAATTTGAACTCCGGTTCATGATCGTTGCCATGATGTCACATTTTGTAGATGACGCCCACGTTGATGAAATCCTGGAAATCTGCCACAAGATCCGGTCTGACGGGTATTATACGAAAATGGGTGTGGCGTGGACGCTGCAGGTATGCTATGTGAAATTTCCGGAGAAGACAAGGGCGCTTCTCGAGAATGACCATATGGATGATTTCACACATAACAAAGCGATCCAGAAGATCCGTGAATCGTACCGGGTGAGCAAGGAAGAAAAAGAAGAGCTGCAGCAGCTTAAACGCTAGAAATCACTTGTGTATCTTTTGTTCCCGGGGTATACTGGGTTTAGTGTTAATTTGAGGAGGACGCCATGGGTTATAATATAGCAATCGACGGACCTGCCGGGGCCGGAAAGAGCACGATCGCGAAGCTGGTCGCAAAGGAAATGGGTTATATATACGTAGATACAGGCGCAATGTACAGGGGGCTTGCCATCCATTTTCTGAAGAAGAAAATCAGAGCAGACGACAAAGACGCGGTAGCAGAAGCGTGTAAAGACGCTGAGGTGACGATCGGGTATGAAAATGGGGCACAGCAGATATATTTGAACGGAGAGAATGTGACCTCCATGCTCCGCACAGAAGAAGTGGGGAACATGGCATCAAAGACGTCGGCTATCCCGGCCGTGAGGGAAAAGCTGCTCGAACTTCAGCGCTCTCTTGCGCGGGAGCAGGATGTGATCATGGACGGTCGGGATATCGGTACAAACATCCTGCCGGATGCGGACGTAAAGATATATCTTACTGCAAGCGTGGAGACGCGGGCAAAGCGGAGATATGATGAGCTGAGAGAAAAGGGGGAGGACTGCGACCTGGAATCCATTGCCCATGATATCCGGGAGAGGGATGAGCGTGATATGACAAGAAAAATCGCGCCCCTGAAACAGGCAGAGGATGCAGTGCTCGTGGACAGCTCAGACATGACCATACAGGAAGTGGTGGAGACGATCTGCTCTCATTGTAAGTAAAGGAGTTTTTAGCAAATGAAAATGATCAAGGCAAAGACGGCAGGATTCTGCTTCGGAGTGAAGCGTGCAGTGGATACTGTCTATGAGCAGGTGAAGCACAGCGAGGGGACGATCTACACTTATGGTCCGATCATTCACAATGAAGAAGTAGTAAAAGATATGGAGAGCAAAGGCGTAGTCGTGATCCGCTCAGAAGGAGAGCTTGACAGGCTTGCGGAAGGCACGGTCATCATCCGCTCTCACGGCGTGGAAAAGAAGATTTATGACAAACTGGAGAAAAAAGGCATCCGCATCGTTGACGCGACCTGCCCTTTTGTAAAAAAAATCCATAATATCGTCAGTAAAGAAAGCGCAGCGGGAGCTCATATCGTTATCATTGGGAATCCGGAGCATCCCGAGGTACAGGGCATCCGGGGATGGGCAGGAGATAAGGTGAGCGTCGTTCAGGATGCAGAAGCTGCGGATAAGATCGGATTCGGTAAAAATGAGAAGATATGTGTAGTCTCACAGACGACATTTAATTACAATAAATTTAAAGATTTAGTTGAAATTATCAAGAAAAAGAGTTATGATGTAATTGTTTTAAATACAATCTGCAATGCTACGAAAGAACGCCAGACAGAGGCGCAGCGCATCGCGGAGTCGGTGGATGCTATGATAGTGATTGGCGACAAACATAGTTCCAATACCCAGAAGTTATTTGAAATTTGCCAAAAGGCATGTAACAATACGTACTATATTCAGACACTTGACGATTTGAATTTGAATCAATTAGGGTCAGTGGAAACAGTAGGTATTACAGCAGGGGCATCCACGCCCAACAATATAATTGAGGAGGTTCAAAATAATGTCAGAGTTATCTTTTGAACAGATGTTAGACGAGTCATTCAAAACAATCCATAACGGGGAGGTAGTTGAGGGAACTGTTATCGGTGTGAAACCGGATGAGATCATCCTTAACATCGGGTATAAGGCTGATGGTATCATCACAAAGAATGAGTATTCCAATGATCAGTCCATCGACCTTACAACAGTGGTTTCCGTTGGTGATACGATGACGGTCAAAGTTCTGAAAGTAAACGACGGAGAAGGCCAGGTTCTTCTTACATATAAGAGACTTGCTGCTGAGAAGGGAAATGAAAGGCTGCGCGAGGCTTATGAGAATAAAGAAGTCCTCAAAGCGACTGTTACACAGATCCTTGGCGGCGGTATCTGCGCAACTGTGGATGAAGTGAGAGTCTTCATTCCTGCAAGCCTTGTGTCTGATTCTTATGAGAAGGATCTGAGCAAGTACGAAGGTCAGGAGATCGAGTTTGTGATCAGCGAGTTCAATCCGAGAAGAAACCGTGTGATCGGCGACAGGAGACAGCTTCTTGTGGCAGAACGCGCAGAGAAGCAGAAAGAGCTTTTTGCAAGGCTTCAGATTGGCGACAGGATTGAGGGTACTGTTAAAAATGTAACAGATTTTGGCGCATTTGTAGACCTTGGCGGTGTTGACGGACTGCTTCACATCTCAGAGATGTCATGGGGAAGAGTAGAGAATCCGAAGAAAGTATTCCATGTCGGTGATGAACTGACAGTTCTGGTAAAAGACATTCATGAAACAAAAATCGCACTCAGCCTGAAGTTCCCGGAGACAAATCCGTGGGCAAACGCTGCGGAAGATTTTGCGGTTGGAAAAGTCATTACAGGAAAGGTTGCTCGTATGACAGACTTCGGTGCGTTTATTGAGCTCGCGCCGGGTGTGGATGCGCTGCTTCATGTTTCTCAGATTTCAAGGGAGCATGTGGAGAAGCCGTCTGATGTACTTTCTATCGGACAGGAGATCACAGCGAAGATTGTGGATCTCAATGAGGCGGAGAAAAAGATCAGCCTGAGTATGAAAGCGCTTCAGTCAGAAAATGAAGAAGAGACTGAGTCTGTAGATTATGCTGAGGAAGCAGATTATGGTGCAGAACTAGATTATGTCGAGGAAACTGAAAGTGCTGAGGAAGAATAACAGAGCTTTATCATTAAGAAGAAAAAGCGCAGGGCGATAAGTTGAGTATCGCCCTTTTTTTATGTTAAAAAATCGACAAGATGTATGTTTAAATGTGCAATTTTTGTCGCAGAATCACTGGATTTTAAGGGCTCAGTTTAATATAATGTTTATTAAACAGGTATAAAAGTGTTCTCTGACTTTGTGCCTCACAGGAGAAAACAGGAAACAGAAAGGAAGAAAGAAAATGGGATTTCTGACATTTAAAGGCGGGATACATCCGGATGATGGAAAATGTTTTTCAAAAGATCAGCCGGTACAGACGATCCTTCCCAAAGGAGACCTGGTCTACCCACTGTCCCAGCATATCGGCGCTCCCGCCCAGCCTCTGGTAAAAAAGGGGGATCACGTTCTCAAGGGACAGATGATCGCTTCGGCTTCAGGATTTGTTTCGGCTCCGGTGCATGCATCGGTTTCGGGCACTGTCAAAGGGCTGGAACAGCGGTTCAGTCCTGCGGGGACAAAGGGTGAATGCATTGTGATCGAAAATGATGGGGAATATCGGGAAGCGGAGTATGAACCTGTTAAGCCGCTGGAAGAAATGAGCCGGGACGAGATCCTGGAGAAAATCGGAGAGAGCGGCATTGTCGGCATGGGTGGAGCCGGCTTTCCTACAAGGGTCAAACTTTCACCCAAAGAACCGGAAAATATTGACTATATCATTGCTAACTGTGCAGAGTGTGAACCATATATTACAGCAGATTACCGCAGGATGCTGGAAAATACAGAGGAACTGATAAGCGGCATGCGTGTTGTCCTGTCGCTGTTTCCAAATGCAAAAGGAATCTTTGCGGTAGAAGACAACAAGAAGGACTGTATTGACAAACTGAAGTCTGCAGTTGATGATGAACCGCGGATGCAGGTGGCCTCGCTTGTGACAAAATATCCTCAGGGAGCAGAGCGTCAACTGATCTACGCGGTGACAAAGCGAGCCATCAATTCATCCATGCTTCCGGCGGACGCAGGGTGCATCGTTGACAATGTAGAGACCCTGATCGGCATTCACCGTGCAGTTATTGAGGGAAAACCTCTGACAGAACGGATCGTGACGGTGAGTGGAGACGATATTGCCTCGCCCGGCAATTTTAAGGCGCCTCTTGGAATCAGTCATCAGGAGCTGGTCGACGCGGCCGGCGGATTCATTACTCAGCCTCAGAAGCTGATCTCCGGGGGACCGATGATGGGGTTTGCCATGGTCACAGTGGATGCCCCGGTGACAAAGACGTCTTCGTCTCTTCTTGCATTCAAGGGAGATGAGGTCGCAAAAAGTAAGGAAACTGCATGCATCAATTGTGCCAGATGCGTGGATGTCTGTCCAAGCAGGCTCGTCCCATCCAGGCTGGCGGATCTTGCACAGCGGCATGACGAGGACGGATTTGTGGCGATGAATGGTCCGGAATGTGTGGAGTGCGGCTCCTGCAGTTATGTCTGCCCTGCAAAAAGACAGTTGAAACAGGCGATCGGTTCCATGCGCAAGACCGCGCTTGCGAACAAGAAAAAAAAGTGAGAGAGGAGACAGAGAATTGAACGAGAATTATAATGTATCATCCTCGCCGCATATCCGCGACCGGATAAAAAGTAGCAATCTCATGCTCATGGTCGTGATCGGCCTGCTTCCGGCAACTTTGTTCGGAATCTGGAATTTCCGCCATGAGAATGCGTGGATACTTGTCGTTGTCACAACGGCTGCCGCGGTTTTATCAGAATACATATATGAAAAATTAATGCATAAACCAATTACGATCAACGACTTCAGCGCAGTCGTCACCGGACTTCTGCTCGCGCTTAATCTTCCGCCAACGCTTCCCTGGTGGATGGGCGCTCTTGGCGCAGTATTTGCCATTATTGTCGTAAAGCAGCTTTTCGGAGGGCTGGGGCAGAACTTTATGAACCCAGCGCTGGCGGCACGCTGTTTTCTCCTGATCTGTTTTGCCGGGCGGATGACTTATTTCGTCTATGACGGTGTGACAGGCCCCACGCCTCTGGCGGAACTGAAAGCAGGCGAAGCTGTAAATACAATGGATATGCTGATAGGAAATATCCGGGGTACGATCGGAGAGACCTCGGTCATAGCGATCATGATCGGAGCGATGTTCCTTATCCTCATGGGAGTAATAGACCTTCGGATACCCGGTTCTTATATCGTATCCTTTGTAGTATTTATCGTAATCTTCGGAGGACACGGATTTGACCCGCAGTATATAACCGCCCATCTTTGCGGAGGCGGACTGATGCTTGGGGCATGGTTCATGGCAACAGACTATGTCACGTCTCCGATAACCAGCAGCGGCAAGATCATCTATGGTGTCTGTATGGGACTTTTGACAGGGCTCTTCCGTCTTTTCGGAGGCTCGGCAGAAGGCGTATCTTATGCGATCATCATCAGCAATCTTCTTGTACCGCTGATCGAAAAAATAACTCTTCCAAAGCCTTTTGGGAAAGGAGGAGAGAAATAGATGAACAAGATTATCAAAAACACACTGATCCTGACAGCGATTACAGTTGTATCAGGGCTTTTCCTGGGAGTGGTATATGATATTACGAAGGAGCCCATCGCTATAGCCCAGGAAAATACAAAGCAGGAGGCCTTCAAGTCGGTCCTGCCCGATGCAGCTTCTTTTGATGACTATGAGGACTTTGCTGCAGACAGGGCGGCAGAGATTTTAGAAGAAAATGGGTATGAGGCAGATGAAATTACCGAAGTTGCCGTGGGAAAAGATGAAAGCGGCGGCACTGCAGGGTATGTTATCAATGTCACTTCCCATGAAGGGTATGCAGGTGATATCCAAATATCGGTAGGCATTGCTGCCGATGGGACAGTGAAGGGGATTGAAATGCTCTCCATCAGCGAGACGGCAGGTCTTGGAATGAAAGCGGATGAAGAGGACTTCAAGGATCAGTTTAAAGATAAAAATGTAGAGCGCTTTTATTATACAAAAACAAAAGAAAGCGGAGACAATATGATCGATGCGATCAGCGGCGCTACGATAACGACCAACGCTGTTACAAACGCCGTGGATTCTGCGCTTGTCTATTTCCAGAATGAGTTAGGAGGCGAGGCCAATGAGTAAATGCTTGGAACGGATTTATAACGGACTTGTGAAGGAAAATCCGACATTTGTACTCATGCTCGGAATGTGTCCTACACTGGCGGTCACCACATCGGCGGTCAATGGCATTGGAATGGGGCTGTCCACCACAGCGGTTCTGATCATGTCAAACATGCTGATTTCCATGCTGAGGAAGATCATACCGGATTCGGTGCGTATGCCGGCTTTTATCGTGGTAGTGGCATCTTTTGTGACTATTGTTGATTTCCTGCTGGAAGGATTTGTCCCGAGCCTGTATGACTCGCTGGGACTCTATATCCCGCTGATCGTCGTGAACTGTATCATCCTGGGAAGAGCTGAGAGTTATGCCTCAAAGAATCCGGTCCTTCCGTCCATTTTCGATGGGATCGGCATGGGACTGGGATTTACAGTGGGGCTGACCTGTATCGGTATCGTCAGAGAGCTGATAGGTGCAGGACAGATTTTCGGGATGCAGGTCATGCCGGAGTTTTATGAACCTTTGACCATTTTCATCCTTGCCCCGGGAGCGTTTTTTGTGCTTGCCTGTCTTGTGGCGCTTCAGAACAAAGTCAAGAACAATTACGCGAAGAAGGAGAGAGAAGTTCCCCAGACGGCCGGGTGCGGCGAAGGATGTGCGGCATGCGCCAGTCGAGGTATCTGCGGCGGGCACATGATATCAGATATATCCGTCAGCTTCGAAGTGGATCAGCCGGAGGATACCGCGTCAAACAATGGCGGTACAGAAAATAAGAAAGAACAGGAGGGGGTATAAATGCAGGAATTATTATTGATCGCAGTGGGTTCGGCTTTTGTAAATAACGTTGTGTTAAGCCAGTTCCTTGGGATATGCCCGTTCCTGGGAGTGTCCAAGAATGTGAAGACAGCCGCAGGCATGGGCGGCGCGGTGGTGTTTGTCATTACGATCGCGTCCTTTGTGACAGGGCTGATCTATAAGTTCATTCTGGGGAATCCGAATATCATGGGCGGCGAGCTGCAATATCTGAATACCATCGTATTCATATTGGTGATCGCAGCGCTTGTCCAGTTCGTTGAAATGTTTTTGAAGAAAGCTATGCCGGCGCTCTACAATGCCCTGGGCGTATATCTTCCTCTGATCACGACCAACTGTGCTGTGCTGGGTGTGGCGCTGACAAATGTCCAGGAAGGGTATGACATTCTTACTGGCGTGGTAAACGGATTCGCAACGGCTGCGGGCTTCCTTGTCTCCATCGTGCTCATGGCAGGAATCCGTGAAAAGACAGAACATAACGATGTACCGGAATCATTTCGCGGCACGCCGATCGTGCTGGTGACAGCAGGGCTTATGGCGATCGCGTTTTTCGGATTTTCCGGTCTGATATAGGAGGGCGTGAATATGAGTATGACAGGGATTATCTTAGCCGCAGTCATCGTCGGCGGCACAGGATTGTTTATCGGCGTCTTCCTTGGGATTTCAGGAAAGAAGTTCGCTGTGGACGCAGATGAGAGGGAAGACGCGATCCTGGAAGTGCTTCCCGGGAATAACTGCGGCGGATGCGGATATGCCGGCTGCTCCGGGCTTGCGGCAGCGATCGTAAAAGGGGAAGCAGAAGTGGGCGGCTGTCCTGTGGGCGGCGCTTCGGTCGCAGAGGCGATCGGAAAGATCATGGGTGTAGACGCTTCAGCCCAGGAGCGCAAGGTGGCATTCGTCAAATGCGGTGGAAACTGTGAGAAGGCAAAGACAGAATATGAATATTACGGCATAAAGGACTGTGTCATGGCGAGCCAGATGCAGGACGGTGGAGCAAAAGGCTGCGCATACGGATGCCTGGGATATGGTTCATGCGTGAAGGCCTGTCCGTTTGACGCGATCCATATCTCGGACGGTATTGCCGTAGTGGACAAAGAGGCATGTAAGGCGTGCGGAAAATGTATTTCCGCCTGCCCGAAACATCTGATCGAACTCATTCCCTATAAACAGAAAACCTTCGTACAGTGTAATTCTAATGAAAAGGGAAAAGCGCTCATGGATGTATGCCAGGTGGGATGTATCGGGTGCCGTCTGTGCGAGAGAAGCTGTGAGGCTGGAGCAATTACGGTCAATAACTTCCTTGCGCACATTGACGCGGAAAAGTGTACGAACTGCGGTTTATGTGCGGAGAAATGTCCGAGGAAGATCATAAAGGTGCAGGATTTCGGAACAGCAGTTGTCTGATCCGTCAAATATTAGTACATCGATATTGAATAAACCTCTGTGTCAGTGGGATGGCTGCCTGCACAGAGGTTTTATTTGTATGATAAAAAATCGCCTGTTTACTGCTCGCACTGTCCGGTTTCAGGGTTAAGTATGAAATCTGGTTTGATTGTGAGATCAGGCTTGAGTATGAAAGGGAAGGCTTTCACTGCTCAGGTGCAGTTCCCCATCCTTTGTGACAAACACTGCTTCCACACCATCCATGCTGCGGATGAGAGCCATTCCGTCCTCCAGTCCCAGTACATAGCAGGCAGTGCTCAAAGCATCCCCATCTGCCGACTGGTCTGAGATGATGGTCACCTGATCCAGCTCGTTCTGGATGGGATATCCGGTATCGGGATCAAGAATATGATGGAAGATCACGCCGTCTTTTTCAAAATATCTCTCATAATCTCCGGAAGATACGACAGAACTGTCGGATACAGATAAAGTCCCTAATACAGTCCCATCCTCGGCAAACGGTTTCTGTATGCCGATGCGGAAGTCCGTGCCGTCATACCGCCCGCCCAGGGTGAGCACATTCCCGCCCAGGTTGATCATGGCGTGCTTGATGCCGGCGCTTTTCAGATAATCTTTCAACTGATCCGCAATGTATCCTTTTGCGATCCCGCCCAGGTCGATTCTTGCCTGCGGGTCAGTCAGGGTGACAGTATTTCCATCCATTTCTATACGCCGGTAGTCAATGTGGCTGACCGCTTCCTCCAGTGTTTGGGGATCAGGGAGGGTTCCGCTTTTGTTGGTCTTGAAGTCCCACAGTTCGGAAGCGGATGCGATCGTGATATCGAACTTTCCGCCGGAAAGTTCTCCGTACCGGATGCCGAGGCGGAGAAGCTCGGCAGTCTCGTCAGATACGGTCACAGGAGAACCCTGGGCGCGGTTGATCTCAGCAATTTCGCTCGTTTCAACATAAGGGCTTAAAAGGTTTTCATAATAGGCGCAGATATCTTCACAGTGATCCAGTACATCCCGCCCGGTTCCCCAGGCTTCTACCTGGATGACTGTATCAAAATATGTTCCTGTCATCTTCAATGACTCTGTCTCACGAGGCGTGCTGCAGCCTCCGGCCGATATGGAAATCATCGGGAGTATGAGTAAAAACGCGATAAAACGTGAATGAAAGCTGATCTTGTGTTCTATTTTCACTGAGCTGTGCTCCTTTCTGGCCGCCCTGGGATCGAGGCGGAATCCTGACGTTATTATAATCATTTTTCTTTGGGAGCACAACCACGTCAGTCAATCATGTAATTATACACCCGGATATTTTTAACCCGAACATACAATCGAACATGTGGTGTCAATAACTTTTGAAAATGTCACTTTTTAATGTTTAAATTTATTTGAGAAAATGTCACTTTTCTAAGAGGGC
>CALWQP010000024.1 GCA_944383695.1 uncultured Mediterraneibacter sp.
TTCAGACATAAAATATACTCCCTCCTAAGTGACAAGTTTTTGTTATTTCACTTGTCTACCTAGAAGGGAGCATATCATTCCATCCTTGTCGGTATCAGTCGTATCGCTAAAATCCAGCCATAATGCATACAAGGTCATGTCGCTGTTAATTTCAGTGTTTTCAAAGTCAAAGAACTCTGTACATTCCTGGTCTGTGCACCAGGCTCCAAAAACATAACCGTCCTTTTCCGGCTCTGCAGGCCGTACGGCCATTTTACCAGCTTCAACACTCTGTGTTTCCACCGCAGTTCCACCGTTACTCTCAAATCTAACAGAGTATTTCTCAGTGCCTGGAACAACCTCATTTCCTGATTCTGCTGAATATTTTACTGTGGATGTTATAGCTACTTCTTTATCAGAGATGCTCACAGAAGTTGAAAGATTAAAAGACCTGTTTTGTGGCTCTGCCGCGCGGCTCACAATAGGTGTACCCCCTACTGTACTTCCAAGTATTGCGCCACAAAGGATGAAAGACAAAAGCTGCCGTCTGTTTTTCTTCCTGATAATTATGACCCCAAAAAGCAGTACCGAAGCTCCTGCTAAAATACCCCAGAAAACAGGGGTAGACTGATCCCCTGTTTTCGAATCGGTCTTCTGGGGATCTGCATTCCCATTGTTCTGTATATTTGTATTAGATTCTGATGCCTTCAGAATAACCTCCAGAGAAACAGTTTCTCCGCTTTCAACAGAATCAAAAGATTTAGATAAACTTCCAACTGATTCAAATCCATTTGGAACCGAAGTCTCGATAACAACATTTTTAACAGATGAACTATTTGTGTTTGTCACAGACAAATCAACCTTAACCTGTTCATCCTGCTCATATGCAGTCTTGTCGGTCGATAAAACAGCCTTGATTCCATCTTGAGTATTCTCTGCAGCATAACAGGGCATTGCAGCCATACTGCAGCAAAGCCAAACTGCAAGAAACGTTCCTGCCAGTTTTTTGATAATTTTCATCCTTTTTCCTCTCCTCTTACGTAAAATTTTGTGATCCGGGTTTTGGCGTATTCTCTGACTTGGCAATTCCCAGCCTCACATCACAGACGATCATGTTAGTGCACAAGGGGAAATACGGCTGGGAGAAACGTATTGTTTCCTTGTACACAGTCGCTAGTGTATCACAATGACAAAAAATTAACAAGAGAAATTTATGTCTAGAAACGCCCATTATTAGAATAAATCCTTATGAAAAGTAAAAGCGGTCAACCAGAAAAGAGGGACCGCTTTAAAAATATCAATATAAAGTTGTCAAGCTGAAACATGTGGGAAAATTAAGATACTTAAAATTTAATATCTCTAAACTGAAAGTGATCTATTGCAGAGTAACAGCGCTCTTATTCTTTTTTCGCAAAGAAATATAAAGATACACGGAACTACATACATCTAAGCAAAACGTAAACTGCATAATAATATTGATAATCAGAGTGGCCGCGGATATTTTATGTGCCCGATATGCTTTCAATAATCCACTTATGCCAAACATAGTAGAGGGAAGTAAAAGCGAATAATCAAAAAGTACCAGAAACAGTAAAATCGGTATTGCCATAAAAAACACACCCATTGCCGCAAGTCCGAAAGGAAAAATCAAACAAAAAATAGGAATGTTGCATAGTTTCAGCAGCATATTCCAAAACAGCAGTTGATTCTCGGTATAGCCTATTCGCGGAAGAATAAAAGCATAGATCATATTAGGCAAAAATACAAACAGGTACGATAGTTTCCAGACATTAAAAAAAAGACTTGATTGAAATATAAAACTTCCGATCAAAACATATGGCATAATCAGTAACAGTATCATTGGTATGCTTTTTTTCATTGGGTTTCTCTCCTTCTTCATAAACAAATTTCAATTTCTGGGAATATTATACTTTTATCCCATACCATTTACAAGAAAAATGTGTAGAGTTATCTGTTAGCAGGTGTAGGAGTGTCAGACATATGTTACACCATGCTGAATAAATTCCTTCAGGACAGTCTGTGGGGATTTCCAGCCCAGAGATCTCATAGGAACAGGTTATAGTCCCTGAGGTTATAGATCTGGAGCTGTCGGGAAAAGTCCTGAAAGGAATAAAAAGTATGAGAAGCATAAAACCGTTCATTATTTTTTGGGGGGGCTGCGTTCCACTTTCCCATTATGCCGGGGGGTTTATACTTTACAGCAGCTTTAGAAACCCAATAGCGGTTTGCGTAGTTAATAAGTAATAGACGATATCTCATATCCCGTGTTATACTAGCCGTGCGGAAATGCATCCTTTCTTGTTTTGTTTGGTCGCTAAAACTACAACACATAAACGGTATTTCCGTCTTTTTAATTATTCAGTTGTAACACATGTATTGTAATCCTACAGAATTTATTCAGCATGGTGTAACATATGTTTGACAAACCTACATTCTCAGAAAAATCAAAATTATAAAATACAGGGGCTTAATATTCCGAAAGCCATAGGGTTATCAGAAAAAGGCAGGCCCTTTTAGCTAAACGCAAGGAGATGAATAAAAGTATGGGGAGTTTATTTTTGTTAATATTATATTTAGTAATATTAGGGCTTCAAATTACTCTATTAGTGTGTTCTATAAAAAGGGGAAAAAGGAAATATTGGATAAGAGCGCTTTTTTTAGAAATTTTTTCTATAATAATATCTTACATATTTTTTAAATATTATGCCAGTTTACCTGGTTATGGGTTTCTGTCGGGGTTATCGTATCTATTAGAAGTTTTGCTTAGTTTTGGGGCGGGCATTTTTTATGCCATTATGTTATTTATTACTGTTTGCACTATGATGTTAGTATTTGAAAAACATCAAAAACAACAGGGGAAAAAATATGTAAATCCAGTCGTATCTATAATAGCTGTTCTATCTATAGCCATTGGGATCTTATGTTTATCACATGAAATAGTGGATAATTGGGGTAAGAAAGAGGCAGTAGGTACGGTCATAAATTTTGAAGAAGTACGGAGTGGCACAGGAGAAACTGAACTGTGGCCTATTGTTAGAGTTTATGTTGATGGGGAAGCGTATGAAGATTATTTCCCTATATCGGCCACGGAAGTTGGCGATAGTGTTAAAATTTATTATTATCTGGGGAATGAAGAAAAGTATTTTATTACGCCTTATATTACAGATAATAAAATTATTTATATACCAGCTTTTATAATAGGAATATTAATAATAATCTTGAGATTTAAAGATGATCTATTTAAATAGGTTCAGCGTCATACTCCAAAACAATGTAAACTTTCAGTTCTGAACCTCCTGCATGATTACTCCATATATCTTTTTCCCATCAAATGAAACAACCAGAATATGGGCGCCGGTCTCAGCCCGCTGAAAGTCGCGGTAACTGCAGACAACCTTGCGGCACCGGGTGCCGGTATCAGGAAAAACCACATCCATATAGTAGGTGCGGTTGTTCTGATTGCTAAAAGAATCCAGAAAAAATAAACATTCCTCCAGAGCCTTCTAGCCCTAGCCCATCAAGTTTTATATTGTGTAAAGTGATAAGTAGAAAGAACAGGCCAGGGCCGTGCATATACACGTCATGAATGATAATATAGTTCAATCGGGTCGATCGGATCAAATGGATGTTCTTCCACCATCTTTTTATTTCTTCCGCGCCGCTTTATGAGTTCCCCGCTCTTATTGTATATCCAGAAGGAATAGACAAGGAGCTTGTTGATCTTTCCGATCCGTTCCTTTGTTGTTTTCTCATAGAGCGTCCCGCCCGCCTTAAAAGGCGTTTTTTTGTGTATCAGGGATATCAGTTCTGTTTCGCATGTGACTGGCTCGGGAAGGATGGTATAGCCCCGGCCGACACAGCCCGGTTTATGAGAATCGCTTCCGCCGGTTGTTACCTTTCCGTATTTTTTCGCAAGCTTTTCCGCTCCGGAATTGGACTGGGATGACTCGCAGCTGTTAAATGCCTCCACGAAGTCAAAACGCTTTATGATCTCCGGGGACTGGTAGAATTTTTTTGTGTTGGTGAAACTCATATATTTTTCCCCGCACGGATGCGCCGGGCCGAGCACGCCGCCGTTGCGGTGGACCAGATCGATCAGCACGGCAAGCGGCATGCCGCGCATTTCCAGCAGACGCATCTTTACTCCTTCAGGCATGATCACGATAATATGTCCCGCATCCCGGGTGTCGTATTCAATGCCTTTGAGCACGACAAAATCTGTATGCTTCTTTCCCTTTATGTGTTCTTTCCAGTGGCGGTAGCCATTATATGTGTCATGGTCCGTGATGAGCATGCCCTGAAATCCATGCTGCTTCAGTATTGTAATATATTCGTCCAGCCCCACTTTGCTGTCAATGGAGCCCTCCTTCACATGGCAATGCATGTCGATCTTCATATACCTGTCCTCTTTTCTGGTGAGTACACCTGTTAAAATTGTCTGACTATACTGCCCTTATTATACATCATTCTGGTTACAAATGACAACCGGAGGACACGGACTTTTCAGCAATTTTCAGCATTTGTCGGGATTTTTCTGGAGGTGAATGTAAATGTTTAGCTGGGAAGGAAAGCTATCAAAGAAAATCGGCACAGCCTGAGGGAGAAAGCAGAAGGCAGCAAGCGTCATGAACGATTGTTGCCTTCGGGCATGTTTTATTTGACAGGTACCCAGAATCCATAATCCGCGGTGCCATTTTTCCATTGCCCCCGCACCTGATATATGGTGCCTGGCTGTGCGGTAAACTCCAGATTTCCCTTCTCATTCTCTTTTACTTCTACAGCGGCTCCTTCAGGTAACTGAGCCGCGCTGTCCTGATACTGTCCAAGCAGAGAATCTTCCCATGAAAGCAGCTGGATACTCTCAGGCTTTTCATCAAACTCTAATTCCATTTGAATAGGTTCTGAAAGCTTTGTTATCTCTGTAGATTCCGTCTGCAGAATATGAGGTCCATCTGTGGTAATGGTCTGACTTTCCCCATTTTGGTCCTCATAGGTCCAGGTATAGCTGAGAGTGTCTGGGATAATTACAGTCACCTGCGCCAGGTCATCTGTATAGCATACATTCAGATTTGGACGCTGTGAGGGATCTTTTTCCACAAAAAGCTCCTCAAGATAATGACTATATTCTTCCATATATTTCTGATTTGCCTGTTCCGTTCTCTGGACTTTTGTGATCCCATTGTACTGTGCAGGATAAGATTCGGCGATAACTCCGTTTCCCCAGATATCCAGCACATCTCCGTTATTTAAATCCTTCTCAGTAATTTTTTCTCCATCTTCATCGTAGAGTTCTCCCTGGGGGATCGCTCCGGTAAAGGGATATTCATCTGTCAGATTGATAAAGATGCTGTTGCCGTCTTCCTTCTGTAAATAGACCGCTTTCATGGCATTTTCACCCTCCAGCTGCTGTGCCTGCGCCTGGGGTACTTCTTTCATAAAATGATTTCGGATCCCGGCTGCTGCCGCTAAAATGATCAGTGCCGCCAGCACAATGCCGATGTAGATTATTTTATTTTTTTTCTTTAGCATAAGCCCTCCTGATATTTTTTTTGCACCTAAGTATATCATAACCTTCAGGTTCGCACAATGTAAAGTGATGGTTCTGAAAACAGACCTCTTTATTTTCATTAAAATCCACATCTGACCACATGCGATCATCCCCACAGTTTATCGATATATTCTGGCGGATCCGTGCAGCATCGCGCATAGGCAGCCAAACCATGCTGCCGCGTAGACCGCAGATGGGATCTGCATTTCTGTAAAGCAGAAGAGCACCATAAGTATGGAAAGGACAGCCATTCCCGCCGCCGCTACAAGTCCCCCGAGTAAAGATTTTCTGATATACATAATAAAACACACCTTTCTCTTGTATGATTTCTTTGTTCTTACAAGCATCATACCAGATTGGGTGTGTCATAAAACGGACTTTACTATTCTTCGTACATTTTCCTCAAATCTTTCAGCAGCTCTGCGTATTCCTTTACCACGGCTTCCGGCGAGAGGATCTGTACCTCCCGCCCCAGCCCGGTCAGCCATCCATAGAACTGCTCGCTGACCGCCACATTGACCCGGGCAATAAAATGTTCCTCCCCATCAGGCCGCAGCGGTACGTTTTTTCCAAAACGGTCGATCACAACGCCTACATATTTATTGTGAAATCGCAGCCGGACCATCTGCTCATTTCCACCGAACATTCCAAAGGTCTGTCTGGTATAGCGGGCCAGATCAAAGCGGCTGAATTCCTCCCGGCCTTCTCTTTTTATGTCGAGCAGTCCGATGTGCAGCATTTTGTCCACACGGAAATGTTTCAGGATGCCTGCTTCCATATCATAGCCGATCAGATAATAATTCTCATTGTCCCATGTCAGCGCCCAGGGGCTTACCTGATAGTTTTCTCCGCCTTTTTTCAGGCGGATTTCCTTTGATACTGTCCATTCAAAGTACCGGAACAGGATCTGCCGGTCCTCTGCGATCGCCGCGTGAAGCTTATCTACATTATAATAGATACTCTCGTTCATGGCCTTGATGCGGTCAGCCACAACGACCTGCCGCTGGAGTTTCCGGGCCTCGTGTCTGTCTGTCAGTTTTTCGATCTTCTTTATAAGGGCGTCAGACTTCTTCTGGGTGATGAATCTGGATGACTGGACTGCGTCTACCAGGAGCTTGAGCTCAGGCAGCTCGAATTCTCTTTCAGCGAGATAGTAGCCTTCCGGCTGTTCTTTTCTGTATGCGATATCCATCCCGAAATTTTTCAGCGTCTCGATATCGTTGTAAAGGCTTTTTCTCTCTGCATGTATGCCGATATCTGCCAGCCGTTCTTCAAGCTCTCTGCGGGAGAGCGGATGCTCCTCGTCCGTTTCTTCCTGGAACAGCTGCATCAGATATAAGATTTTCGCTTTCTGATTACTTGTTTTCGCCATGTTGTACTCTCCGGGATCGTATTTATCTTCCGACATTTTCCCATTCATTTTATCAATTTTTCTGTTTCCTGACAAGGCAGGAGCAGTTGCGAGGGAACGGCTGTGCGGGACCGGACGGGCAGAAGCGGAGAAAAGGACAATGAAAATGGATGCCAATCAACTTACTGATCAACATCCATCTTCATCCTGATATTTCTATCATTTTTTTACCTCTTTCTGTCGTTCTTTTGTCTGATAGACTTAACTTATGTTCCCGGTGGTCCGTACCTCCTTTACTTAGATTCCTGCTGAATCTTGGTTCTCTGACGACCTTCTCCTGATATAGATTTTGCTTCTCTCATAACTTTCTCGTCATTATGATTTTTCTCTATATCCGTCATCTTTTCCCAATCACGATATTTAGCAGGTAAATAAAACTTTTTATGAATTTTCTTTCAAATAAAAAATAACTTTGTATCTTTGTTTGATTATTCATTCAGTTTTATTTGTTGACATTATAATAACACATATATTTGAAAATGTCAATAAATAATTAGTATTTTTTATAAAAATATTAAAATTATCTGTTAATTTTATTTCTGAATGTTGCAGGTTGACTTCCGGGCTGTCCGATATTAGAATAAAATGTAAATTTCAATTTTAAATCAACCAGAAGGGAGCCTTTTCAATGGAACAGTTAAGAATACCCGAAGGCTATTACTCTCCCCTTACGATTCGTGAGACGGAGGTTGCCATCAAAGAAGTAAAAGATCATTTTGAGCGGGCGCTTGCCAGGGCGCTGCATCTGACGCGCGTGTCAGCCCCGCTGTTTGTACGGCCGGAGTCCGGCTTAAATGACAATTTAAACGGTGTGGAGCGTCCGGTATCCTTTGGGATAAAAGAGCAGGGCGAAGCGCCTGCCGAGATCGTGCATTCTCTTGCAAAGTGGAAGAGATATGCTCTGAAGAGTTATGGGTTCCATTCCGGGGAAGGGCTCTATACAGACATGAGCGCGATCCGCAGGGATGAGGACACGGATAATATCCATTCGATCTATGTGGACCAGTGGGACTGGGAGAAGGTCATCTCAAAAGAAGAGAGGAATATGGAGACGCTTGAATACACGGTCCGCAAGGTTTACAGCGCTCTGAAGGATACAGAGGACTATATATCAAGACGGTATAACTATATTGAGCCGCTGCTTCCGGATGACATCTTCTTTATCACGTCTCAGGAGCTGGAGGATATGTTCCCTGGCTGCACGCCCAAGGAACGTGAGAACCGGATGGCCAAAGAGAAGGGAGCTGTCTTTGTGTCCCAGATCGGCAAGGCGCTGGCATCCGGGGAGAAGCATGACGGACGTGCCCCGGATTACGATGACTGGGAATTAAACGGTGATATCATCGTCTATTATCCGGTCCTGGATATGGCTCTGGAGCTGTCTTCTATGGGAATCCGCGTGGACGAGGAAGCTCTGCGGAGCCAGCTTAAGACCGCGGGCTGTGAGGAGCGCGCGGAGCTGCCTTTCCAGAAATCCCTGCTGAATGGCGAGCTGCCTTACACAGTGGGAGGGGGCATCGGACAGTCCCGCATCTGCATGTACTATCTCAGGAAAGCCCACATCGGGGAAGTACAGTCTTCCCTCTGGCCGGAAGATGTGGCGGCAAGAGCAAAAGAGAGCGGGATCAACCTGCTGTAGGAGTCTTGGCAGGATGGCACATTTATAGTAAAGAGGAATTTTCATGAATTACAAAAACGTGGTTTTTGATTTTGGGAATGTGATCGGAGGATTCGACGGCGGGTATATGCTGGAACAGTTCTGTGCGTCTGAAAAGGACCGCGCCCTTCTCGCCCCTGTCATCTTTGCCGGGTGGCAGGAGCTGGACAGAGGGACGATCGATTATGATGAATATGTGGAAGAGATGGTTTCGTCTGTCCCGGCGCGCCTGGAAAATACGGTGCGCAGCTTTTTCCGCGGGTGGCCGGATCATATTACGCCGATCCGGGAGACACAGGCGCTGATCGATGAGCTGTACCAAAAAGGGGTCCCGATATATCTTCTGTCCAATGCGCCGACTTATTTTGCGGAATGGGCGGCAGGATGTGAAGTGCTCAAAAAGTTTAAGGGAATCGTATTTTCTGCTCCGTTGAAAATGGCGAAGCCCGATCCTGAAATCTACCGCTATCTTTTTGAGACATATTCGCTGAAACCAGATGAATCGTTCTTTATCGATGACCTTCAGGCGAACGTTGAAGCAGGAAGAATGCTGGGAATGGAGGGCATCGTATATACAGGAAATATCAGGAAAGTGAAAGCCGCCCTCGGCATGATCTGACACTGGCCCGGCGCAATGCCGGGCGGTGACGGACCACGCCGCTGAGGCGGCTTTTATATGCTTCGCGGCTGTCTTTACAGGCAGCAGGTCAGTCATTCGGCTTCATTTTTTCAGAGGCTTTGTCTGCGGTTTCGCTGACTTTGTCAGCAACTTTATGTGCCATTTCTTCAGCTTTGCCAGCAGCCCTCTGTGCCATTTCTTCAGCCTTGCCAGCAGCTTTCTGTGCCATCTCTTCAGCCTTGTCGGCAGCTTTGTCTAGGGCGTCTCCTGTCTTTTGGGCGGCTTTCCATGCCATGCTGCCCGCCTTCTTTGCCGCTTCTTCGGCTTTTTCTGCCATGTCGTCCACTTTGTCCGCAACTTTTTCTTTTACATTTCCATTGTCGGCGCAACCGTCCGCTGTTACTTCCCCTGCCTGCACTTCCTCTGCCTCTGCTTCATAAACAGGGACTTTTTCGCCGCAGTAAGGGCAGTATGTCATATCCTTTGACACCATTTTGCCGCAGCCTGCACACGCAGAAGAGCCGCGGATCTTTGCGATCTTTTTTTCATAGGCTTCGATCGAAGCCTCTCTGTCCCTGACCGCGTCGCACAGTGCCCTGGCGGATTCTTCAACTTCTTCGCCTGCTTTATATCTGTCATAGATGGTACGTCCGAGTTCCATCAGGTCCACTGCATTTCCTCTTGCGAGTCCTCGGATCTGTCCTTTGATCCTCTGGATCTCGATGGCGTCTCCTGCCTTGCTGGTGACAGTTTCGGCTGTTTCTCCAATACGTTTTCCCAGATCTTCAAAAAAATCTCTCATCGTTATCATTCTCCCTTCTTCTTTCGTCCGTTTCGGACACATGGGACACCGGGAAAGATCCCGGTATGTCAGTTTATATTTATTATACCCTATTAAACGGCGACTTCAACATATCCGTGAGAAATTTATACTTTTTTAACTGTTTGTTTCTTTTTTGAAGGGCAGACTGGCGGAGGCGGTCCTGCATACTTTTTTCAGGCTTTTCATAGGATTGTTATAAATATTTTCAGGAGGTCTTTTATGCCTGACCAAAGTGTATGCCGGGAACAGATATTGTCCGAGGATTACCGGGATTTCATCGGGAATCATGTACGTACGCCGTTTTTTGAGAGTATGCTGCAGGAAGAACGCTGCGTGCAGGAGGCAGGCTTTGACTACCGGTGCATTTATCTTCCGGCAGATCTGGCGGACCCCATCACGCTTTCAAGATACTCTTATAATTCCATACCGAAATGCTATGCGCCCCTCAGCATGGAAACGCTCAATCAGGCAGGCATCCTGCCTGTCCAGAACTATCCCACGCTCCAGCTCAAAGGGCAGGGGGTGCTGATCGGCTTTTTGGACAGTGGGATTGATTATACAAGCGAGCTTTTCCGCAGGTTGGACGGCACAACGCGGATCGCCGCGATATGGGACCAGACGGTCCAGACCGGGACGCCTCCGGAGGGACTTGCCTATGGAAGTGAATTTACGGAGGAGATGATCAATGAGGCTCTGCGGTCAGAGACGCCTCTTGCGATCGTTCCGTCCACAGATGAGACCGGACACGGCACATACGCGGCAAGCCTGGCAGCCGGCTCTGCTGAACCCGGGCAGCAGTTTCTCGGCGCCGCTCCGGAAGCTGCCATCGCCGTGGTGAAGCTGAAGGGGGCGAAACAGTATCTCCGGGATTATTATTTCATCCCGGAGGCGGCGGTGTGCTATCAGGAAACGGACCTCATGCTCGGGCTGAGATATTTGAATGACCTTGCGGATTCGCTGGGACTTCCCCTGGTCATGTGCATGACTGTGGGTTCCAGTATGGGCGGGCATATCGGCACCCTTCCCCTGCCCTTTCTGATCGATGGATACAGCACCCGGGCAAACCGCATTTCCGTGATCGGAGTGGGGAATGAGGCGGACAAACGGCATCATTATTATAATGTAATAGAGAATGAGAGGGACACAAAGACTGTGGAGCTGCGAGTGGGGGAAAATGTCACGGGCTTTTCACTGGAGCTGTGGACTGACATCCCGAATATCTTCTCTATTTCCATCATATCGCCTTCCGGGGAAAATACATCGCGCATCCCTTTCCGTGTGGGAGCGAGCGCGGAGCTTGATTTTCTGTTTGAGCGGACAAAGGTGACTGTGGACTACCGGCTTCTTGTGGAAAAGAGCAACTCCGAGCTGATTTTTTTCCGGTTTAATGCCCCTGCTCCCGGCATCTGGAAGCTTGTTGTTGAGCCCTTGTCCGTGAATGACGGCCAGTTCCACATGTGGCTGCCTCTGACTGAGTTTTTGAGCGGGGAGGTCTATTTCCTTGAATCTGATCCCTACTATACGCTGACCAATCCGGCAAACACCGACAGCCCGGTGGTCGTCGCCTATTATGACGGAAACAGCGGCGGGGTGGCGCAGGCTTCGGGAAGAGGCTATACCCGCACACAGCGGAGGCGGCCGGATATCGCAGCCCCCGGCATCAATGTCCTTGGCGCGCTTCCCGGCGGACGCTTCACCAAGCGGTCCGGCTCCTGCGCTGCCGCCGCCGTCACTGCCGGGGCCGTGTCGCTTATGCTGGAATGGCTCGTATATATCGAAGAAGTGCCGGGGGTGGATTCCTATCAGGTCAAAAGTCTGCTCATACTGGGGGCGGTACGCCCAAGGTCCATGGAATATCCCAACCGGGAATGGGGATATGGACAGCTGAACCTGTACAACACCTTTGAGACGATGAGACAGTTATGAGGAATGAGGGCGTTTAGGGGGCGATTTCTGCTTGACATTTCAGGAGGATCTCTTGCACAATGGCTTCATCAGAAAAAATATAGATTTTTTGTGCAACAGTTTTATGTCCGAATGACTCTAATATATATCTGAGAGAAATGGATATCCATATTTTGATGTCCGAGACAGCGCGGGAGGAGGGGGCGGATGTACGATTATGAGAACAGCCCGGAGCCGGAGTTGATTCGCCGGGCGAAGCGGGGCGATGTAAAGGCATTTTCGCAGTTGTATGCGAGGATTTACAAAGACTTGTATAAATTTGCCCTGTATATGACAAGACACACACAGGATGCAGAGGACGCGGTAAGCGAAACGATTCTGTCAGCTTATGAGAATATTTCCAGTCTCCGGAAAGAAGATTCTTTCCGGAGCTGGATGTTCACGATACTTAACAACCGGTGTAAGAGGATGCTGCGCACCGGGCGGAAGGAAACACTGCAGCAAGATGACGGCTTTCCGTCCGGAAGCAGGCAGGAAGGACATGAGCCTGATTACGCGCAGTGGCATGACGTTCGACGCGCATTTGGCGAGCTGGACGAGGAAGAGCGGATGATCGTGGCATTTTCCGTGTTTGGCGGATACCGCAGCGAGGAGATCGGGCAGATGCTGGATAAGAATGCCGCTACCGTGCGGTCGAAGAAATGCCGCGCGCTGGAGAAGATGCGGAGCGCGCTGATCTGAGTGAGGAACATGCAGGAGGTGGAAGGATATGGACAAAAATGAGAATAGAAACATAGATGAACGTGAGGCGGCAATGGAAGAAAAACTGCGGGACCTGACCGGTGACACACAGATCCCGCCTTCGCTGGAGCCGGGGGCAGTGGAAAAAATGCTGCAGGAGAAGAAAAAGGAGAAGGCAAAGAAATACCGCTGGCGTTACGCGGGAATCGCCGCGGCCGCATGTCTCTGTCTTGTGGTGGGAGTGACCGCCGCTGTGACGCAGCGTGCCGGAAGCTCCGGGGATCCGCATCTGTCGGGAAGCGCGCAGGCTGATGCGGACAGCGGGGAGACAGGCAGTTCTGACAGCGGGGGCATGAGCAGGATTGCATCTGCGAAAGACTATGACCAGATTTATGCGTACCTTCAGGCGAACCAGAAGCAGCTGGAAAAGCAGGCGAGAATGTACAGCGACGACGGAGCATCCGACACGATGGATCTTGCGGCGGCGAACAGCGCTTCCCAGGAGAGCACCGCGGATACTGGTTCATTTGGGAGCGCGGTGTCGCCTGATGAATCTGCGGGCAGCAGCACAGGCAGCGGCTATTCGGATACAAATGTCCGGGAAGAGGGCATTGGTGAGGCGGATATGGTCAAGACAGACGGAGAGAACCTGTATATCCTGAATGGGAAAAAGGTCGAGATCGTGAGTATTGCATCAGACGACATGCAGGAGCTTGCGGCAATTACGGTGGATGAGGACAGCTATATCCGCGAGCTGTATGTGGAGGGCAGCCGGCTGGCAGTGCTTTACACGCGGAGCGAATACACGAAAGAAGACGGATTTGAGATACGCAGCCGGGATTATACATGTACAGATGTGTATGATATCACGGATGCCTCTGCCCCTGTGAAACTGAATACGATCACACAGAGCGGCTTCTACAATACGATGAGAGTGAAGGACGGATATGCCTATGTGCTCAGCAGTTTCCAGGTGGAGCAGGCGGCGCCGAGAGATGATATCGGCGCCTATGTCCCATCGGTGCAGGGGAGTACGCTTGATGCTGACCGGATTTATATGCCGGAGAGCCAGATGGGGAGCGAGTATACCGTGATCACGGCATTTTCCCTTGCAGAGCCCCAGGAACAGACAGACAGCAGGGCGGTATTCGGCAATGCAGGGCTTTGCTATGTGAGCGGAACCAGCATTTATGTGACCGAAGCCTGCTATGATGAGGCGCAGGCGGATGTGACGCAGACCGCCATCCGAAAGGTGTCATACCAAGACGGGCAGCTCGAAGGGGTGGCGCAGGCCAAAGTAGACGGTACGCTCAATGACTCCTTCAGTATTGATGAATATAATGGGTATCTGCGTCTTGTGACAACGGTGGAATCAGGCAATATCGCCGTCCCGATCAATGGCTTATCCGCTGACAGCACAGAGGAAGAGGACGTGAGCACGAATTCCCTTTATGTGCTGGATGAAGCGCTTGAACTGACAGGCGAGATCACGGATCTGGCGAAGGATGAGCGGGTATACTCCGCGCGCTTCCTGGGAGATACCGGATACTTTGTCACATTCCGGCAGATAGATCCGCTGTTTTCCGTGGACCTCTCAAACCCGGCTGAGCCGAAGATCATCGGGGAATTGAAGATACCGGGATTTTCCGAATACCTGCATCCTTATGGAGAGGGGCAGCTCCTTGGCATTGGCATGGATGTGGATGAGGAAGGAGTGACCACGGAAGGCGTCAAACTGTCCATGTTCAATATCTCGGACCCTTCAAATGTCACGGAAGCGTCCAAGCTGGTCCTTGAAAACATGTACGGAACGGACGTGGCATACAATTATAAATCCGTGTTTGTGGATGTGGAGAAGAACCTGTTCGGCTTCCGTGCATATGGATCACAGTCGGATGTATATTATATCTTTTCCTATGACGCGGCTGAAGGATTTAAAGAAGTGTTCTCACGAGAACAGACAGGGTACGGAGAGACCCGGGGACTGTACGCGGGAGAAAAATTCTACCTGATTGCAGGAAATACGATCGAGTCTTATACACTGGCAGGTTTTGAGAAGATTGATGATATCGTGCTGGGAAGTATCGAGCCGATAGCGATGGAATAATGGGTAATCCGGGATCAGGCCCCTGTAGGGAAAGTTGTCAGAATATTCTTCCCTGCAGGGGCTTTGCCCCTTTCAGAACCCGCCCTTTTTCTTTACGATATAGATCGGGCGCCGCTTGCTTTCTATATATTCTTTTGACATGTACTGCCCCAAGATGGACAGAAAGAGCATCTGAATCCCATTGAGCGCCAGGAGCAGGCAGATGAGCAGGGGCATCCCCTCCAGACCGTGTCCGGTCACCAGAGTGAAGACTCCGGTCAGCAGTGCCGCGAGGAGCAGGAGCGCGCCGACTGTCCCGGCAAGTGTGGCGGGAGCGGTCGAGAAGGAGAGTATGCCATCCATGGCATAGCGGAACAGGGAGCGCAGGCTCCATTTTGTTTCTCCGGCAGTGCGCGCGACATTGTGGAAGGGAATCCATTTTGTCTCAAATCCTACGAAGGAAAAAATTCCTTTCATGTATCGGTTGTATTCTTTCAGCTCCAGGACAGAGTCTGTCATCGCGCGGTTCATCATGCGGAAATCGCCTTTGCCGTCGCCCATATCCAGGCGGCATACCCTGCCGATGACATGATAGAAAGACCGGGAAAGAAAGGTTCGCACAGGATTCTCGCCCGAGCGGTCTTCCCTCAGCCCGGCGCAGCAGTCATAGCCTTCTGTTTTTACTACGCGGTACATTTCTTTTAACAGCTCCGGCGGGTGCTGGAGATCCGCGTCCATGAATACGCAGTAATCGCCTGAGGCATTCTGAAGCCCTGCATACATTGCGGCCTCCTTGCCGAAATTCCGGGAAAAGGAGAGATACCTGCATCGGCTGTCTGCCATGGAGAAGCTTTCCAGCAGTTCCGGAGTGCGGTCCCGGCTGCCGTCATCCACAAAGATCAGTTCACAGTCAGCGCTCTCGATATCTTTTACTGCTTCTGACACTGCCTGGTAAAATGCAGGCAGCGCTTTTTCTTCATTATAACAGGGGACAATGATGCTGATCAGGTCCTTTCTGTTTTCTCTGAGTTTATTCATGACAGGAGACCTCCTTTTTAAAAATTCCATATTTACAGAGAATGTAATTCCCCGCCACAGTGACAACGCTGACAAACAGTTTCGCAGGGAAAGGGGAGACGCCCAGTGTATCGATGAGCATCCAGAGAAGAACGTTTTCCGTCAGCAGTGTGAGAAAACGCGCTCCTACAAAGGACGCCAGCTCAGTCATGACCCGGTTTCCTGAATGAAAGACCCAGCACCGGTTCAGGAGGTAGGCAGTAAGTACCGCGCCCGCCCAGGCGATGCTGTTGGAAGCCAGCCAGGGGAGATCCAGGAACAGAAATCCCGCGTACAGGAGATAGTTGACCCCGGTGGTTATGCCTCCGCTGATAAGGTAAGTGAGCAGTTCTTTGTTAAGTTTCATTTTCTATCCCTTCCTTCTAGTCTTTTTCGATGTAGTTTTATCTGATATGCCGCCAGAAAAATCACGTATCCTGCCGCAGCTAAAATGCTGACAAGGATGCCGGCGGTTTTTCCGGGCGGAGAAAAACGGATTTCAATCTCGTGCGTTCCTTCAGTCAGAACCGTCCCGGCAAATGCCTCGTTGACGGTTATGATTTCTGACGGCTGTCCGTCTACAAGGATTTCCAGTCCGTTCTGTGCCGGAATGGATGTGGCAAGGCAGCCCTCCTGGTCGGCGGTCACCGTTCCTGATAAAACAGTATGAAATCTTCCTGATGATCCTGTGCCTGATGCTCCGGGTGTCCCGGATGACAGGGTCAGAGGGGTGTAGTCTTTTGCAGTCAGGAGACTCTGGTCATAAAGATGCCACTGGACGTCAGATATCATGTAATGTCCTTTCGACAATGTAATGGAAAGGTCTGTGATCCCCTCATCTGAGCCGGGAGAAAATTGATAGTTAAAATGGTTATTTCTGTTCGGATAAGGGGCAAACCGCCCGGAAAGTTTATTCCGTATTCCATTGATGTCAATGACTACGGCATCCATGGACTGGTTTTTCAGCTGAAAACCGAGCAGAAGGATGCTGCCGGGCTGTGGATTGGTTATGTTCAGATCTATGGTGCAGGTCTTTTCTGCGGTAATCTCCCAGGTGTCTTCTGATCGGCGGATTTCCACTCCGTCCGGGAGCGTGGGGGAGGAGAATTCCGGTGTGTACTGCTTCATATATTGCCCGAAATCAGAGGCTTCCATTCCGGCGGTCCCGTGGGATGCATCTTCATCCGGGAGATCCGCCACCGTTTTCCGTGTTATCACATCCAGCTTATCCAGAGGCTCCATCTGCTCAAACATCTCCTGTGTGACAATGTCTTTTGTGAAATACACAGATGGAAGGACGTTTTTGTTTTCTGCGATAACGCTGCCGCCGGACTGACAGATGACCTCATAGCCCGCGGGGACTGCGTCTGCTGCTGTCTCCAGATACCGGGCGCCCAGCAGATGCAGCATGAATGGGTTATCTGAAGTCAGCAGCGCCACGCGGTTGTTGATCCGTATGGGCGTCAGCAGGGTATCATAGTACAGATCCGCATATGCCTGGCCGGTCACTGAAGAATACATGGTGCTTCGCGTCATCCCGGTTTTCGGAAGTGCATTGCTGCTGATAAGAGGGCTGAGGAGGCTGTCAAAATGATAGAGTGGATCCATTTTGACCGTCTCCAGTTCCTCTGAAGTCAATACAGGAGCAATATCCGAACGGCCCACCCAGTCTTCTGTCCCTGCTGTGGTGAGAGCCATTCCCACAGGAGCGGCGAGGAGCAGAAGAACGAGAGCGGAGCGGCCTGCGGAACTGACGGCTGCTGCTGCGATTCCCTGATACTCATCGGGACGATGAGGGCGGCGGGAAGGCCATGGGCGCGTTCTCTTTCTGTAAATGAGCACGAGGGCGAAGAGGAGCACTGCCTCTGCCATGATCCATGGGAACTGTTCCTGACTGAACCAGAGCAGTCCGACAGGGAAGATTACCGCAAAAGGGAAGAGCGGCAGCGTGATGCCGGATAAATTTCCGGCGCCTGAGATCTTAGAGCCGCCTGCTGCAGCGAAACTTGTACCGCCTGCTGTACCAGCTGCTGGACTGCCGGCCGCACTCGCCGGGGCGAGGACTCCGGCATCCCGCAGATAGCGGACACAGTGCAGGATGACCAGCGGCATAAAAGGAATCAGGATTTTCGGGCGCGCATAAAGTGTGCCGTTCAGCAGCCATGAGAATGCGCCGAACAGCCCGAACAACAAAAACAGAAGGCTGTCCATGCGGAATTTTTTCTGTGTCAGCCCTGCGAGAATGGCATACAGGCACACAAAGGTCAGCCCCATCCCATATTCGTTGAACAGCAGGTTATTCAGCGCCGGATTGGGGGCGAACAGTTCCAGAAGCGACAGGAAGGTGAGCCCGCTGCCGCCTCTTCCGTGTTCCAGAAGGACGAGCGCCGTGGGGATCAGCAGAGCAGCCGACAGCCCGGCGGCGGTCAGGGCGCAGGGCACATATTTCTTCAGGAAAGAATGTTTCCAGAAGTCTTTGCCCTCCCGGCGGAACCAATACCAGCCCACAGCGGCAAATGCAGAGATGGCAAAGTAGAAGCTGCTCAGACAGATCAGGCACATACAGAGCGGCAGCCACCGGAAACGCTTTTTTCTGACACACAATAATGCAAGAAACAGAAAAGGCAGATAATTGACGAACATGACCTGCCGGTGCATATGGAAAAGACAGCCCGCGGTCATGAACAGCACGCTCCCTGTAAAGGCAGGGACAGGCGGCATCTCTTCGCTGCGCAGCCAGACATAGCAGAGGAGGACTGAGGCAAGATACACGGTCAGCATGTAACAGATAAGGATATTGACCATGGGAACCTGTGGCAGCAGGCAGCCGATCAGGATGTCCGGGCGCAGGAATCCGTAATAAGCGAACTGGTAGCCGTTGCTGCCGCCGCCCAGACCGATCCAGGACGGCAGAAGAGAGTGCTGCTCCAGGCATGCGCCGCGAATCGTCTCAGCGAGTGCTGCGTGCTGGCTCAGCCAGTCTGTATGGGAACCGAAGACAGCGCCCTCCGGCACGATCGCGGCGATCAGTATGAAAAAAAGAAAAATAAGAGTTACAGGGTATATCCACTTTTTCATAGCAGCTTCTGCTCCTTTCAACAGCTATTAGGATAGTGCAGATTCCTTAAAAAATACCCGAAGAGAATCTAAAGATTTCTTAAGAAAACATAAATATAGCGTGTTTTCTGTCAAACGTACACAATAGAGGGGGGGTAATTATCAGAAAATACAATAAAATTAAAATAATAATAAATTTATTTAAAATATAATTTAAAAATGTGTTGACAAAAAGAGGCGTCAGTGATATTATAAAACCATCCAAAAGAGATTAAGAAAAAATCTCAAGAGGATATTTATCTAAGAGAACAGAGATTGAATCGTTGATCAGTTGTTCGATTAGGTTAAAAATAAAATCAGCAGGAGGTAAGTCCCATGGACAGTATAGTTTCAGTTGATCATCAATATGTCAGTGGTACGGCAAATGTAAGTTCCTGTGATGAAAGAGACCTTTGCTGGAGAGAAGATCAATAATCCGGAAATAAACAGGATGAAAAGAATAGATCGGAGAGTTCGTTAATCCGGATGAAAATCTACCAAGATTTGACATTTGCAGACGTATTGAATATAGATGCCACATATAGCAGAATTTCGAAAGATGTGTAAAGAAACATTGAGTAGAATGTCATTTTTATAGAAAAGGCCCACAGTTATAGAAGTAATAATTCAGTAAGCGGTTGGAATATCGATGAACGGTACTGCTTCAGCTGAACGATTATAGGATGAATAACTCAGGAGACCTTTCAAATATAAAGTGATACCCAAAGCGTAAACGAAAGTGAGGCGCACAAGGGATGCTGTTATGAACCTCAATTTGTTATTGAAGGAGGGAAGATTTAATAAGCAGGTCTTAATAAATCGACCGAAGATCAAATAACAGATGGCAGAGGTCTTTGCAGGAACAAAAATCTAAGCATTGCCTCCGATTTTAAAAATATAAAAGAAAAATGAAAAAATTAAATAAAATATAAAATGCGTCTTCAATGTCAATTGAGGATGCATTTTTTTGACATTGAAGGTTGCATATGATAAACTATTGAAAGAATATCGGCTTGTACCCGGAGGGGACAGGAAGATAAATACTGACCGATGAAATATCATTTTCGACGAGGTGAATGCGGTGGATAAGTATGATTATAAAGTAAAGACCGAACAGATGCTCGAACTTATGGAGGACGGTGCATATTGGCAGGCAGCGGAGATCGCGGATACGATCGACTGGAAGAGAGTCCGCAACACAGGGATGCTGGCAAATGTCAGTGAAATCTATGAAAAGAATAAAGAGTATCAGAAGGGTTATGATATACTGAGTCTTGCTTACCGCCACGCGGAGGGCAGCCGGAAGATCATCAGCCGTCTGTGTACTCTTGCCCTGAAGACAGGGAATGTGGACGAAGCAATCGATTATTATGATGATTTTATACAGACAGCTCCGAAAGATCCGAATCAGTATATCCTGAGATATCAGATCCTCCGTGCACAGAGAGCCCCGGTCGAACAGCAGATCGAAGCTCTTGAAGAGTACAAGAAGTCTGAGTATATTGAAGAGTGGGCATATGAATTGGCGCAGCTGTACCAGGAGGCCGGGATGACGGCTGAGTGCCTGGAAGAGTGTGATGATCTGATCCTCTGGTTCAGCGAAGGGCAGTATGTGTATAAAGCAATGGAACTGAAGATGCAGTACAAGCCTCTGACGCCGTCCCAGCAGGAGAAATATGACCGCAGGTATGAAAAGCTTTCTGCGGAAACAGAAGAAATGCCGGATGTCATTTCCTATGCTGAGGCGAAGAATGAGGCTCAGGATACGTCAGATGACAGTGATGGAGAAGATGCCGCAGACAGAGAAGCAGTCGAAGCTGAGATCCGTGTGGATGAGGACGCGACCGCGCAGGAAGCAGCGTCTGATGGCGAAAATGTGGACGCAGACGCTACGGCGGAGGAAAAGCCAAAGAAAAAAATCGGGGATACAATGCCTCTTGGTGAAGCCTTGAGGAAGCTGCTCGGTCCGGAGAGAGAAGGCGCGACAAGCGAACAGGTAGACGAAGAAGAACCTGAACTGGACGATCTTGCGGACGCGATCGGCGAGATTGAGTCTGTGGCGGATCTGGATATTGTTGCCCAGATTGCGGATGAGAAAATGAAAGCGGCTGCGGCGGCTGGTGAGATGACAGAGATCACACCGGAGAAGCTTGGTGTCGAGGAGGCACAGGAGATCGAGCTTGCAGATGCGGAAGATCTGTTGGTGGACGAGGAAGATATGGCAGAGCAGAGCGCAGAAGAGGATGGCGCAGAGGATATTATAGAGCGTGATGTGGAAGATAGAAAAGATACACGGTCAGTTGATGAGCAGATTACAGGGCAGATGAGCCTTGAAGATATTCTATCCGGTTGGGAGGGAGCGCCGGAAGAAGCAGAAGAATCAGACGAGGATCTGTTTGAGGAAGATGCGGAAGAATCAGATGAGGATCTGCTTGAAGAAGATGCGGAAGAATCAGATGAGGGTCTGCTTGAGGAAGATGCGGAAGAATCAGATGAGGGTCTGCTTGAGGAAGATGCGGAAGAATCAGATGAGAATCTGCTCGAGGAAGACGCGGAAGAAGTATCAGATGATGTGACAGAAGGGGAAGTGACAGGGGTTAAGATGGAGACAAAGAAGACAACCGAACCGATTCTGCCGCCGGATATCCAGCGGATGATCGATGAAATCGAAGGTGTGATTCCGCCGGAAGAAGAGAAACCGGCGAAGTCGGCTAAGAAGACATTGGAAAGAAAGCCGGAGGAGCCTCGTGAAAATATGGGTGAGGTCACTGAATCACTCCGCATAGACGATGATGACTTCGATTTTGATGAGGATGAAGAGTTCGAGGATGTAGAAGATTACTTTGATGAGGATGAAGAACTCGGGGATGCGGAAGATTATTTCGATGAGGATGAAGAACTCGGGGATGCGGAAGATTATTTCGACGAGGATGAAGAACTCGGGGATGCGGAAGATTATTTCGACGAGGATGAAGAACTCGGGGATGCTGAAGAGTACTTCGATGAGGATGAACTATTAGAGGCAGATGCGGAAATCCCTGAAGAAAAGGAAGGATTTGCGGATGATGAGGAAGAATATCTCGGTGAAAGTGAAGACCTTGAGGTCGAGGCGCCGGATATCGATGCGGAATTCCGTGTGAATCCGGAACACGCAGACCAGGAGGATGACCGAGAAATCCCGGATGACGATGATGATGACATGGATATCCTCTCAGCTACAACGCCTCTGAGCCGCAAAGAGACGGCGAAGATGATTGCTACGGGCAAGACGGCGCCTCTGCCGCTGGATGAGATATCGGAAGCATTGTCCATGTCTGATACCGGATTTATCGTACATGGCCGTTATGACCTGGAGATGCAGAGTGGGATTGGGACTAGGGCAGGCCTTACAGAAGAGCAGAAGAAGCTGTTTTCCTATTTCGTGCCTGTACGCGGGATGAGCGAACAGCTGGTAGACGTACTGGAGCAGGATAAGAACTGTACGAACAGAAAGGGCACATCAAAGTCTGGAAACCTGCTCATAATCGGAAGCAAAGGAAGCGGAAAGACAGTGCTTGCCGTGGATGTGGTAAAGGCAATCCAGAAGCAGCGCAATATTAAGCAGGGCAAGGTGGCGATTATTACAGGCGATTCCCTCAATAAGAAGAAGATCAGCGATATTTTTGACAAGCTGTACGGCGGCGCGCTGATCATTGAGAAGGCGGGGAAAATGAACGAAAAAACAGTTGCCCGGCTGAATAAGGCGATGGAGAGGGATACCGGAGAACTGCTGATCGTTCTTGAGGAACAGAGAAAGCCGCTTGACCGCCTCTTATCTTCAAACCGCGAGTTCAGGAGAAAGTTCACCTCCCGCCTGGAGATACCGATCTTTATCAATGACGAGCTTGTTACCTTCGGTCAGACGTATGCACAGGAAAACGGATACCGCATTGATGAGATGGGGATTCTGGCCCTGTACAGCAGGATTGATTCACTACAGAGAGAGGACCATGCGGTCACTGTTGCAGAGGTGAAGGAAATCATGGACGAGGCGATCCGGCATTCGCAGACGGCGTCAGCAAAAAAGCTGATGAAGCGCGTGTTTGGTAAGAACACAGACGAGGCGGACAGAATCATTCTTTCAGAGAAAGATTTCAATATCTAACAGTATTTGACAAGCCATATACCAAGGGCCGGCGTGTCTGGCGAAAGGCTGTAAGAAGCTTTTCACAGGACGCCGGTCTTTTTCTGTCTATTTTCCTTAAAGGCCTGGTTTTCCCTTTCTTTTTTTGTGACGTTAAAGTATAATATGGGTAAACAAAAATTGAGCGGCGAGGTGGCTTTAATGAAGAAGGGAAAAAGCACAAAGAAAAGGGTACAGCCTTATGAAATCGGTGAGCTTGATCAATATCTTTTCGGTCAGGGAAACCATTATGAAATCTATCAGAAGATGGGGGCCCATAAAGTAACTTGTAATGGGGAAGAAGGAGTGTATTTTGCGGTCTGGGCGCCCCATGCGCGCAGAGTTGCGGTGATAGGTGATTTCAATGAATGGGATTTTGAGGCCAATTATATGGAGCGGCAGGAGCCTCTTGGCATCTACACCTGTTTCGTTCCAGGCGTAAAAGAAGGAGAACTCTATAAATTCTGTATTGAGACGGAGCAGGGGAAACGCATATTTAAGGCAGACCCATTTGCGAATTATGCGGAATTAAGACCGGGGACTGCTTCCCGAGTGACGGATATTTCCCATCTGAAATGGACAGACGACGCATGGATGAAGGCGCGTGAGACGTGGGATCACAAGGAGCATCCCATGTCGATTTATGAGGTGCATCTGGGGTCCTGGATGCGTCACCCGGGCAGAGAGGACGAAGGATTCTACACATACCGAGAGTTTGCGGATGCGATCGTGAAGTACGTAAAAGATATGGGGTATACCCATGTGGAACTGATGGGCATGGCGGAACATCCCTTTGACGGTTCATGGGGGTATCAGGTGACCGGGTATTATGCGCCTACCTCAAGGTATGGAACGCCGGAAGATTTTGCATATATGATCAATCATTTGCACAGGAACAATATCGGCGTGATTCTTGACTGGGTGCCCGCGCATTTCCCGAGAGATGCACACGGACTGGCTGATTTTGACGGCACGCCCACATTTGAGTATGCGGATCCGAGAAAAGGAGAGCATCCGGACTGGGGAACGAAGATTTTTGACTATGGCAAGCCGGAGGTGAAGAATTTCCTTATTGCAAATGCGCTGTTTTGGATCGAGCATTTCCATGTGGACGGGCTTCGCGTGGACGCGGTGGCGTCTATGCTGTATCTGGATTACGGCAAGCAGGACGGACAGTGGATTGCCAATAAATACGGCGGAAATGAGAACCTGGAGGCCATCGAGTTCTTCAAACATCTGAATTCTGTTGTCCTTGGCAGGAATAAGGGCGCTGTCATGATCGCGGAAGAATCTACCGCATGGCCAAAGGTGACCGGGACTCCGGAGGATGACGGCCTTGGGTTCAGCCTGAAATGGAATATGGGGTGGATGCATGATTTTACCGAATATATGAAGCTGGATCCGTATTTCAGAAAGAATGCGCACAATATGATGACATTTGCCATGTCATATGCATACAGCGAGAATTATATTCTCGTATTGTCTCATGATGAAGTCGTACACCTGAAATGCTCGATGCTCAATAAGATGCCGGGGCTGGGATTTGACAAATATGCGAATCTGAAAGCCGCGTATGCATTTATGACAGGGCATCCGGGAAAGAAACTTCTTTTTATGGGACAGGAGTTTGCGCAGCTCAGGGAGTGGAGCGAGGAGAGAGAACTCGACTGGTTTCTTCTGGCTGAGCCGGAACATCAGGCGATCCGGAACTGGTATCGCGACCTTCTTCATCTCTACAAGAAAAATAAAGCGATGTATGAAATGGATTCCGATCCCGCAGGCTTCCAGTGGATCAATGCGGATGACTGTTTCCGCAGCATTTACAGCTTTATGAGGCATTCCAGGGATGGCAAGAAGAACCTCCTCTTCGTGTGCAATTTCACGCCTGTGGAACGGCCGGATTACCGCGTAGGCGTTCCGAAACGGAAACAGCTTAAGCTGGTGCTCAACAGCGATGATGAGAAATATGGCGGAAAAGGCGGGGATAGACCGCTGATCTATAAACCGGTGAAACAGGAATGCGACGGTCAGAAATATTCCATTGCATATCCGCTTCCGGCGTACGGAGTAGCTGTATTTGAGTGTTGATCATAAAAAGATCAGAATCTGTAATGGGTCAGATACCTTAGTTGAGGGACCTGCCCCATTTTGGTGGAGATGTATAAAAATAATACGTATTTACAAAATATAATCGGAAAGTTATATAAAAAATCATAAATTAATGATATAATATATCTTGTACACATAAAATTTTGTATTCTTATATTAAAAGGAATGGAGGAGTGATTGGAATGGACAATCAATTGGCACTACTGACATTATTTGGCTCCATCATCGCACTTTTGTTCGTGGCGAGCAGAGCCCAAAAGGTACTCCGTTTCCCGGAAGGGAACGCTGTCATGAAAAAGATTTCCGGCTCCATTCACAAAGGGGCGATGGCATACCTGCGCCGCCAGTATAAGATCCTGGTCGGATTTTTTGCTGTGATGTTCGTTATTCTGGCTGTGATGGCAGCGCTGGGTCTGCTGACATGGTTTGTTCCTTTTGCGTTTGTGACCGGGGGCTTCTTTTCAGGACTATCCGGATTTGTAGGAATGCAGATTGCGACGAGGGCAAATGCGAGGACTGCGGCTGCATGTCAGAAAAGCCTGAACAAAGGACTGAGCGTAGCGTTTTCAGCCGGTTCTGTTATGGGCTTTACCGTGGTAGGGCTGGGGCTGCTGGATATCTCGATCTGGTATCTGCTGCTGAGGCTTGTGTTTAAACTTCCGATAGAAGATATCACAAGCACCATGCTGACATTCGGAATGGGAGCGTCCTCAATGGCGCTGTTTGCCCGTGTGGGCGGCGGCATCTATACGAAGGCTGCGGATGTGGGAGCTGACCTGGTAGGAAAAGTAGAGGCCGGCATTCCGGAAGATGACCCGAGGAATCCGGCTGTTATCGCGGATAATGTGGGAGATAACGTGGGGGATGTTGCCGGTATGGGCGCTGACCTCTATGAATCTTATGTCGGTTCCATCCTGTCTGCGTGTGCCCTTGGTGTCATTGCTTTTAATAAGATAGAGTCAGTAGACCGTGTGAATGCGGTCGTGATCCCGATGGTACTGGCGGCGGTCGGTGTGCTTGCGTCCATCATTGGGTCACTGCTTGTAAAGACGGGGGAAAATACGGATCAGAGTACTCTTCTGAAGGCGCTCAGGAGAGGAACGAACACGAGCGCGATCATTATTGCAGTTGTCGCTTTTCCGCTTGTGTGGTTTATCCTCGGCAGAGAGTTTATCGGATTCTATGTGGCGATCCTTGCCGGTCTGCTTGCGGGTGTAATGATCGGATTCTTTACAGAATATTTTACATCTGACACATATAAACCAACAAAGAGTCTTGCGGGTAAATCAGAGACAGGATCTGCAACGATCATCATCGGAGGATTAAGTCTTGGAATGCTTTCCACAGCAGTGCCGATCATTATCATCGCGGTCTGCGTAATGGCAGCATATGCGCTGTCCGGCGGTTTCATCGAGCCAACGAGAGGACTTTATGGGATCGCGTTGGCGGCAGTTGGTATGTTGTCTACTCTCGGGATCACTCTGGCGACAGACGCTTACGGACCGATCGCTGATAATGCGGGCGGCATCGCGGAGATGGCAGGCCTGGACGCAGAAGTCAGGAAACGTACGGACGCGCTGGACTCTCTTGGAAATACAACGGCTGCAACAGGAAAAGGCTTTGCCATCGGTTCTGCGGCGTTGACTGCGCTCGCTTTGATCGCTTCTTATGTAGAGAAAGTCCAGGAAGTAGGCGGGGCGGATATTACGCTTGATATGAGCGTCATGAATCCGACTGTGCTGGTGGGTATCTTCATCGGAGCGTGCCTGCCGTTCGTATTCGCTGCTCTTACAATGGATTCTGTGGGACGGGCAGCTCAGAGCATCGTCGTGGAAGTGCGCCGCCAGTTCAGAGAGATCAGGGGACTGATGGAAGGAAAGGCTGAAGCGGACTATGAGACTTGTGTTGATATCTGTACAAAGGCATCCCTTCAAGAAATGATCCTGCCTACGCTGCTTGCGATCATTACCCCGGTCGTGACAGGGCTGATCCTTGGATATAACGGCGTGATCGGACTGCTCACCGGTTCGACCGCGACAGGATTCCTGATGGCTATCTTCATGGCCAATGCAGGCGGAGCTTGGGATAACGCGAAGAAGTATATCGAGGGCGGCGCTCACGGAGGAAAGGGAAGCGACTGCCATAAGGCCGCTGTCGTGGGCGATACGGTGGGAGATCCGTTTAAGGATACTTCGGGACCGTCTATCAATATCCTGATCAAACTGCTCTCCATGGTTTCGATCGTGTTCGCAGCGCTGGTCGTGAATTATCATATATTCTAACAGCGTGACCGTGGGGATGCAGGAGCATACCATTGGAAATAAAAATGAAATAACGGAATGGGAACTCCCCGCAGGTGTCGTTGAGATACCGGCGGGGTATTTTTGTGACTAAAGGGGGGAGAGATCACTTTGATACAGATAAGACCTGTCTCAGACTTGAGAAATGAAAATATCCGTTTTTGAGTTTATGTCATCTGAAGCGTATTATTTTAGAAGGAGAACAGAAGCTTATAGATACAAAAGAGAAAAAAGAGAAGAATAGAGAACAAATGTTCTGTTTGGGTTCGAATCAGAATTGGTTGAAGGCACATTTTGGCGATACAACGAAGGTAGTTATCTCTAATATAAAAGGGATTATTATCATAGGTTTAATTTATAGTGTTTATGATTTATCTTTTTACTGCTAAGGATGATAAAATAAGACAGACGTTAAGCGAAAACTTTTTTGTTATTACATCGATTGTTTATGTTACACTTATGTTTATAGTGAATTTTTTTAGAAGTGAAAAGGTGGATGACATTGTCGGAACAGTACAGAAAAAGGGAACTGTCAACTCGCTTATAACAAATATTTTTTTGGTATCCTTACTAACAATATTTTTGACAGTTCAGTCAAATCAAAATGCGCAGAGACAGATTGAAATTGCAGATAGAGAAACAGCGCCATCATTGAGAATTACATCTTATAAAGATAACTATGAGATTGTAAATAAAAAGGGTATGGCATCATATGTCACATTTAATGTTTATGAAAGATACAATTTTATATATGGGAGAATTTATATGAAAAGACTGGTGAAGAGATTGTTGTTTCTGACTCAAAAGAGCTAGAAGTATTACACCATCACATAATATAACGGTTACTATTTGGAATCAGGAGCAGTTGGAGGGGCAAATTAAATATGCGCTAGAATATCTGCTTTAGAGCAAAGTGAATTAAAAAATAGCAGAGGGCACAACATCCCTTACTTGAAGCTTAAAGGCATGACTTCTCTTTCTCCAGCATACATTGTAAAAAGAATGTTTGCAGGGGGATTTTTTGAAAGATTACATTGAGGAAAGAGCCGTGGAGATTGCTGATTATATCATAGAGAATAACGCGACTGTGAGGCAGACAGCGAAGCAGTTTCGAATCAGTAAGAGTACGGTACATATGGTTGTAACAAAATAGAACGGTCATGGTTCGAGATAATATAGACAAGCCCTTATGGGATGTACTCCTAAAAAATATTCCATGAATACTAAAACGGCTTGAGGATATGATAAAATAATGATAAAATTAAGATAACAAAGATGGTAAAGAAGAAAAAACTATGCGGAGAAGGGAGAAATCGATATGATACAGATTAGACCTGTTTCGGATTTGAGAAATAAATTTGCAGAGATTGAAATGCTCGTCAATGAAGGACAGCCGGTATATTTGACCAAAAACGGATATGGGGCAATGGTTGTGCTGAGTCTGGAGGAATATGCCAGTCTTGTAGATAACGTAGAGATGAAACTGGATGAGGCGGACAAAATAGCAGAAACCACGGAAGAAAGATTAAGCCATGATGATGTATTCCGAAACGTAAGGAGTGTGATCCATGGCAAATAAAAAATATGGACTCCGATATCTGCCTTTGTTTGAACAGGATTTGGTGCAGACGGTGAGTTACATTACAAATGTGCTGAAAAATCCAGACGCGGCAGAAAAACTTGTGAATGATGTAGAGACGGCAATACTGGAACGTTTGAATAATCCATTGGCGTTTGAACCGTACCCATCTGTAAAGAAGAGAAAATATCCGTATTACCGGATTTATGTGCGAAATTATGTGATCTATTATGTTGTTATAGGAGATGTGATGGAAGTCCGGAGATTTCTCTATAGGGCGCGGGATACGGACATATATATATAATCAACTAGAAAGAAATCAATGGACGTGATGCAATAGCCATACACATATTTATAATATAAATAAAAATTGCTATTAGAATAACATAATATGCGGAAAATATGATATATTTAAAGAAATATTCATACAAAGGAGACCGGGCAATGCCACAAAAAATAATGTATGCATACTCCAATGCTGATGGGGATCAAAATAAACCAATATGCTGTAATGATATAGACAAAAATGAATATGAAACAAAATATAAAGGTCATTTAACTTGTATAAAATGTTCTAAAGCAAGAATGAAGTATACTGAAAGAAAGAATGAAGTGAAATTTTTTAGTACTTGGAATAAAGAAGGACATTTGCATGATGAAGGTTGCCCTTATAACGTGATTTATAAAGGTAAACGAGGAAGAGCTAAACTAAAAGCGTTTTACGAGAATGTGAGGTTGGATGATGATACAATTTTAAGACGCTTGAAGTGGAAGATGTCCACATTACTAAATGAATATAAGGAAGAAGCAATGAAGCATCCGCATCAAGGTAGCTCAAAAGTAGAAACTACAGAATTTGCTGAAGTAGGAGTACCAGTAGTGGATGAAAATGGTAATGAGAGTAGAAAAAGTCCAGCTTTAAGATATGATGATGCTAATTACATAACCAGAGATGACGTGGGATGTAAAAAGTCGGTATATGGAGTTATAGATAATGTCCAACTAATTAAAGAGAAAAATGGTGCGGCATATGCATATTTTAATCTGAAAACGCGGATGTCAGTGGTCAATGTTTATCTTCCTGAAGCATTTTATGAAAATGAAGACGCTAATGGAGTTGAAGAGTTTGAAAAATTTGTTGGAAGTGTAAAAAGAATGGTTGAATCTAATAAAAAAAATATAATGGTAATTGCCTATGGGGATATAAGAGCAAAGAAAAAAATGGGACTAAATATAAATGTCATATCACCTAAAAGAATTTTGGTTGATAATAAAACGTACTTTTCGATTCTTAATGGAATTGTGTAATAAAGCGGCGTAGGTAGTTGGTTTGCAGTTGAGCAGGGAGCAAACCCGATTGACGGTATTTGTAGTAATACTTTTACCCTGCTCGATTGTGTAATATGTAGAACGGGGAAAGCCCCGTTCTGCACGCTCGTAAGAACTGATTTTTTCTTTTTCATGGTCTGGAACAATGGTTCGTAACTAATCATATTCATATCTCGATTATATGTGGATACTCGAAAATTGAACATGTACGAAAATCCAAACGTATCATTTGTCTGATAAAGGTTCATCCTCAACGTATTCCATAATGTCAGATACAGAACAATTCAGTAAATGGCACAACTGATTTACAGTATTAGTGCTGAGACTGTTCCCCTTTTGAATAGAATAATGGGTTGCTTTGGAAAAGCTTTTTTTGAACAGAGCATAGGAAGTAATTTTCTTTTCAGACATTGTTCTGAACAATGGGCGATAGCTAATCACGTTAATGCTTCCTTTCTCCGTAGTATATGCAATAATTGTATGGTTGTACTCGGATATTGAAAGTGTACGAAATATACTAGTATAATGACATATGTACGAAAATTCACACATAAAGAGAAAAATGATGTCGTTCATAAAAGGGATTATGAGGAGCATTCGGAAGAGCCTTAAATGAGAGAAATGCGGAGCATGGAAGAGTGGCGTATAGACAAGGATTTTTGGATACGGTGAGTTTGCTTTGACTATCCTCATATTGAATTGTAGATATACGACTGATATACTTTAATTAAAGTATCATGTTTTATCTGTTGAGAGCATTTAGGGAAAGGGGAAGGACAAAAGAGGAAAGTCCGAAAAAAAGATGGAGAAAAATTCAAAGTTTGGAGCATTCGTTTCAGGTGTGGGAAAAAACGCAAAAGATTTATTGGAGAAATCCAGAAATATGGCAGTACATGCGGCAGATCAGAACGATGATGGGAAACTCGATCTGAAAGATGTCTCTCTAATTGCAGAATCTGTCGGAAATACGATGAAAAAAGGAACGCAGGTGGTAAGAAAGACTGCAGAAGAGAAAGCACGCATGTTAGAATTAAAGACATTGCAGCCAATTTTTGCAGAATCTTTGAATGATGCCGATTTTTATATTCCTAAGTTCATAAGGATAGTGGAGCGGGATAAAAAGCGTGCGGAAAGCGATGTATGCAAAGGATCAATAGGATATGTTTCTGATCAGAAAGGGCTGCACATTGTGAATGTTTTCCGGGATTCGATCGACGCATTCGGACTTACGTTCTATCCTGATTGCGACAGCGAATTTTATTATGTTGATCCAAGCGATAGGAATGGTTATATTGCATTGAATGATTATTTCAGTCATCTAAAACTCGTTCGCATCAATGAACTGCAAAAATTGGCCCAAGATTTGGGCGCTAAATATTTCAAAGTGACATATAAAGAAGAAAAAATATCTTTGTCAGAGAAAAAAGTTAATGCAAAAGCAGACGCAAAAACAGTGGCATCTGGAGAAGTGGATTATAGTTACACAGATAAAAAATTTTCAACTGTAGAAGTTGCGGCAGAAATGAAATTTCCCGGACATGGTCCGGTAAGACCACAACTAAAGTATTTAGTTAATGATGAAAGTATAAAGACACTGATATCTATGCGAATGGATGAGAAAGCCCCGCTGCTGCATCAGAAATTTATGCTGAAACTGAGTAACTCATCAGGATTGAAGGAAAGCGAGGCAATAAAAATAGATGCTGTACTCAGGGGAATGAAATGTTCCGGCAATACATCTGTCGTGAGTGAAGTGCAGAATGAGTCCAGAAGATATCTTGAATATGAGATAGAATTTTAGCCCAAAACGAGGGGGAAGATATGAGTTTTTCGGAAAAGGGCAAATTTTAGGAGAATGAATAGAATAGGAAGATGTATTATAACCGCAGATTAAAGGAATGGATCATGAAAGAGGATATTTGAGGAATACTTGTCTGACGGCGCAGGATCGGTATAAGGTGTATCTGGATTATTTCAGGATCAAGTATTGAATATATGGAAAGAAGGGAAGAACTTGCTGAATTTTTGCTGAAATAAATTAGAAGCAAATACTAATGAGGTGAAGCTTAAAGGCATGACTTCCTCTCCCCCCGCATACATTGTAAAAAGAATGTATGCAGGGGGATTTTTTTGAAAGATTACATTGAGGAAAGAGCCGTGGAGATTGCTGATTATATCATAGAGAATAACGCGACTGTGAGGCAGACAGCGAAGCAGTTTCGAATCAGTAAGAGTACGGTACATAAAGATGTCACCGAACGGCTCCTCCAGATCAACCCCTCCCTTGCCCGTGAAGCCCGCAAGGTTCTGGACATGAACAAATCCGAGCGCCACATCCGGGGAGGGATGGCTACAAGAGAGAAATATCTTCATCAGCATGGGTAGAGCAGTGCGAAAAACAGGAGCAGACTGTGGGAAAAAGCAGTGGCTCCTGTTTATTTTTTTGCACGACATGTATATTTTTTGATATGGGTCTTGGAAATAAAGCAGTAAAATATAAGGGTAATTATGTTAAAATAGACTCGGTGTATGGATTGGAGAGTGTTATGGAATTACTGAAGCTGGTAATTGTGGACGATGAACCTATTTTACTGCAGGGACTTTTGAATACATATGACTGGGAGAAAATGGGATTCCATGTAGTGGGAACGGCACAGAGCGGGGAGCAGGCGATCCGGGTGATCGAAGAAGTAAAGCCTCATGTGGTGCTGACGGATATCCGGATGAAACAGATCACAGGTCTGATGGTCATGGAAGAAATCCAGAAAACGGACCTGGAGTGCGTTTTTATCGTGCTGAGCGCATACCGGGATTTTGAATATGCGCAGCAGGCGTGTGATCTGGGAGCCTTCGCCTATCTTTTGAAGCCCATTGAGGAAGAGAAGCTTCAGGAGACGATGCAGGGCGCCTATAAGGTATGCATGGAACGGATTGAGAATGATGCGAAATATGAAAGCTGGGAAAATCTACTTGTAAAAGACCATGACAGCTTCCTGCAGGTGGTGATCCAGAAATATGTGCAGAACAGCATCCCTCAGGAAAAAGTGGAAGAAGTGATGGGAATGCTGGGAGATATGCCTGGCAACGAGGATCGGTTTATCACGGTATGCGTGGATATTGACCTGGCGTATAAGATCACGCATTCTCTGGACTATGAAGCTGCAAGATTTGCCCTTATGAAGCGCCTCGAGGAAGTAGTGGGCGGGCACTTCTTTTTCTGGAGAGCCGAGGGAAAAGAGGAGAGCGCCTTTATCATCCGTACAGAAGACAAGAGCGCTGTCATGAAGCTGAAGCGTCTGCTGGAGCATGTGAAAGAGGACGAGAAGAGCCCGGTCGTGGCGGCGATTTCCAAGCCTTACAAGGGAATCGAGGGAATCCGGAGAAGTTATGCGGAAGCGGAGAAGCTGTTTGGGATTGCCAGAGTTTCGGGCGCAAGCGCATTTACTGTTTCAGAAGATGTGGAAGTGGATTCCGCGGAAAGCCCCGGGGTTGAAACGGATAATCTGATCGTGGCGGCAGTGCGAAAAAATAACACGAAAGAGTTAAAGGATGCTTTTGTCCATCTGATATACAGGCTTCCCCATGATGAAGAGCAGCAGTGCAAATATCTGCACCGCATTATGCTGAAGACAGAATTTTTGCTCCAGGATTCCTATGGGCTGACAGAAGAGATAAAAAAGAAATTCTGTAATTATTACAACAATCTTCAGAATCTTGGAGCGGCGAAGGCAGTGGATGTATGCTATAAGATTCTGTGTGACGTCATTGAGGTGAGGGAGAAAACAGCGGAAAAGGATGAGAGAGGGTACTTCAAAGATTATATAAGAGAGGCGGCGGCTTACATAGACGAGCATCTGCAGGATGAAGATTTGTCCATCGTGTCCGTAGCGGCGCATATTTACCTGAATCCGGTTTATTTCGGGAGAGTTTTCAAAAATACGTTCAACATGACTTTTAAGAAATATCTGATGCAGCAGAGAATGGAGAAGGCAAAGCGTCTGCTTGAGGCAGGGGGCGGCAGCATCAGGGATATCTGCGATGCGGTGGGTATCCACAATCCATCCTATTTTTCGCATCTGTTTAAGCAGTATACGGGCAGGCTTCCCAGCGAATACAAGAAGGAATACGAGGTATAAGTGAACGGGCATGAAAAAGAACAAGAAACGGTCAGGGATACAGAAACGGTATCTGAAGTATACGGCGGGGCTTTTGGGGCTCGCGCTTCTGCTCTCCAGCCTGGGAGTGGCGGTAAGCGTAAGGAGCAGGTTGACGAATTCCATTATTGACAAGTATGAGTTCATGACAGAAAGAATGGGTCTGACTTTGGAAAATATGTACTGGGTCAGCGATGAGGCGACCGCAGAGTGTATTCTTTATGACGATGTGCAGAAGAGTCTCCAGACCCAGGGGCTGGAGGAGGTAAAGCACATTGCCCTGAGCAAGTATTTTGCATACATCGGTCTTGACCGCGTGGCAGATTACTGTTATGTGGACAACAAGGGAAACGTGTACAGCAAGTCTTACTCGGATGTGACTTACCAGGATATAGAAGAAAGTGGGTTCAGAGACTATCTGGGGGAGGAGTATTCGAAAACAAAGTGGTTCTGGGCGGAGGATACACTGTTCGGGACCGGTGATAAAGCCCTTTTCATCGGGAGATACGTGAGAAGTCTGGAATATGCTCATGAGCCGGGAATGCTGTTTTTCAAGATGGAGGACGGATTTCTTCGGAATATCACTGGGATGAACCGGGAGCTGACAGATGAGGCGGCAGTGGGCGTGATCGACAGGAGCGGGCAGGTCTGCATGTCCTCGGCCCCGGAAGATTTTGCAGAGGCAGAGCACATACCGGAAGATGTTGCGGAGCAGATTGCAGAAATAGAGGAGCTCGGCATGATACTGGCGGGGGAAAAGGTGAACGGCGGAGTCCTCTCTGCATACCGGGATGAAAACTGCGGGCTGGCAGTCTTTTCTTTTGTCCCGGACAGTATCCTGAACCAGGGTCTCATTCCCATCTTCCTTGTCCTTGCCGGAATTTATCTTCTCGTTGCGGCGGTGGCGGTGGTCCTGAGTATTTATTTCTCCCGGAGATTTACAAAGCCGGTCCAGGTCATCAAAGACGCCATGACAGAATTCGACGGCAACAACTTTGACCGGACCATTGACCTGCACACCAACACAGAGCTGGATGAGATCGGCCGCTCCTACAACAAGATGCTGGACAATATCCGGCGGCTTCTGGATGAGATCAAGGACCAGGAGAGGGAACTGCGAACCACGGAGCTCAACATGCTGATCAGCCAGATCAATCCCCATTTCCTGTACAATACGCTGGATACGATCTATATGCTTGCCCGGATCAACAAAGAGGAAACAACCATGCGGATGATACAGGCGCTTTCCAAATACCTTCGCCTGTCCCTGAGTAAAGGGAATGAGATCGTGTCAGTGGATGATGAGCTGGAAAATGTGAAGAGTTATATGGAGATACAGCAGATACGGAATCAGTCGCTTTTTACCTATGAAATCGACTGCCGGGTGGATGCGGCGGGCACTTATGTCTTGAAGCTGGTCCTGCAGCCGCTGGTGGAAAATGCGGTGAAGTATGGATTTCAGGATATTTTTGAAGGAGGCAGGATCCGGATCGTCGTGAAGAAAGCGGACGGCGACTTGTACCTGAGTGTTTCCAATAACGGAACGCCCATGGACCGGACGATGCTGGAGAAGATAAACAGCATGAATGATATGCCGGTTTCGGAACTGAAGAACTGTTTTCCTGATAAGAAACACGGCTACGGCGTGGTGAACATCCTGACCAGGCTCCGCCTGAAATACGGTGATGGAGCGAAATTTTACTGCGAGGCGGAGGAAGAAGAGACCACGTGTACGATTAAGATTCCCGGTGGGGGAGGGCCGGAAGAATATGAGGAATAAAAAATACAGATGCAAAGGCAGAGCGGCGCAGGCGGCGGCAGCGGCGCTCCTTTTCGCAGGGATCCTGTCCGGCTGTTCGGAGAGGGCCGCGCAGACTGCCGTCAGCGAAGAAGAAATATCCATACCGATCATCCTCACAGTGGACCCTTCCAGCGGAATCAGAAATGAGGAAAAGCTGATCAACACATTTAACCAGATGTATGACGGAAAATGGCAGGCGGACGTGGAATGGGTCATGGAGACGGAAGAAGAATACCGCCAGAATCTGAAGAGGCAGAATGTGACTGACACCCTCCCCGTGGTGATCACGGATCTGCGGATGCTGCCGGCTTATTATTATATGATGATACAGGATGGGCGTATTGAAGAACTGTCGGCGTATATTGAGGGGGATGAGGAGTGGATGGCTATGATCGAGTCTTCTGTGCTGGAGTCCTGCACGGAGGAGGATGGGAGCATCTACCTGAGCCCTATCAGCACGGCTGCATTTTCCTGTTCGGGCATGTTCTGGAACGAAGAGCTCTTTTCGCAGGCAGGGATTGAAAAATTTCCGGAGACTTGGGAGGAGTTCTGGGACTGCTGTGAACGGCTTTTAAGCTGCGGAATCACACCGCTCGCCCTTCATACAGAAGGAACTGCGTGGGCGCCCATGCTGATCGCCACGGCGGAGGCGGCATCCTCGGAGGAAGGAGCGGCGTTTCTGGAGGAGTTCTATCCGGAGACTTATCAGAACGAGAGCGGGCTGCGGATTGCCGGGACCCTTCAGCGGCTGTTCTCATACACGACAGACGACGCGCTGTATACGGATTTTGACGTGGCCTATGACAATTTTTTTTCGGGAAGGGCTGCAATGATACCCAATGGGTACTGGATGATGGATCAGATTCCGGAAGAATGCCGGGACAAAGTCCGGTTTTCCGCGTTTCCGGAGAATAAACTTGTCTCATCCCCGGAGACGTTTGGCTGGGCCATCGTGTCCGGCTACAGTGAAGAGATAAAAGAGGGGGCGGCGGCGCTCCTGAAGCTGCGCACGCAGCTTAACATGGAGCAGAGGGAAGAGCTGTTTGCCAAGGATCCAGAAGAAATGATCCCTGCGGAGCGGGATTATATCGCTGCGTATAAGAACAGCCCAAAGCTTGTTCCCAATTATCAGGTGAAGTGGAACTCTGTCCTGCAGGAAGAGACCCTGGGAGAGATACTGCCTGCTCTGGCGCAGGGGAAGATGACGCCGGAGGAATTTACGGCAAAGGAAGAGGAGAGCATCCGGCGCGTTCTGGAAGAGCAGTGAGCGCGGTCCGGCGGGGAAGAACTTACCGGCACATAAGAACAGAAAAAATATCTGGCGGTTTTTGCCAGGTATTTTTTTTGATAATCTTAGTTTTCTAATTGTTACCGGCCAGGTGGCCTGCATTGATATAATACCAGCAGAATAAAGAAAACACAGGGCCTGAACGCCGGGTTTTCAGAAAGGTGAGGATTTATATGAAAAAGAAAAAAGTATTATCAGTATTGCTGGCAGCCGCAATGGTGGCAGGTCTGGCGGCAGGATGCGGAAGCAGCTCCGGCTCAGATGCCAGTGGATCAGGAGAAGCAAAAGGGGAGGTCTATTACCTGAACTTCAAGCCTGAGGCGGATGAGTACTGGAAGGAGCTGGCGGAAACATATACAAAAGAGACAGGAGTGAAGGTAACGGTCCTTACGGCAGCTTCCGGAGAGTATGAGAAGACGCTGAAATCAGAAATGGCTAAGACGGACGCGCCGACGCTGTTCCAGGTGAACGGACCGGTGGGGCTGGCAAGCTGGAAGGATTATTGCTATGATCTGTCCGGGTCGGATATCGCAGGTGAGCTGACAGACGACAGTTTTGCCCTGATGGACGGTGACAAGATGGCTGGCATTGCTTATGTGATCGAAAATTACGGCATCATCTACAACAAGGCGCTTCTGGAAGAGGCGGGCTACACTGCGGACGACATCACGGATTTTGACAGCTTTAAGGAAGTGGTGGAGGACATCACGGCGCGCAAAGATGAACTTGGATTCTCAGCATTTACATCAGCGGGAATGGACGGTTCTTCTGACTGGAGATTCAAGACCCATCTGGCAAACATCCCGATTTATTATGAGTACAAGGATGAGGGAATCAACAATACAGATGCGATCAAGGGTACATATCTGGACAACTACCGCCAGATATGGGATCTGTACATCAACAATGCAACATGTGAGCCTACAGAGATTTCCACAAAGACAGCGGATGACGCTACAGCGGAATTTGTGACAGAAGAAGCAGTATTTTATCAGAACGGAACATGGGAATATAACAATATTGCAGACCTCGGAGACGAGAATCTTGGAATCCTCCCGATCTATATCGGTGTTGAGGGAGAAGAGGACCAGGGAGTGTGCACAGGAACAGAGAACTACTGGTGTGTAAATGCGAAGGCTTCCGAGGACGATATTCAGGCAACGCTTGACTTCATGAACTGGTGCGTGACTTCAGATGAAGGTGTAGAGGCAATGTGCAAGGATATGGGATTTGTCATTCCGTTCAAAGCAAATCTGGAATCTGAAAATACACTTGTCAACGAGGCGAACAAGTATCTGGAAGAAGGCAAAACTCCTGTGACATGGGTGTTCTCAACAATGCCGTCCGAAGAGTGGAAGAACGGTGTAGGTTCTGCTCTGACAGCTTATGCGGCTGACCAGGCAGACGAGAACTGGGAGAAAGTCGTGAGCGCATTCGTAGACGGATGGGCGTCAGAGGCAGCGGCAGCGAAATAAAGGCCAGGCAAGTTTTAACAGCAATAGGTAAAAGAAAAGCGGCGGGCAGAGATGGTCTGAACGCCGCTTTTTTAAAAGGAGGACGATTTCATGGAAAAAGCAATCCGGCGTTATATGCCGATTTTTGTACTCCCTACATTCTGTGCGTTTATACTGGGATTTATCGTTCCTTTCATCATGGGAATCTGGCTGTCATTCTGTGAATTTACCACGGTTACAGACGCGAAGTTTGTGGGAATATCCAATTACGTGGAAGCATTCAAGGATACCATATTCAGACATTCGTTCTGGTATACAGCGCTTTTTGCCGTGGTGTCGCTTGTCGTGATCAATGTGATCGCATTCGCGCTCGCTCTGGCGCTGACACAGAAAATGCGGGGGACCAATATATTCCGGACGATCTTTTTTATGCCGAACCTGATCGGAGGTATCGTGCTCGGGTATATCTGGCAGCTTATATTTAACGGAATACTGGCGAAGTACAGTACGGCGCTGGGATTAAATGAGTGGTATGGGTTCTGGGGACTGGTCATCCTTGTGAGCTGGCAGCAGATCGGATATATGATGATCATCTATATCGCAGGTCTTCAGTCCATCCCGGGAGATGTGATGGAGGCGGCGCAGATCGACGGCGCTTCGGGCATTCAGCGGCTTTTCCGCGTGACCATCCCTATGATGATGCCGTCCATTACGATCTGTATGTTTTTGTCGATCACGAACGGATTCAAGCTCTTTGACCAGAACCTGTCGCTGACAGCGGGAGAGCCGTCGAAGATGTCTGAAATGATGGCGCTGAACATCTTTAATACGTTCTATGGACGGACCGGATGGGAAGGCGTCGGACAGGCGAAGGCCGTAATATTCTTTGTGATTGTGGTTGCGATCGGCATGATCCAGCTTCGTGCCACACGCTCGAAGGAGGTGCAGCAGTAAATGAAAAAGAAAAACAAGCTCAGCATGGTCGGTACAGGCGTTTTTACCATCCTCGGACTGGTCTATATTGCCCCGATCCTGATCGTGCTCATGAATTCCTTTAAAAAGAAAGTCTATATCAATAAAGAACCGTTTACACTGCCCACGGAAAAGACATGGAACAGTATTGAAAACTATCTGACAGCAATCGATAAATACGAGCTGCTCAGTGCAGTGGGATGGACGGTATTCATTACGGTGGCTTCAGTGCTGGTGATCCTCATATGCACATCCATGTGCGCCTGGTATATCACGAGAGTAAAGAGCGGGTTTACAAAAGTGCTGTACCTGCTGTGTGTGTTTTCTATGGTCGTACCGTTTCAGATGGTCATGTTTACGTTGTCACTGGTAGCGGACCGCACCGGTCTTAACACTCCATGGGGGATCGTTATCATTTACCTGGGTTTCGGGGCCGGGCTGGCGGTGTTCATGTTCTGCGGCTTTGTGAAATCCATCCCGCTTGAGATCGAAGAGGCGGCGATGATCGACGGATGTACGCCGCTGCGCACCTTTTTCTCTGTCGTGCTGCCGATCATGAAGCCCACGTATATCTCTGTGGGCATCCTGGAGACCATGTGGATCTGGAATGATTTCCTGCTCCCATATCTTGTACTGGATCTGAATAAATACAAGACGATCTCTATCGCCATCCAGTATATGAAAGGAAGCTACGGACGTGTGGATATGGGCGCGATCATGGCGGCTCTGATCCTTGCGGTCATCCCCGTCATTATCTTCTACCTGTCCTGTCAGAAGCATATCATCAAGGGTGTAGCGGCAGGAGCCGTGAAGGGATAAATATAAAAATACTGGACTTTGCGCTGACTTTAAGATAGAATTATTTTACAAATACTGATGTGGCATATATTTCCTCTAACGGTATGGTGCGTGAGCCTACGGCGTTTGCAGTATGCGTCTGCGGGATGCTTGCAGCAGTGATGTACAGATAAAGGAAAAATATGAGAGACAGATAAATGAACGACATTACGATTCGGCGGCGGCGGGAAATCCTGCCGCTGCCGGATTTTTGCGCGGACATGGTCAGGAAGGAGGCTGCGGATGAAGATTGTTATTATTGTAAAAGACGCAGCGTACAGGGAAAAACTCGAAAAACTGCTCCGGAAGCTGGGGCAGGAATATAGATCATTGGAAACGGTATCCGGAGGACAGGAAGGATACAAGCTGATAAAGGAGGAGATCCCTGACCTCATCATAGCGGATATCAGCCTGCCCCGGGCGGATGGACTCCTGATGCTGAAGAAGCTCCGCAGGGAGAAAATACATTCAAGGGTGATCCTGCTGGCGGAAAAAGAAGATTTCCGCCAGGTCAGACAGGCATTGGAGCTGGGGGTTGACGGATATTTTATCAAGCCTGTGCAGATGGCTCAGCTTGAGAAAAGAATCCTCCAGATCGAGCAGCGGGTGGATGGAGAGTATGTAGCGGAGGCCGTTTTTACCGTTGAAAATATACTCCTGGGATGCCTGAACGGACAGCTGGATCCTGAGGATAGATTACATGATATCACAAAGAGGAGATTTGGATTTACGGTATATGATCCGGGAGCTGTGTTTGCCGTCTGGCTGGATGAAAAATACAGGGAAGAAAAAGAGACTGTAAGAAACTTGCTGGAGCAGACGGAGGCGCTTAAGAGCCGCGGCGCATTCCGGGTATTTGAAGTGGGCACATGGAATCTGCTGCTTGTCGTACAGTATGGGCCCGAAGCCGAAAAATATGGAGATGCTTATTTTCAGGAGGAGGTCGTTCCCAAGCTGTGTACAGCTCTGAGGGGAACTGTCGTATGCATCCGTGTCAGAGCGGAAAGGCTTGTTGACCTTCAGGCGGTGCTGGGAAGAATGTATGCCATGCTCGACTGGAACCTGCTGTTTGACAGGGGAGAGCTGATCTGTACGGAAAAAATCGAAGGAATGGAAATCATGCCGCTGAGGTATCCTGCCCACATAGAAAGCCGCCTGAAAAATGCCGTGACCGAGAAGAACGGCGAAGAGATCAAACAGTGTTATTACCAGTTGTATGATCATCTCCGGCGGAAACCATACAGCCCGGAGGATATGAAAGAGTGCATTATACGTTTTAACATGGTCCTGCTCAATGCCTATAAAGTCCGTCGGGAGATTGCGTCAGAGGTGGAGGTGCAGCGCTGTATGCAGATGATATCTACAGCCGTGAGCTGGAGACAGATACGGACGGCGATAGAGAGATTCATGCGGGCTTTGAGTTTTGATGCCCCAGAGGAATTTGACCACAGTCTGAGTCCGCTTGTGTGCAAAGCAGTACAGCTTGTGCGGAAATATTATGACCAGGGGATTACTCTGGAGGAGATCTCGGAGCATCTTTTCGTCTCCGAGGAATATCTGAGCACGCAGTTCAAAAAAGAGACCGGTTCCGGATTTGCTGAGACGGTGAGAAAATACAGGATTGACAGGATTAAAGGGCTTTTGATAGGGACGAAGCTGAAGCTGAATCAGATCGCGGAGCTGACAGGGTATGCGGATTCGAAGTACATGAGCAGGGTATTTAAGGAAGAAACAGGGATGCTCCCGACAGAATTTCGGAAGTCAGCCCAGTAACAAATTAAAAAAATCTACCTTTTTTAGAATTTTCTACCTTTTCAATGAGGAAAATTATGGTATGATATACGTTGGTCTGCAGAAACGCAGACCATGTACATGCCTGTAAAGGCGAAAAGAGGTGAGATGAATAGTGGGCAAAATGAAGCTTACGTTTAAGACTCCGAATGAGATAGTCGAATTCGTAAACACGGTATCCAAGTATGAATTTGATGTTGATGTCAGGAGAGGCAGAGTGGTAGTTGACGCAAAGTCATTGCTTGGTATTATGCATCTTGGACTCAACAGTACACTTGAACTGCAGGTGCATTCAGACCACTGTAAGGAACTTCAGTCGGAACTTGCAAAATATGCGGCGTAGTCTTTGGAAATACGGCATAATTTGGAAAAATCATCTGAAAAATGAACATAGAAGACCAAGGTGTCTTTCAGGGAATCCCCGGTGCATAAAGTATGTGCCGGGATTTTTCTTTTTTTGGGGCTTCCACAGATGATCCGGGTGAACACATTCGGGTGGGAGGTCAGGAGGGCGCGGCAGGAGAGTGAGCGAGTGTTGGCTGGAGAGCATCGGCAGGAGGGCCCGGGCGGGGAAATCGACGGAATAAGAAATGCTTGTAAAACATGGGCAGCTCCACTATAATGGATACATAAGAAAAGGCGGTCCGGCGCTTGGAACGCAGCGGAGGGACCGTATTTTACAGGAGGAAAGCGTTGAAGAACGAATTAGTGATCGTACTCGACTTCGGCGGGCAGTATAACCAGCTTGTCGCAAGACGCGTAAGAGAATGTAATGTGTACTGTGAGATTTATTCTTACAAAACAGATATTGAAAAGATCAAAGAAATGAATCCGAAAGGAATCATCCTGACCGGAGGGCCGAACAGCTGCTATCTGCCGGATTCACCGACATATACGGACGAGCTGTTTAAACTGGGCATCCCGGTACTTGGTCTGTGCTATGGGGCGCAGCTTATGATGCATGTGCTGGGCGGCGAAGTGAAGAAGGCAGATGTGAGAGAATATGGCAAGGCAGAAGTCCTGATCGATAAAACATCTTCTAAGGTATTTGCAGATGTGGCTACGTCGACTATCTGCTGGATGAGCCACTTTGACTATATTGCCCGGGTGGCGTCCGGGTTTGAGATTTCTGCGCACACAGCGGACTGTCCGGTGGCAGCAGCGGAAAATGAAGCTGAGAAGCTGTATGCGATCCAGTTCCATCCGGAGGTGCTCCACACCGCAGAGGGAACGAAGATGATCAATAATTTTGTAAAGAATGTATGTGGATGTTCCGGTGACTGGACGATGGATGCATTTGTAGAGAATACGGTGAAAGCGCTCCGGGAAAAAGTCGGAGGCGGGAAAGTGCTCTGCGCCCTGTCAGGCGGCGTGGATTCTTCTGTGGCAGCAGTCATGCTGTCAAAGGCGATCGGCAAACAGCTTACCTGCGTCTTCGTGGATCACGGTCTTCTCAGGAAGAATGAGGGAGATGAGGTCGAAGCGGTATTCGGACCGGAAGGCCCATATGACCTGAATTTTATCCGCGTGAACGCGCAGGAGAGATTTTATTCCAAGCTCAAAGGTGTGGAAGAACCGGAAAAGAAACGAAAGATCATCGGAGAGGAATTTATCCGTGTGTTCGAGGAAGAGGCAAAGAAGATCGGCGCTGTTGACTTCCTTGTGCAGGGAACGATTTATCCGGATGTGGTAGAGAGCGGTCTGGGCGGTGAGTCTGCGGTGATCAAGTCCCATCATAACGTGGGCGGTCTGCCGGACTATGTAGATTTTAAAGAGATCATTGAACCGTTGCGAGACCTGTTTAAAGACGAAGTCCGTAAAGCCGGACTGGAGTTGGGTATACCGGAATATCTGGTGTTCCGTCAGCCATTCCCGGGACCGGGGCTCGGAATCCGCATCATTGGCGAGGTGACGGCGGAGAAAGTGAAGATCGTGCAGGATGCGGATGCAATCTACCGCGAAGAGATCGCGAACGCCGGACTGGACCGGAGTATCGGACAGTATTTCGCAGGGCTTACGAATATGAGAAGCGTCGGGGTCATGGGTGATGAGAGGACTTATGATTATGCGGTGGCGCTGAGGGCTGTGAATACGGTGGACTTTATGACCGCGGAGGCGGCGGAGATACCGTATGAGGTGCTGAATAAAGTTATGAGCAGGATCATCAATGAGGTCAGAGGGGTTAATCGGGTGATGTATGATCTGACCAGTAAGCCGCCGGGGACGATAGAGTTTGAGTGATGAAATGAGTTGTAAGAATCCAGTGTTTATGCGGGTTTCAAGCAAATTTGTTTAAGCACTGGCAACGATTTGGCAACATTCCGGGTATCATTCACTGAATAACAGAATACTTCAATAACAGAAAAACCTTGCTGATTTTCAGAAATGAAGCTGAAAGTCGGCAAGGTTTTTTGCGTGAATAAAGAGTTGACAGGCGGTAGGGACAGTGTGTGTTTTATGGTTGAAAATCAATTAGTTTCGTCTTTTAAAGCCTGTGTAATCAAGTCACTTAATCCTTGTGAGGATACAGTTTTCTTCCAGTGATTTGAAGTGTCTAATTCGGGATATTTGTATCGCCATTGGTCGTATTCCTCTTTGGTTATCTCTCCCCGTTCCAGACGGGCAGCCTGCTCCTGCCATGCGTGGAACATATCAAACATGGTGGAGTAGGTGGAGCCGATGGACTTATCCAGCCGCAGGCATACTTCTCCATCAATCTCTCCGATTTTCAGCCCGTACATATCTTCCAGTGCAAAGAGCGTGTGCATAAGACCTATATAGCTGTCTATTTCCGGGACAGTGATTGCACGAGGACTTACATCAAGGATATGTGCCATTTCTTTTACAAGGTCTTGTTTCGGCGTTCTGGCTTCTGATTCGTACTGCGCCATACGAACATCAGAGGTTTTTCCGAGAAAACCGAGGATCTCGCCTAGCTGCTTCTGCGTCATGCCTTTCCGATTGCGGAAAAAGCGTATTCGTTTGCCGATTGCCATAATAAAACCTCCGTTGTAGTTATA
>CALWQP010000025.1 GCA_944383695.1 uncultured Mediterraneibacter sp.
CTAATTATGAAGCAGTGACACAAATGAACAGTGTAGAATACTATAATGCACCTGTACCTGAAAATACGGCGGAATAGCGTCAGTTTATTACCCATGCGTATGCCGGCAGATCAATGAACGCTGTGAAAAACTGGAGGAAGGATGGCAGCATGAAAAAAAAGAAACGGAGAATATTTTTTCTTGTCATACTTTTATTTTTCATTGGCTCCAAAATAGTAAAAGATATACAAATATCCTATATGCGTGCAAACAGCGAGGAATACCGGCTGATTGATGACGTCCTTAAGGAATATGGAACAGGTCTTTATCCATTAGAAGTTACAGGGATTGACATTGATAAAGATAAAAAAACCATAGGATATGGTTTTAAACAAAAAATGGGACTGGATATATTCCGGAAAGACCTGACATGGGAGGATGCAGAAACCATGCGCGAGCTGATGAATGCGTATTTAGCGGAGCATCCGGACTATTATCTGAATGACAACTACTCGATTTATGTGAACATACAGCAGGCGAATCAAGTGCCGTGGATGGGGGTTACAAATGATAAAAGCCATCTTTGGATTGAAGGAGTAGACGGCTTATATGATGGTTTAGATTGTATCCTCATTGACAGTAGTCCCGATGAAGGTAAGTCTTTGCATGTACCTGTGGAAGTATTTAAGGGAGCAAAAGGGTTTTATTTTGACAGTGTTTCTTACCTGGAAGCTAATTATGAAGCAGTGACACAAATGAACAGTGTAGAATACTATAATGCACCTGTACCTGAAAATACGGCGGAATAGTGTCAATTTATTATCCATCGCGAACATAAATTTTTCATTGAATCCAAAACAGTAAAAGATATACAAAATCGGGATTTGCCGGGGGAAGTGCGATTGAGTGATATGTCCGAAAACTGGAGCCCTTTTGTAGAACCTTTTGGGGATACGGTGTTGATTTTCAGAGCAGGATTATCTGACGTGAAGCGGAGTTGCCTGCTCTGAAAATCAACACCGTATCCCCTTCCCTTTGGAAATTCTTTAGAAATGATTATGTATAACTTAAGCAATATTATATTGACATACTATATTATATTGAATATAATATAGAAAACAGTACAGTATTGCTGACTGATGCTAAGTCAGAACTTGTACAGAAAGGGTGGTTGCATGGTATTCAATACAGGAGCAGCGCTTCTGGACGCCATCGTGCTGGCGGTTGTCTCCATGGAAGACGAGGGCACATACGGCTATCGGATCACACAGGATGTACGCAGAGTCATCGATGTGTCAGAATCCACTTTGTATCCGGTCCTGCGCAGGCTTCAGAAGGATGAATGCCTGGAAGTATATGACAGGCAGTTCGACGGCAGGAACAGACGCTACTATAAGGTGACGTCCCGGGGGATGGCACAGCTTAATCTGTATAAAGCAGAGTGGAAAACTTATATTCAGAAGATCAACGCGATATTTGAGGGAGGTGTGACTGCATGAACCGTGTGGAATTTTTGGCTGAACTTGAGCGGCTGTTATCCGGCATGCCGGAGGAAGAGCGGCAGGCGGCGGTTCAGTATTATGCAGATTATCTGGCGGACGCCGGAGAGGAAAACGAGACCGAGGCGCTCCGGGAGCTGGGAAGCCCGGAGAAAGTGGCAGAGTCGATCAAGGCGGACTATTATGGAACGGAATTTGACGAGTCAAAATTTGATCATAAGGATTACATGGAAAAATACGGACAGCGCACCGGAGGAAACGGACAGGGGCCAAATGCCGAAACAGGGGCGGCGGCCGGCGCAGATAACGAGACCGGGGAAGCAGTCGCTTCAGAATGGGACGCCCGGAAGAAGGATGCTCCGTGGACGAGCCGGGGACTGAAGATTCTCCTCATTATTTTGATCGTGATCGTAGTCTGGCCTGTGGCACTGGGAATCGCAGGTGTTGTGCTGGGCGTTGCGGCGGCTGTCATCTGTTTCTTTGCGGGACTTGTCATAGCGGCGGCAGCTATTATGATATCCGGAGTCGTTGTGGCAGTCACCGGGCTGGTATTGCTGGTCATCCCTCCGGCCGGGATGATCGTCATAGGAGTCGGCATCCTTTTGTTTGTGCTCGGACTCATGGCGACTGTGGGTACTGTAAAGCTCTGCGTCATTGTATATCCTGCGATGCTCAGGGGATTTGTCGCTCTGTGCAGACGCCCATTTTATGGAAAGGCGGTGTCATAAAAGATGAAAAAAGGATGGAAAATATTCTGGATCATCTGCGCGGTCCTTGCTGCTGTGGGAATATTCCTTGCTGTGGCTGGAACAGCTCTGGGCGGGCTGGTGATGCTCAGGGATGACAGAGGTGAGGGGATCCTGCGGTCCTGGCTGGATCGGTTCGGGATCAGGCAGGAGGTGACAGTGATGTCAGAGATTGAAGAGGTCACTGACGGCAGTCTGGTGTATGCTGAGCCGGATGGGAAGGATGTGACTTCCTATGCGGGGATCGATGAGCTGGAGATTGAGCTTACCGGGATGGGAGTCCGCGTGATGCCTTATGACGAGAGCGGGGGAACAGCTTATGACGGAGAAAATATCATTGTGGATATTTCCGGATGCCGGGAAGATTTAAAAGATAGAATAAGCGTATCCCAGGACGGCGCGGAACTGCGGGTGGAAATGGAACACCGCGGATGGCTCGGCACCCAGAACAGCGGGATCATATATATCAGCGTGCCCCGCGGGAAATATTTTGAAAAGATATCAGCGGACGCAAAGGCAGGACTGATCGAACTGACGGAAATAGAAGCCGGAGAACTTTCCGCGAAAACCGGCGCCGGTCAGATCATCGCCTCATCCTTTTCGGTAAACAGGCTGGATGCGGACTGCGGTGTCGGACAGATCACGCTGGAAGGCGAGGTGGCAGACCGGGCCAAGATCAACTGCAATGTGGGAGAGGTGCTCTGCACCCTTTCGGGAACGGCGGACGCTTATGATTATGAGGTGAAATGCTCCGTGGGAGAGCTTTTGATCGATGGGGAATCATACAGCGGCATCGGTAATAAAATGAAAATAGACAATGGAAGCGGGCGCAGGATCGAGGCGGAATGCAACATGGGCACCGTGGAGATCATGTTTGAATAAACCGGGCTTTCCGGGGTGATTTTAAAAACATGAGGTTTGTTAAGAAAGGGGAAGTTAAAAATGACAGACAAAAAATTATATCGTTCAAGAACAAGTAAAATGCTCTGCGGAGTGTGCGGGGGGATCGGAGAATACTTTAACATTGATCCGACGCTGATCAGACTCGCATTCGTGCTGTTCGGATGCACCGGCGGAGGGATAGTTGCATATATCATAGCAGCGATCATCATACCGGACCAGCCGGTGTAGGAGACAATCGGGATCATCCAATGCAGAAAACGATCAGAAACAGCTTATGGAAAATAGTCTGAATCAGTCTGCGAGGGCAGGCGCCTGATAAAACCTACGAAAACCGCAGTAAACAGAGAACTGCGGTTTTCTTCATTAAAATAATATCTTGTCCAGGCGGGTGTCGGTCACATATTTGTTTTTTATGGACTTTAATATCTCCATATGCGGTTGTTTTAAGTGAAGTGCTTGCTGCTCCTCCGTCTCCCATTTTTCTAATAAAAGGATTTCATCAGCTCTGCCGACAGGCTGGTAATACTCATAGCCCAGGCATCCGCTTTCCCGGCGGATTTTTTCCAATACCCCGCTTTTCAGGATTTCGTCTGTAAAGGCTTCCCGCATCCCGGGCTTTGTTGTATAAGTAACAAAAAGCATCAGATTTTGCAAATAGATCACTCCCTTCAGTCGGTTATCCCTAAATTCAGCCTGGTCCCCAATTCAGCCTTGCGCCAAATCCAGTCTAGCGTCAAATCCGGTCTGGTGTCAAGCCATATATCATCCCGGCTGTATATCCTTCCCGGCATCCGGCAATACTCCTGTGAAAAGAGGGCAATATTTTTGTGCCAAGAAAGCGGAAAGAAGGAGTGTCATGGGAACAAAGAAGGAAAAACCGATCGATCTGAATAATCTGGAGCCGGATGAAAAGCTGAAATATGAGGTGGCCGAAGAACTGGGACTTCTTGACAGGGTGCTCTCCCAGGGATGGAAGTCACTGACGTCAAAAGAGACAGGGCGTATCGGCGGACTGGTGACAAAAAAGAAGAAACAGGAACAGTAAAATCTTTACAAAAAAGCAGATATTTGATAAAATTGTACAACTGGGAAGACGATAGGTGATGTAGCGATGACAGATAGTATAGATGTTCTGGGCGTCAGCCTGAACTGTCTTACCGCGAAAGAAGCCATGCTTAAGGTAATGCAGTTTATGGAAAACGAACTGGTTGATACAATTGAGATCATGTCCATGGATGCTCTTATGAAGGGCAGGGAAGACGCGGAATGGAAAGAACTGTTCCGGGAGATGGATCTTGTGCTGCCCGGGGAGGCGGAGATACTCAAGGGCACGGACATGACGGATAAAGGCAGAATGAAAGAAACAGAAAACCGGACCTTTCTAAAGCTGTTTTTGAAATATCTGCAGAAGAATCAGAAAAGAGTGTTTTTGCTTGCCGAGACAGAGGAAGACCTTCAGCGCGTCGGAGAAATGCTGCGCAGATACAGCAGGGGAATCTGTCTGGCAGGCAGCGGTATCATAGAGGCCGATGATAAACGTGAGGAGAGTGTGGTCAACGAGATAAACGGCACAGAGACTGACTGTATCCTCTCGGTACTGGCGTCTCCTTACCAGGAGCAGTTTATCAGCAGGAACAAAGCTCTGCTCAATGCAAAAGTATGGCTGGGCTGCGGCGCTGTATTTGCGGAGAGCCGGGGCGGCCATAAGGCGGCGGGCAGACTGCGGCATTTTTTCAGGAAGTTTATGTTCTCCTGGCGTGTGGGAAAAGAGAAGTAGAAGGGCACAGAGGCGCTTTGTGAAGAATGCATAGGCTAAGAAATATGAATTTTTTGTAAAAACTTTGAGGAAATGCATAAAAAAAGTGTATTTCCTCTTTCTTTTTTTGATGTTTTGCATTAATATATTACATGAGTATGTGAACGTAAGAAATTATTTCGACTTAAACTTTGTGAAAAATGTACATGGAATAATCTTAAGGAGCGGAGGGAAAAATATGATTTCGAATCAGATACTGCAAAATACGATAGAGGGGCTAAAGGGAATCTCAAGAGTCGATTTTTGTGTGCTTGACACAGAAGGGAAGGAGCTGGCTGCCACATTTGAAAATGTGCAGGACAGGAGCGAGGCGGTGCTCTCATTTGTTGAGTCGCCCGCGGACAGTCAGGTAATCCAGGGCTGTCAGTTCTTCAAGATTTTTGACGAACAGCGGCTGGAGTATGTGCTTCTTGCCGACGGCGACAGCGAGGATGTCTATATGCTGGGCAAGATTGCGGCATTTCAGATCCAGAGTCTTCTGGTTGCTTATAAGGAGAGATTTGACAAGGATAATTTTATCAAAAACCTTCTGCTCGACAACCTGCTTTTGGTAGATATTTATAACCGTGCAAAAAAATTACATATTGACACAGAAGTAAAACGTGTTATCTTTATTATTGAGACATCGCACGAAAAAGATAATGCTGCGCTTGAAAATGTAAGAGGCCTTCTCGGCGGGAAATCAAAAGATTTCATCACAGCAGTGGATGAGAAGAACATCATTGTTGTCAAGGAACTGGCGGAGAGGGAAGGCGGCAGGGAACTTGAAAAGATGGCAAAAGAGATGCTCGATACGCTCCGCAGCGAGGGAGAGGAGGAGCAGATACGCATCGCTTACGGCACCATCGTCAATGATATCAAAGAAGTTTCAAAATCTTACAAAGAAGCAAAGATGGCTCTTGACGTAGGCAAGATCTTTTTTGACGATAAGGACATCATAGCGTTTGCGACTCTTGGCATCGGACGTCTGATATATCAGCTTCCGATACCGCTGTGCAAGATGTTTATCAAAGAGATTTTTGAGGGGAAATCTCCGGACGAATTTGATGAGGAGACATTGACGACGATCAACAAATTCTTTGAAAACAGTCTCAATGTATCAGAGACGTCCAGGCAGCTTTATATTCACAGAAATACTCTTGTATACAGACTGGACAAGCTCCAGAAGAGCACCGGACTGGACCTGCGCGTCTTCGAGGATGCGATCACATTCAAGATTGCGCTGATGGTCGTCAAATACATGAAGTATATGGAGTCATTAGAATACTGATCTACACAGGAGTATGAATAATTAGGAGGAACATATGATTGAATTAAGGAACGTGACGAAGGAGTATTCCAAGGGGAATGCTGCTCTTAACGGAGTTTCCGTTAAGATCGAGCGGGGAGAGTTCGTTTTCATCGTCGGCGACAGCGGGTCAGGTAAATCCACCCTGATTCGTCTTATCATGAAGGAACTGAATCCGACAGAGGGAACGATCATCGTAAACGGGCAGAACCTAAACCGGATGAAGCACCGCCATATCGCGAAATACAGAAGGGGACTTGGCGTTGTCTTCCAGGATTTCCGGTTGCTGAAGGACAGAAATATCTATGAGAATATTGCATTTGCGCTGCGTGTGACAGAGACGCCTACCAGGGTGATCAAGAAGAAGGTGCCGGCGGCACTTTCCCTTGTGGGACTCGCACAGAAATATAAATCTTTCCCAAAGGAACTTTCAGGAGGAGAGCAGCAGCGTGTCGCAATTGCAAGGGCGCTTGTAAATGAGCCTGCCATTTTGTTGTGCGACGAGCCGACAGGAAACCTGGATCCGACGAATTCATGGGAGATCATGAGCATTCTGAAGGAGGCAAACGAACGCGGAACGACAGTTCTTGTCGTTACACATAACCAGGAGATCGTAAACGAGATGAACGAGCGCGTTATCACGATGAAACAGGGCGTGATCGTCAGTGATGAACAAAAAGGTGGGTATATAGATGAGGATTAGTACAATAGGATACGTCGGAAAACAGGGCGTTAAGAATATCTGGAGGAACAAGATGTTTTCTCTCGCATCCATTGCGACGATGTCAGCTTGTATCTTCTTGTTTGGTTTATTTTTCTCGATTCTTGTAAATTTTCAGCATATTATCAGGACAGCAGAGGAAGGCGTGGCAATTACAGTGTTTTTTGATGAGGATGCCACGGAAGCCCAGAAAAGGGAGATCGGAGAAGAGCTGGAAAGCCATCAAGGTGTGTCGGATGTAGTATATGTTTCAGCCGACGAGGCGTGGGAGGAGTTCCAGAAACAGTATTTTGGGGATAACCCGGAGCTGGCGGAAGGATTCAAAAATGATAATCCGCTGGCAAGCTCTGACAACTATGAGGTATACATGCAGACCACAGATGACAATCAGAGCCTGCTCGCGAGAAGCCGGTCTCTGTCAGAAACACAGAAGGAGCTTGTGGAATTCGCACAGCAGCTTGACGGTGTACGCGAGGTCAATCGTTCAGATGTGGTCGCCAACACACTGTCCAGCGTGAATACACTTGTGGCGGTCGTGTCAATTGCGATCATTATCATCCTGTTTGGGGTGTCCATTTTCCTGATCAGCAATACAGTTACGATGGGTATCACAGTCCGCAAGGAAGAGATTGCGATTATGAAATACATCGGTGCAAAGGACTTTGTCGTGCGGTCACCATTCGTGATCGAAGGTCTGATCATCGGTATCTTCGGCGCGGCGCTTCCGCTCGTGCTCCTGTACTTCCTGTATGATAAGGCTGTACAGTATATTATGGAGAGGTTCAGTATCCTGCAGAATATTATTGATTTCCTGCCGGTAGGAACAGTTTACCAGATCCTTCTCCCGGTCGGCCTGGTGATGGGAATCGGGATCGGTTTCCTGGGAAGTTTCTTCACCGTGCGTAAGCACCTGAAAGTATAGGAGGTGTTCTTATGAAAAAACGAATGAGAAAGCTGTGGGGGCTTTTGATGGCGCTGATCCTGACAATGGGACTGGCTTACAGCGTAAGTGCAGTTACCTTGGATGAGGCGCAGCAGAAGGCGGATGAGCTGGATGAACAGAAAGAGGCTGCGGAAGCCGAGCAGGCAACACTGTCCGAGAAGCTGAACTCCATTATCGCGGATATGGAGGCTACTCAGGAGAAGCTGACCGAAAAGGAAGCGGAAGTGGCAGCCGTAGAAAATGAATTGGTAGAGGCAAGGATCAATGCGAATGACCAGTATGAGAGCATGAAGATCCGAATTAAGTTCATGTACGAGGGAGGCAGTACCCAGTTCATGGAGATGCTTTTTGCAAGCGAAAATATGGGCGATTTTCTCAACAAAGCAGAGTATGTTTCCCGGATTTCTGAATATGATAGAAATGAGCTGATCAAGTATCAGACGACAGTTGACGAGGTAGAGAAGAAAGAAGAAGAAGTCCAGAAAGAGTACGAGGAGCTGAACACGCTTCAAACCCAGCTTGTGACGCAGCAGGAGGAAGTGAGCGCGCTGATCAGCAGCAACGAAGCGGAACTCGCAGAAATTCAGGCGCAGATCCAGGAAAATGCGGACACGCTGGAAAGGCTGGAAGCTGAGGCTAGAGAGGCTGAAAGGATACGGCAGGAGCAGAGCAGCGGCGGCAGCGGCTATCTCCCGCCGACAGGGGGAAACGTGGTGAGTGGGAATGGATTCTTCACCCACCCCTGTCCCGGATACACATATCAGTCCAGCTATTTTGGGGAGATCCGTGAATTTGAGGTGGGCGGACATAAAGGACATGATTATGCCGCGCCTACCGGAACACCTACATATGCGGCGGCAGCAGGCTATGTGGTTACCGCCGGGTACAGTCCCAGCGCCGGGAACTGGGTGGTTATCAACCACGGCAACGGTTTGACGACCAAGTACATGCACCACAGCGCGCTGTGTGTCAGGACAGGACAGTATGTGGAGAAGGGACAGCAGATTGGGTATGTGGGAAGTACCGGGCAGTCCACCGGACCACACCTTCATTTCCAGGTGGAAGTAAACGGTGTTCCGGTAAACCCGGACTTATATTTGTAATACATAGCGGTCTGAGATAAAAGGACTGCACGGGACGAGGGAGGACAAAGCGGAAGGAGTGTTCCGCTTTGTCCTCTCTGAGTTTTCAGACAATGGATTAAGAGAGAAAATGGAGACAGATGGTTATGGATTGGGAGACAGAGAAGAAAATTCGAACAAAAAGATTCTGGCTGGGAGCCTTTACGGGATTTGCGGCGGCAGTGTTTCTGTTCGCCGGGGTATGGAGCGTATGGCAGCTCGGAGGAATGCTGGCAGGAGGAAATTATGCCTCCGGCAGTGTTACGGAAACAGATGTAGAGAAAAAGCTCGATAAGATCAACAGGCTGATCGAGAGCTATTATCTGTATGAAGATGAAATCGATGCGGATGCTCTGATAGAAGGGATGTATTCCGGGTACGCGGCTGCGCTGGGCGACCCTTATACAGCATATTATGACGAGGAAGCCACACAGACCCTCCTGGAAACCACAAGCGGCGAATTCTCCGGCATCGGCGCGACAATGTCAAGGAGCGTGGACAGCGGGGAGATCACCATCGTAAATGTATATAAAGATTCTCCGGCGGATAAAGCAGGACTTCGGGAAGGCGATACACTATACCAGGTCGATGATAAAGACACCGCAGGAGTGGATCTGGATACTGTCGTATCATGGATTAAAGGCGAGCGGGGCACGGATGTAACGCTTCACGTGCTGCGCGATGGGGAAGAAATCCAGGCCACAGCAACACGGGATATTATCGAGATACAGACTGTGGAGTATGAGATGAAAGACGGACAGACCGGATATATCGCGGTCAGCGAGTTCGATGACGTTACTTATGAGCAGTTTGAGACAGCACTTAACGATCTGGAAGCGCAGGGCATGCAGGGGCTTGTGATCGATCTGAGGGGAAATCCGGGCGGGAATCTGTCTACAGTGACCGATATGCTCAAACTTCTTCTTCCTGAGGGAACGATCGTTTCCACAAAAGACAAATACGGCAATACAGACGAAATCACCTGTGACGGCTCCCATGAGTTTACGAAACCGCTGGCAGTCCTGGTGAACCAGTACAGCGCCAGTGCGTCCGAAATCTTCAGCGGCGCCATCCAGGATTATGGCGTCGGGCAGATCGTGGGAACGACCACTTATGGGAAGGGAGTTGTCCAGCAGCTTATGGATCTGGGAGATGGAACTTACCTGAAGCTCACTATTGCAGAATACTATACACCCAGTGGGAGGAGCATCAACGGAGCAGGAGTGGAGCCGGATGTGGAAGTAGAGAACGTGTATAGCGAAGAGGGGGCGGAGGTGGATAATCAGCTAGAGAAGGCTCTTGAGGTAGTAAGTCAATAGTACTACCTACTATACACGAAAATCATGGATCATATTTTCTTCCTTTTCATCATAAAAAGGAGTATAATATTACAGATAGAGAATAATTTTGTATTAATATGCATAGGAGGAAATAAGAATGAAGAGTAAAGTTCGCAGTGTGCTTGCATTATTCATGGTAGTCAGTATACTGTCGGGAACGCTGCCCATAACATCATTTGCAGAGAGCGCTTTTGATACCGTGGCAGACGTAGCAGAGGAGGATGAAAGGAGGGATGTCACGGCTGAGGAACCGGGGCTTACGGGGGTTCCCTGGTACTGGAGACCGGATGGAGTTGAATCAGAAGGCCAGGGGAGTATGACCATTGAAGATTATGATGGAAGCCAGCGGGATCAGATTGTTGACTTTATCGTGGAGAAGTATCCCCTGTGGGACGGTCTTGTATCAGCTAAGCTGACGATTAAGGAAGAAGATATGGGTGACATTACCGGACTTGGACCAGATGCCACTCAGGATGAAATATATGAATGGTGGGGGCGCGAAGCGGAACAAATTGTCTATGATGCAAGAGAGGCGTTATCTGCAGAGAGAAGTTTTGCTTACTGGCGGTATATCTATGCCGCGGGACATCGGTTTACGACATCCCCAATTAATTTCGCATGGGATGGAGAAGGAGGGTATACCATCACCATCAAGACAGGCGGAAATCCCTGGTTTCATAACTATCAAAAGGAAGTAGAACTCAGAAAATTTGTGCAGAATCTGTATTCTTCCGGGGGCGAACTCTATCCCTACCGTGCGGAAAACGATCTTTACAGCGATTATGAAAAATATACTGCTGTCTGGAACTGGATTAAGAACAATATTTCATACGGAGGCACTCACTCTGCGTGGCAGGGGATCGTTCAGGGAGGCACGTTCTGTGATGGTTATTCTGCCGGCAATGCTTTGCTGTGCGCGTATGCGGGAGTGGAGTCTATTCCGGTCATTGGCTATATTCCCGCCGGGAAGCATGCGTGGAACTGGATCAAGATCGGAGAAAAGTATTTTGTGTCAGACAGTACAGCCAATAATGTGAATGGACAGTTTTTTCTTGTTGACCAGGAAGAAAAGGACGGTTATCACCAGCTGGATGAATACGAGGAGCCTGCCGAAATACAGGCCAGATATCCGCGATATACATTCACATATAATGAAGCGTTGGAGGATGGGAACAAGATTGATTCGGGCAGGATTGGGGATAATCTTTCCTGGATACTTAGTGAAGGGGTGCTTACCATTTCCGGAAAGGGAGACATGCGCGATTTTGAAGATCCGTTTCTTGTTCCCTGGAGAAACAGCACTGAATACATTAAAAAAGTTGTCATAAAAGATGGAGTTACATCCATTGGTGCCAATGCATTTTATTCTTTGCAAAATATTAAAAAAGACGACTCTTCTACGGCAGAGATTGCGGAATCTGTGAAGAAAATTGGAAAACATGCTTTTTATGATCCGAATGATCCTGTGACGGAATTTTCCTCACGGCTTTCGTTGAAGAGCAGTTTTGAGAGGCAATATGAAGGAACTGGCATAAAGAGAGAGGATATAGTTCACGAGGCGTACTATGGGACGACCCCGGCTTCAGACAGTGATTTTCAGTACAGATATTCCACGGACAAAGGAGTAAACTGGACGAACGGACTCCCCGAGAATGTCGGGACATATGTGATCGAGGTCACGCTGAAAGAGAAGAACTTGGGGGGAATAACTTATCATTCCAGCAAGGATACAATATCGGCAACTGTGACAAAAGGAGATTTCACTGTAAAATCGATACAAGCTGACACTGGACGTATCTATGACGGAACAACGAAAGTTAACATAGATTCTGTTTTTACGGACTATTCCCATTGGTGGAACAGACATCTCGAAATGGGTGTGGATTATGACGTCACTGCCGAATACGTTTCTCCTGATGTGGGAACGTATACGGCTTATATGACGGTGACACCCCGAAATACAGATCGTATGAACAATTATAACCTGACCTATCCGACGGAGCCTGTAAGTACAACTTTTAGGATCAGGCCCAAGACCTTGACTGAGGAAATGTTTGATAAGATTCCGGATCAGGCTCACACGGGAGCAGAAGTTCGTCCGCTTCTTTCTATTTCGGACAGTGAAGCAGATATTATGTCCTATGATGACTTTACAGTGACTTATGAAAATAATGTCTCTGAGGGAACAGGATACGCTGTCGTAAAAGGGCAAAACAATTACACGGGAGAGGTACGACTTCCGTTTAAAATTGATGCTTCTCTGGAAGCGGAAACGACCCTCACGCCTATAAACAGCTCCGGAGCGGTTTCCAGAACGTTTACTTATCCGGAGATAATGAAGGTCGATCTGGAGCATGTGAAAAATATGCAGGGTCAGACAGTCAGTCTTCACTACACGGAAAAAGACGGTTCTCTTTCATCAGAGCCTCTTGCAGAGGCTATGGTCGGAGAAAATGGATCAGCAGAATTTACAGTCAATACACATGACAAAAAACTTCCTTCAGGCAGCCACACTCTTGTGGCCGTGCCTGCTCAGAAACAGAGCGCAGACTTGGAGATTGCTCATGTTGCGGTCACTCTGAATAAAATAAAACTTACGGCAACGCCTTCAGAGAGCTGCTACGTCGTAAAAGAGTATGACGGAACAACAAAGGCCCTTACTTTGGAAGAAGGCGGTCGTCAGTATAATGTAAAACTGGATCTGGATAATGTGCTGGATGGGGATGAAGTGAATACCACATATGTCTGCGAACACGCCTCTGCAGAAATCGGAGATCATGATTTGCTCTTTAAAAATATTGCTCTGGCAGGGAAAGATGCAGATTTCTATCATCTTACTAATACAACGGCGAGCATCGGCACGGTTAAGCACCCATTTGATGGGACATACACTATTCGGGCTGAGATTGTCAGAGCCGATGTGACGCCACATATTCAACTCGGAGAGAAGATTTATGACGGTACATCGGATGTGCCGATAACCGATATCAAATGGGATGGACTGGTAGGAGATGACACTCTGCGCCAGACGACCGATTATACGATAGAGGCTCACTTCAATGAAACTAATGCGGGAAAACAGTCTGTTACGGTTACGATGAAACTACTCAATACACCGGCCACTTCCCATTACCGGCTCGTGTATTATGACCCGTTTACAATCGAAGGCACGATCAAGCCAAAAGAAATTACTGAGCAGATGTTTGAGAAGATTCCCAAACAGTCTTACACCGGTGAAAAGATCGAGCCCGAGGTCAAAGTGGCTGCCACAGAAAAGTTGCTGACAAAAGAGAACTATACTCTTACATATGGCGAGAACATTAACGGCACGGGATCTGTCACGGTTACAGGCAAAAAGAACTACACGGGAGAGGTGACGCTGACATTCCCTATTTCAGGCGGTGAAGAACAGTCGTCGATCGACGGAGATTCATACAGAGGAAACACACAGACTAGTGACTTTATATATGGAGATATCATAACTGTCAGAGGGTTGGCGTCAGGAGTGAATGAAGGCACAAAAGTATATTTATATAACGGTGACACTTTGCTTGGAGAAGCCTCGACAAATGAAAAAGGAAACTATGAGATTGACTATTACACGAATAAAAAGTCTATACCGGCTTCAGGAGAGACGGCTTCGCTCCGGCTCCGTCTGGGTGGAAAAACAGAGTCTGAGGCGCTGGCTGTAAAGGATATTAAGGTGTCCCTTTCTCCCAGACAGGTGACCGCGAGACTTACCGGAGATGCTGTAAAAGTTTATGACGGTACTACCGGACTGCCTGAGAACCACAGTATGAAAATCCTGCTGGATGATATACTTGCCGTAGATTCATCTGTTCTTACGGCAGAAGGAAGTTACCGGTTTGAGTCTGCGTCTGCAGGCACAAAGACTGTAATTGCCTCAGATCTGATACTTGTCGATTCAACTTCAGCGGGAGTGGAAAGCTTTTATCAGCTTGCAGGTGATAAAGAAATCACGACAGAAGTTACAGGAGGTATAAATCAGGCGGTGATCACATCTGCCATTACTGCTCAGGATAAAGACTATGATGGCGAAAAGAGTGCAGACGTCACTGTTACTTTTTCAGGTCTGGCAGGAGATGAACAGCTCACATTGGATCAGGATTACACCGTAACGGCATCTTTTGATAATAAAAACGCGGGTACGGATAAAACAGTCCGTGCAGTCATTACACTGAAGGATAAAGGCGCTGCCGCCAACTATAAATTTGACGGTGATACCCCTACGAAGGCTGAGGTGACTGACCAGGCAGACATACGTCCATTAGCTCTTAAGAAAGAGATGTTTGTGCCGGTGGAGGACCAGCCGTGGACCGGAAGTCAGATTACTCCGAAGATTTCGATTGCAAAAGGATATGATCTGCTTACGAAGGATGATTTTAAGGTTACTTACGGAGAAAACATCAGGGAGAGCGGTACTGTTACAATCACAGGAACTAACAATTACACCGGTACAGTGGACCTTACTTTTACAATCGTGGGGGATGCACCCCTTCCTGAGCTGAGTGCCAGAACGTATAAAGGCAGTGCGGAGGAAACAAACTTCACCTACGGAGACACAATAACCGTCAAAGGAGCCGCAGCGCTGAGCAGCGGAGCATCAAACGGAAAAGTTACGTTATATGTAAACGGCTCTCAGGTGGGAAAAACGGTGAAAGTAGACAGTGAGGGAACATATACGCTTACTTATAATACTGAGGATAAAGAGATTGGCGCTTCCGGTGATCCTGTTGTTCTGGAGCTTCGCCTGTCCGACAGCATCGATGAAAAGGCGGCGTCTGTACAGACGAAAATCGTTCTTTCTCCGAAGGAAGTGACAGCAGTGCTGTCTGGAGATGCGAAAAAGACTTATGATGGGACAGCCGATGTTCCTGATGCCCACAGTCTGAAGCTGTCTCTGGAAGGCGTACTTGAAGCTGATAAAGATCAGGTGAGCGTAAGCGGCGCTTACGCCTTTACAGATGTGAATGCGAACACTTCTGAAGTTATCGCGACAAATGTGACGCTTTCTAATGCAGCGGAGAACGTGGATGTGGCAGGCTTCTATCGTCTGCCGGAGGGAACAGAAGTTTCTGCCCATGTTGCGGGCGGGATCAGCCCGGCCGTACTTACAGCTGATGCTGAGGCAAAAGACAAGATTTATGACGGTACAGCTGATGCCGAGGCAGTTGTAACGCTAGCGGGACTGCAAAATTCAGAGACTCTGACATCCGGGACAGATTACACTGTGACTGCCAGTTTTGAAAATGAAAATGCAGCTGCCGGCAAAAAGGTAACAGTTAACGTGACCCTTTCGGATTCTCCGGCTGCATCCAACTACTGCTTCAGAGGAAGCGGAGAAACGGAAGAAAAAACAGTGACCTGTACAGTGCAGGCTGACATTACTCCGCTGACGCTTACGACAGAGATGTTCATCCCGATTGCGGATCAGACATATACAGGAAGTCCACTCACACCGCAGGTGACATTGGCAGAAGCTTATGCATCCCTTTTGGATGCAAATGATTACAAGGCTGCCTACGGCTCTAATACCGATGCGGGAACCGGACTTGTTTCCATAGCCGGACAGAATAACGCTCAGGGCAGTGTGGATCTTTACTTTAGGATTACAGGGCTTATGACGACTCTTACAGCGCAGACAGAGGATGAATCGGGAAATCCGACGTCCCAGTTTGTATATGGAGACAGGATTGTTGTTACAGGAACTTTTGCCACGACAGATGCCAGAGCGCGTTCTCTTCGGGCGGCGTCGCAGGCCGGAGATGGGCAGGTTGCCCTTTATGTGGGTGATATTCAAGTATCTGAGCCACAAAATGTTTCTATGGATAATCGTTCCTTTACGTTGTCAGTAAATACAGGCGACAAGGAAATTCCTGCAGGAGATACAGTTTTGAAACTTCGTTATCTGGGCAGCGCATCTCTGGCAGCTTCCGAGATAGATATTCCGATACGTCTGGAGAAACGTGTACTGACTCCTGAGGCCCATTCGGATTCTTTGATTACAAAGACTTATGACGGAACCGTTGAGGTTCCTGCGGATCAGACACCCCGGATTACTCTGGTCGGATCAGTTGCAGACGGCGACACTCCGACAGCTTCCGCTCCTGTGTGGAGCTATGCCGCAGCCGATGCTGCAGAAACTGTCGACATCATAGGAAGCGGTCTTGTGCTGGATGGGTCATGGCAGAGGTGGTATGATCTGTCCACAGATACTGTGACACTTACAGGCCGAGGCAGGATCGAGAAAAGTGCGCAGAGTGCGCAGAATGAGCGTGTGGATCTGCCTGCAGGTACAGCATCGTCATCCGTGACCAAACTTCTTTCCGGGCTTGTACCGGAAGATGCGGGAGGAGTACCGGTCTATAAGGTGATAAGTTATACCGAGAACGGGCTGGTTTCTGCAAGTGTCAATGAGAAGGGTGAACTAAGTGTTGTCTCAAAGGAAATAACAGATGTTTCAATGACGGATACCGTTATAGTAGAAGTAAGCGGTATGGCAAACTACAGTGATTTTACAATTGAAGTTACGGTGGGTTACGCGGACAGAACCCCGGTGACTATTACATTTACTCCCCGTCAGACTGCTGCTGTGTACAATGGACAGCAAATACAGGGATATGGGGAGATTACGGCAGTTTATACGGATGAGAACGGTTTTGCTCAACCGTATAACAATCTCTCATATATTTATGAGGGGACAACCCGGTCGGGAGAGGTTTACGGACCGGTCAGCGCGCCTCCTTCCCAGGCGGGAAGCTATACGGTGACTGCTTCTGTGCCTGAGACAGATATAATGTATACAGGAAGCCAAAGCTTTGCTTTTGTAATAGAGCCAGCTTCTCTCACATTCAAAGCTGATAATATCCAGATTGAGCAGGGAGCGGCAATGCCTGTATTTACCTACACAGTAGAAGGTCTTGTAAGCGGGGACAGTCTGATTACCGAGCCCGTTCGGACGACTTCTGCAGCGGATACCAGTATGCCGGGAATCTATACTATCAGCATTGCCGGAGCCGATGCGGGAGCGAATTATATAATTGCCGGTTATGTGAGTGGTACCCTGACAATTACAGCCGTTTCCAATCCGGAGCCTGATCCGGGGCAGCCACCAGTCCTGGATCCGGATCCTGGGCAGCCGTCGGTTCCGGATTCTGCTTCGGGAATTCAAGCAGATCCAACTGTTCAAAACACCGTTGCAGCGTCCGAGTCAGAAGGAAAGAAAAAAGCTCAGATCCCGCCGAAGACGCGAGATAATGACTTGGTGGGTCTACATGTTTTAGTTATTGCTGGAGCATTTATAATAAGCGTTCTTGGAGTTCTCGGCATGCAAAATAAGCGTAACCGGAGAAAAAATAAAACAACGTAAGTAAATCTGATGCCGATGGGGGAGATTTCCTACCCCATCGGCTTTCTAAAATGCAGGGGGATCATTGGCAAATCAGAGTAAGCTTCAAATAAGAATGTGCAGCGAAACCTAGTGTGGTATAAAAAGTTGACAGCTTATATCAGACACTGATGCTGAAGCAGCCGGGGGAGTCCCTATACCCAGCGAGTGTACCGTGTACCGGGTCATGTTTCAGATCGTTCCAAGCTATCGATTAAAAAGAAACCCAATGGGATTACAAAAGCCCACCGGGAAGCCATGAAAGCTGATGACCTGTTAATATGGAAATTCCAATCGGATGCCCTACTGGAAAAGTGTGTGGCGAATATAATGGAGATTAAGGCGTCCGATTGGAAACCGTATGTATCTGCGATTTTTGACTGCTTTGATCTTGGTGTCTTCGGTCTGGTAATGGGGACAGGCATGAAAGCGGGTTTGTATGTCCATACATTAGAGAAGGCTCCGACCACATATTCGCCTCTGGAAGGTACCATTATCCATTGTGACCGTGGAAACGCAGTATACCAGCGAGGTATACCAAAGGGCTATTCGAGACTATCATTACCGCCAAAGCATAAACAGTGCCGGTGACCGGGCCAAGATAATGTACGCTTTGAGAGTATGTGCGCCCGGATGAAGACTGAGGTTCCCTATGACCGTTACGATACGAAGCAGATGACGGCAGAGGAATTAAAGGAACTTATCTGGAAATACTTCCCCAGCTACTGGAACAACTGGAGGATCTGATCAGCTAATGGAGGCCTTCCACCTATGATAAAACGCGGACAGTATTGTAAGAATTTGGAGCTGCCGTAAGTGGTGGGATCTACACCATGGTTGAGACTGTCAAAGCGAATGGGCTTGCCCCAATGAAGTATATAAAATATATTCTGGCTGAAATGCGGAGAAGTACGGTTAGTGATCAAACCACCGCAGATTAAATCGGTCAGTCAGTCTCAAGAGTTGATTTTTAAGAAAAAGCATAATCAATACAATGGAAAGCAGAGTAATCGGCAAGATGAGTGAAAATCCATTTAGAATACCGTTGAAAAGAGAACCTGCTAGGGCTCCTGCGACAAAGCTGCCTGCAATGAGAAAATAATGTCTGAAGTTTACAAGATGTCTGCGGTCCTGGACATGGATATATGCGCACAGTTCTTGTATTCCGCTGCGCAGATTTCCTGTACACATGACAGAAATATAGGACAGCCCATGAAGTGATCTGAAAGCCTGTGTCTGTAGAGCACAAATGAAGGATATGATAATGTTGGCCACTCGGTTTGAGCCGGCAGGAATAAACATACACACGGTCAGGAGAAGGATTTCTAGAATGAGTATGATATGTCTCCATTTTATATAGCTTGCCCTGCTCATACGCCGATGAATATTTTCTGCAAGAAATACGCCGAACAGAAACGATAAGATGGGGAGTATATAATAGGACGCACCCTGAAAATCCCCTTCTGCCAGTTGGATGCCCAGCAGAACGAGATTTCCGGTCTGACCATTGGAAAAAACCTCTCCCCTGTATAGATAAGTGTAAGCGTCGAGAAATCCTCCTGACATTGTCAGAAGAATCCCGACGATGAGGGTTTCTGAGATTCGTATTCTGTTATCTTCATGTTTAATCTCAGTTAGCATATTCTCCACTGATGGTTACCTCCCCGAGAATGTGCCCTTTCATTTTTCGGTACATCTCATTCATGTAGAATCCATCTTTCAGATCTAGTACAGTATCCAAGGCATAGACATGGATATCGTATATGTGCGGGGCATCCGGCGGAGCCATGCCTCCGTAGTAACTGCAGGATTCTGCCGGGTGGCTTCCGCCCTGTAAGCTCAGCCATGAGTTGACGCCCTGGACAAAATCATCTGCCGTCTGGCTTTCGTTTTCTCTCAATTCTGTTCTGCAGATATTTGCGGCAACCCAGTGTACCCATGTGAATCCACCGCTCACCGGGAAAGCATCTTTGTCGTCGATCACGACGGCAAAGCTTTTCGTTTCCTCCGGTGCGTCTTTGATGGACAGGGGGAGAGAATATGTCGGCATGCCGAGTTCGTTGCACGCACCCCTCTTTCCGTATTTGTCCTGAATGATTCCATTCACGATTCCACTGCTTGTTACTTTCATAGTTGTTCTCCTTTCCGCGGCGTTGGCTGTCAAGGGGTTCCATGCCGCTGACAATCTTATATATTATGCCGCCATCATACACTGGAAAAACAGAGAAGTACGTTGCTTTTGCAACGTGTCTGTAAAATTTATAATGTTTTTAACTGGAACCAGCTATGCCTGTAATCCAGAATCCCCTCTTTTTTCATTTTGGACAGTTCTTTGGAAAGGGCACAGCGGTCGACGGAGAGATAGTCTGCCATCTGCTGTCTGTCATAAGGGATAGTAAAAGAGGGAGTCCCATTTTTTTGATATTCCTCCGAGAGAAAGGCAGAGACTTTTTCCCTCAGGTTTCTGCGGGAGAGGATGTCTGCTTTTTTCATATAGTTTAGTTTTTTTTGGATGATTATGGTCATCAGGTTGTGATACAGTTTCAAAATCCCATTGTCACCGCGGCGTGCGGCATCCAGTATCTTCTGTGTCCTGATAAAAAGCAGGTTTGACGGCTCTACCGCGACAAGGGAGAAGAAAAGGGGAGTTCGGGAGATGCTGTGTGCTTCCCCGAACAGCGTATTCTTTGTAAATTCTGCAATAATATTCTGATTCCCCCAGAAATCTTCGGATATCATGTGAATCCTGCCCTCCAGAACGATTCCGGTATCTTCTATTACATCTTCCGGGTAGGAGAGAAACTCGCCGGAAGATGCATTTTTTATGTGGGGATAAAGTACTGTGTCAAGCCGGGCAAGTTCGTCCACTGTGATGCCCTGAAAAAGCGGAATGTGGGAAAGTATGTCTGCGTTCAGTATCATTTTACACCTCCGTTGCAAATACCACATACAAGTTATGGAAATGATACTACAATACGGACAAATTCGCAAGGAGGTGCAGAAAAATGGGAAAAGGACTGTTGGAAGGAGTAAAGGTTCTTGATCTGACGAGGGTGCTGGCAGGACCGTACTGTGGTATGATGCTGGCTGATATGGGAGCGGAGGTGATCAAAATAGAAGTGCCGGGTAAAGGAGACGATGCCAGAGGAAACTTCCCGATCATCAATGGAGAGAGCGCGTATTACATGAACTTAAACCGCAACAAGAGAGGGATGACCCTGAATCTGAAAAGCGAGAAGGGAAAGGACATTTTGCGTAGGCTTGTGTCCCAAAGCGATATCCTGATTGAGAATTACCGACCGGGCGTCATGGAAAAGCTGGGCTTGGGGTACGAGGATCTGAAAAAGGTCAATCCTGGGCTGATTTACGGCTGTGTATCAGGGTTTGGACATTATGGCCCCTATTCGCAAAGAGCCGGATACGATATTATCGGGCAGGCGATGAGCGGACTGATGAGCACCACCGGATGGCCGGGCGGGAAGCCCACCCGGACGGGAACTGCAATTGCGGATGTGATGGGAGGTCTGTCCTGCTGCACCGGGATTCTGGCAGCGTATATCAACAGGCTGAAAACAGGAGAAGGAGAGAAAGTAGACGTGTCTCTGGTGGATTCCATGGTATCTTCACTGGAGATTATCAACATCATCTACCTGTGTACCGGAAAAGTGCCGGAGAGGATTGGAAACAGGTATGAGGCAATCTATCCCTATGATTCTTTTGAGGCTTCGGACGGTTCGGTGGTGATCGGAGCGGGAAATGACAAGCTGTTCGGACTGCTGTGTGAGCAGATGGAAAAGATAGAGCTGCTGGAGGATGAGCGGTTTTGCTGCAACAACAGCCGAGTGCTTCACCACGCTGAGCTTAAACCTATCATAGAAGAGTGGCTCCGGGATAAGAAGATTGATGATATCGTGGATTTGCTGCTGGATGCAGGAATTCCCGCCGCTCCCATCAATACGATCGACCGCGTTGCGAAAGATCCGCATATTGCGGGGGCAAGGGAGATGTTTGTTGAAATCGACCATCCGAAAGCCGGGAAACTAAAAATGACGGGAAACCAGATCAAGCTGACCAACCATAAGATCGATACATTCAGACCGGCTCCCACTCTGTCACAGGATACGGAAGAAATATTGAGGAAGTATCTGGATATGTCGGAAGAGGATGTAAAACTGCTGGTAAAAGAACAGGTAGTATAAAGGCGGGGAACACGAAATGACAATGACGGTACAGAGGTGCGGAACATGGGAATGACGATGACAGAAAAAATATTAGCCCGGGGATGCGGGCAAAAGAGTGTAAGGCCGGGGGAAATCGTATGGTGTAAAGTGGACGGCGCCATGATGGACGATATCCTTGGCCCCCGGGTAGAGATAGCGGAGAAACTAAAGGAGCTTGGGGCTTCCATATGGGACGCCGGCAGGGTCACCATTGTATCAGATCACTATACTCCGCCCGCTAACAGCAAACAGGCAGAAATCGTGAAATTTACGAGAGAGTGGGCGCGGCAGCATGGGGTCTCCAATTATTTTGAATTCGCCGGACCGTGCCATCAGGTCATGGTGGAAAATGGGCGCGTGTGCCCCGGGGATATTATTGTGGGAACAGATTCCCATACTTGTACATATGGCGCGCTGGGTGCCTTTTCCACAGGCATTGGGTCCACGGAGATGCTGGGAGTTCTTGTGACAGGAGAGATATGGCTGCGAGTACCGGAGAGCATCCGGATCGTTTTGCGGGGAGAGCTTCCTGAAAGTGTGATGGCAAAAGATGTGGCGCTGAAAGTGATCGGCACACTGGGGCATCATGGGGCAACCTACAAAGCCCTTGAATTTACTGGCGATACATTTGAAAAAATGATCATGGATGAGCGGCTGTGCATAGCCAACATGGCAGTGGAAGCAGGAGCTAAGAATGGGATTTTTCCGTTTGATGAAGTGACAGGGGATTATCTGAGAGAGCAGGGGACTCCCTGCGGCGAAGCCCTGGCAAGCGATGAGGACGCTGTGTATGCACAGACAGTCGAATTTGAATCAGAACAGCTTGAGCCTCTCTGCACATGTCCCCATGAGGTAGACAATGTAACGGAGATAAAGAACCTGGACAATGTAACGGTTGATCAGGCTTACATCGGTTCCTGCACCGGGGGACGGTATCACGATCTGAAGATGGCGGCGGATTTCCTGAAAGGAAAGAAAGTTGCCAGAGGGGTGAGGCTTTTAGTCTCCCCGGCTTCGGCGCAGGTTTGGAGACAGTGTGCAAAAGATGGGATACTAAATACACTGGCAGAGGCAGGGGCGGTCGTGCTGGCATCAAGCTGTGGGGCATGCCTGGGAGTGCATTCCGGAGCTATCGGATCCGGAGAAGTATGCGTGTCATCTACGAACCGGAACTTTATCGGCAGGATGGGGAGCAAGGAAGGGCAGATCTATCTGGCATCCCCTTTGTCTGTAGCAGCCAGCGCAGTCATGGGAAAACTGACGGACCCAAGGATGATATAAGGAGGAAACATGGAAAAAGAGAGTGGTGTATACAGAGGAAGATGCTTAAAATATGGGGATAATATTAATACGGACATTATTTCTCCCCCGATGTATATGGAGCTGCCCATAGAGCAGGCCGCCGCATATGCCATGAGTCCCATTGATCCGGAGTTTGCTTCAAAATGCAGACCGGGGGATATCTTTGTGGCAGAGGAGAATCTGGGCAGCGGATCCAGCCGGGAAACAGCGCCGCTGGCGCTAAAGGAGCTGGGCATCCGTATTGTTCTGGCAAAATCTTATGCAAGGATATTTTACCGCAACTGCATCAATCTGGGGATTCTTGCCATTGAATGCAGCCAGACGGACAAAATCGCCTATTTTGACGAGATAGAGATCGACTATAAAAAGGGAGTGATCACGAACAGGAGCAGTCAGGAGACATACAGGTGTCAGGCGATTCCAAATCATATTGTCGGTCTGACAGAAAAAGGCGGGCTTTTTGCCTGCCTCATGGAAAGGAGAGAGAAGGTAGATGGATCAGATATACATTTATGAAGTTGGACCAAGGGACGGTTGGCAGAATGTGGCGGAGCTGATTTCCACAGAGGAAAAAAAGAAGATCATTGATGGCCTGGCAGATGCAGGCGTCTCCCATATCCAGATCTGCTCCTTTGTTAGTCCCAGGGCGATCCCCCAGATGCGGGATGCCAAAGAGGTAGCAAAGTACTGTGTCAGCCGGTATCCGAATATAGATCTGCTGGCGCTGGTGCCGAATCTCCGCGGCGCAAAGGACGCGCAGGAGGCGGAAATCCGGCATCTCTCTTATGTGGTCTCTTTAAGCGAAAGCCACAATAAAGCAAACATAAACCGTACAAGGGAGGAGTCGCTGCAAGAACTGGAGAATATCATGGAGGCTTACCCTGATCTTAATATCTGCGTGGATATTGCCACTGCGTTCGGATGCCCCTTTGAGGGTAAACCGAAAGAAGGAGAACTGGCAAAATTCGCAGAGCAGGTGTATGGGATGGGAATAAGAGAAATCTGCCTGTGCGATACCATCGGTGCGGCAAATCCCCGCCAGGTGCGCGAGGAAATCCGCCGTGTGGAAAAAACCTGTCCGGAACTTGAACTCATGGTCCATATCCACGACACAAGAGGCATGGGACTGGCATGTACGCTGGCGGCGGCTGAAGCCGGGGTCACCAAAGTCCAGTCTACCCTGGGAGGACTGGGCGGATGTCCTTTCGCCCCGGGGGCATCGGGCAACACAGCGACAGAAGATCTTGTATATATGTTCCAAAATATGGGATATGATACAGGGATCGACTTTGGCAGGCTGCTGAAGCTGTCAAAATACCAGAAGTCTGTCATACAGGGGAATTACAGCGGACATCATATGATGATCCAAATGATGCAGGAATATGGAGAGAAGGGGGACGGACAGATATGCACAGCCAGATGAATATGATACGGTGTGCCATTGTGCGAGGTGGCACGAGCAAAGGAATCTTTATCATGGAGAATGAACTCCCAGTGGACCCGAAGGAAAGAGACCGTGTGCTCCTCTCTGTTTTCGGAAGCCCGGATATCCGTCAGATTGATGGCCTGGGCGGCGCGGACGTGCTCACCAGCAAACTTGCAATAATCTCTCCGTGCCGCACAGGCGAGGCGGATGTGGATTATACATTCGGACAGGTCAGCATTGAAAAAGCCTTCATCGACTACGGCGGCAACTGTGGGAATATTTCATCAGCAGTAGGTGGTTTTGCCATTGACATGGGACTTGTCCGTGCAGTGGAGCCGGTTACAACAGTCAGGATACGCCTGACAAACACGAACCGCATCCTGACGGCTTCTGTTCCTGTAACCGATGGAAAGGCCGCGGTGGAAGGAGACTATCACATTGATGGAGTCCCCGGTACCGGGGCGAAAATCACTCTGGACTGGTCAGAGACAGCGGGCGGTATCACAGGAAATGTCCTGCCAACTCGAAGAGCGCAGGATATCATATCCGCAGACGGCAGAAACTACAGGGTGTCTGTAGTGGACGCGGGAAATATCGTGGTCTTTGTCCATGCCGGGGAACTGGGGCTTAAAGGGACGGAAACACCGGAACAGATTGAAAGGGACAGCGGGCGAATGCGGCTTATCGAGCGGATCAGGGGAGAAGTATGCACGAAGATCGGTCTGGTGAAGCGGTGGGAGGATGCACAGAAAGTGACGCCGTTTCAGCCGTTTTTTGTGATTGTCAGCAAAGAACGCAGCCATGAGTGCTTCAATGGGCGGAAAATAGAAGAGGGAGAAAGCCACATAACCTCCCGGATCGTATTTATGGGACATATGCATAAAGCCTACCCTGTCACAGGAACCGTGGCTACTGCAGCTGCGGCGAGGATACCGGGCAGTGTGGTATATGATCTGCTAAGTGATAAGGCACATAATGAGCCTGTGCTCAAGATCGCCCACCCGTCCGGCATAATAGAGGCGGAAGCCCGGGTGTCTGTGCGGGATGGGAAAATCAGTGTGGAGAAGATTGGAATATACAGGACTGCGAGAATGATTATGGATGGGTATGCGTATGTAAAGAAATCATAAATTAGCACTCGATACTTGACATGGCTAACAACTCTTGCTATATTACTAATAGAACACTGATATGAAGGAGGGAATAGCCATGAATATTAATAAATTTACACAGAATTCATTACAGGCTGTCCAGAACTGTGAGAAGATCGCCGCGGACAACGGGAATCAGGAACTGGCGCAGGAGCATCTGCTCTACGCCCTGCTCACACAGGATGACAGTCTGATTTTAAAATTACTTGAAAAGATGAGCATCCAGGGTCAGCTCTTTGTCAACAGAGTACAGCAGGCAATTGATAAGCGCCCAAAGGTCCAGGGTGGTCAGGCTTATGTGGGACAGGAGCTCAACAACGTCCTCATCCATGCGGAGGATGAGGCGAAGCAGATGGGAGACGAGTATGTGTCCGTGGAGCATCTGTTCCTTGCCCTGTTAAAATATGCAAGTAAAGATATGAAGCAGATTTTCCGGGAGTTCGGCATCAGCCGGGAGGGATTCCTTCATGCGCTGTCGACTGTCAGGGGTAATCAGAGAGTGACCAGCGACAATCCGGAAGCGACCTATGATACGCTGAATAAATATGGCCAGGACCTTGTGGAGCGGGCGAGAGACCAGAAGCTCGACCCGGTCATCGGACGTGACGAGGAAATCCGCAATGTAATCCGTATCCTTTCCCGTAAGACAAAGAACAACCCGGTGCTCATCGGTGAGCCCGGCGTCGGCAAGACAGCGGTCGTGGAAGGTCTGGCGCAGAGGATTGTCAGCGGGGACGTGCCGGAAGGGCTGAAGGAGAAAACCATCTTTTCCCTCGATATGGGTGCTCTTGTGGCGGGCGCAAAATACCGCGGCGAGTTTGAAGAGCGTCTGAAAGCGGTCCTTGAAGAAGTAAAGAACAGCGACGGAAGGATCATCCTGTTTATTGATGAGCTGCATACCATTGTGGGAGCCGGAAAGACCGACGGCGCCATGGATGCGGGAAATATGTTAAAGCCTATGCTGGCAAGGGGCGAGCTGCACTGTATCGGAGCTACTACGCTTGACGAATACCGCCAGTATATTGAGAAAGACGCTGCGCTGGAGAGGCGTTTCCAGCCGGTCATGGTAGATGAGCCCACAGTGGAAGACGCTATTTCGATTTTGAGAGGGCTGAAAGAGCGGTATGAAGTGTTCCACGGCGTGAAGATCACGGACGGCGCCCTGGTGGCGGCTGCGACATTGTCCAACCGTTATATTTCGGACCGTTTTCTTCCGGATAAGGCGATCGACCTGGTAGACGAGGCGTGCGCCCTGATCAAGACGGAGCTGGATTCCATGCCGACAGAGCTTGACGAGCTGAGGCGGCGCGTGATGCAGCTTGAGATCGAAGAAGAGGCGTTAAAGAAAGAAGACGACCGCCTGAGCCGGGAGAGGCTGGAGCATCTCCAGGAAGAGCTTGCCGGGCTGAAAGAAGAGTATGCGGGCAAGAAAGTGCAGTGGGAGAATGAAAAGACCTCTGTGGAACGTGTCCAGAAAATCCGTGAAGAGATTGAGCAGGTCAACAAGGATATCCAGAAAGCGCAGAGGGAGTATGACCTGAACAGGGCAGCGGAACTCCAGTATGGAAGGCTGCCGCAGTTACAGAAACAGCTTGAAGAAGAGGAAGAGAAGGTAAAGGCAAAAGACCTGTCCCTTGTCCACGAGGCTGTGACGGACGAGGAGATTGCCCGCATCGTGTCCCGCTGGACCGGTATCCCTGTGGCAAAACTAAACGAGACCGAGAGGAATAAGACCCTCCATCTGGCGGATGAACTGCATAAGAGGGTGGTCGGACAGGATGAAGGCGTGGAGCTTGTGACTGAGGCGATCATCCGGTCAAAAGCAGGTATCAAAGACCCCAGCAAGCCCATTGGTTCCTTCCTCTTCCTTGGGCCGACCGGCGTGGGTAAGACGGAGCTTGCCAAAGCTCTTGCTCAGAGCCTGTTTGACGATGAGAACAACATGGTGCGCATCGACATGAGCGAGTACATGGAGAAATATTCTGTGTCCAGACTGATCGGAGCGCCTCCGGGATATGTAGGGTACGATGAGGGCGGCCAGCTTACTGAGGCGGTCAGAAGGAAGCCGTACTCTGTAGTACTGTTCGATGAGATAGAGAAAGCGCACCCGGATGTGTTTAACGTACTTCTCCAGGTGTTGGATGATGGGCGTATCACGGATTCCCAGGGACGCACCGTGGACTTTAAGAATACTATCCTCATCATGACGAGCAATATTGGGGCGAACTACCTGCTGGAAGGCATCCGTGACGATGGCTCTATCGATGAGAAATGCCAGGAGCTGACCATGAATGACCTGAAAGCACATTTCAGACCGGAGTTTTTGAACCGGCTGGATGAAATAATTATGTTCAGGCCATTGACGAAACAGAATATCCGTGCCATTATTGATTTATTGATAGCAGATGTGAACCGGCGTCTTGAGGAGAAGGAACTGAAGATCGAACTGACGGAAGCTGCGAAGGATTTCGTAGTGGAAGGCGGGTATGATCCCATGTACGGCGCAAGACCGCTGAAGAGATATCTGCAGAAGAATGTGGAGACACTTGCCGCAAGGCTGATCCTTGCCGGAAATGTAGGCAGGGAGGACACCATCCTGCTCGACGTAAAAGACGGCAGGCTGGCTGCAGATGTCAAGGGCCAGCTTACCGCTTCAAATTAAGAGCCCTGTGCCCGGCGGCAGTGTGATGGTTCAGCAGTGCGAAAGGACGGATGTGTCAGATGGCACCCATTATCTTTCATATTGATGTGAATTCAGCTTATTTGAGCTGGACGGCAGTGGAACAGCTGAAGAACGGAGCCAAAGTGGATGTGCGCGAGATACCGGCCATTATCGGCGGAGACCAGAAGTCCCGCCATGGCGTGGTGCTCGCCAAATCCCCTGCGGCTAAAAAATATGGCATCCGCACAGGGGAACCTGTTGCGAATGCCTTTCGTAAGTGCCCGAATCTTGCCATGTATCCCCCGGATCATAAGATGTACCGGGAGAAGAGCAGGAGGCTCATGGAATATCTTCGGACATTTACGAAAGAAATCGAACAGGTCAGCGTGGATGAGTGCTATATGGATTTTACATCCATTGCGGACAGATACCATTCTCCGGTGGATGGGGCGCTGGAAATCAAGGATGGGATAAAAGAGCGGTTCGGGTTTACGGTAAATATCGGCATCTCCACCAACAAACTGCTGGCAAAGATGGCGTCGGATTTCCAGAAGCCGGACCGGATCCACACCCTTTTTCCTGAGGAGATACAAGTGAAGATGTGGCCACTGCCCATCGGAGAGCTGTACATGGCAGGGCGGTCCAGCGTGGAGACGTTGAAAAAGCTGGAGATCAACACCATCGGCGACCTTGCCCAGGCTGACCCGAAGCTGATCGTGCTCCATCTGAAAAGCCATGGGAAAATGCTGTGGGAGTTTGCCAACGGCAGAGGCACGGATGTGATCCAGGCAGAGCCGGAAGAGGCAAAAGGGATTGGGAATTCCATGACACTCAGGGAGGACGCAGAGACAGAGCAAGAGGTATATGCTGTTTTTGAGGAGCTGGCGCAGAGTGTAGGAAGACGGCTAAAAAAGGCGGGGAAGAAAGCAGGTATGGTGAGTATGGAGATTAAATACCATGATTTCCGCACTGTTTCCCATCAGATGCAGCTCGAAAAGCCGTCCAATGCCCCAAAGCTGCTGCAGGAGACTGCGTACAGCCTGTTTCTCGAGACGTGGAGCGGAGAGCCGGTGCGGCTGCTGGGAATACGGACGTCAAAGCTGGCGGATGAGTCTGAGCCGGAGCAGCTTTCCATTTTTGACCTGAAGCCGCCCAAAGAGCCGGATGAAAAGCATAAGCGCCTGAAAAAGGCGATGGACGAGCTGAACGCCCGGTTCGGCGAGGGCGCGGTGGTGAAGGCGAGCCGGATGAAAAAGGGTGAGCCCGCCCCCGGAAAGCGAAGCCGGGAGACAGGGCATAAGCTGGGATCTGTGCAGAAGAATAAGGAAGCGAAGGAGAAAGGGATGGATGAAGGAGAAAAACTATAATCTGGAACTGGTTCGGATGGTGTCGTTTGTCCTTGTCATCGTTATTCACGTGACGAATTATTTTTGCCGGGCATATGGAGAAATCTCCCGGGGAGAGTATCTGTTCTCACTCGTCCTGGACACGGCGGCAAGAGTCAGCGTCCCTTGTTTCTTCATGATATCGGGAGCGCTTCTGCTGGGGCGAGATGAACCCCTCCAAAAGCATGCCCGCAGGCTGTTCCGCTTCCTGAGCGTACTGATTGTCTGGAGCGTGGTTTATTATTTTTGGAATACATACTATATGGGAACGAGTTATGACTTAAAGGAAATCTTTTCCGTGCCCGTGGAGCAGCATCTGTGGTATCTTTATGCGATGATTCCCATATATCTGGTCCTGCCGTTTTTCCAGATATTGTGCAGGGGTATGAGCATGAAGCTGGAGAAGGTGTTTTTGGCGGTAACGACATCCGCAGTGCTCATAAACTATCTGCTTGGCCTTGGGGGTCAGGAACTGTATTACGACGTGCCGCTGGTCGGCGACAGATGCTACGTATATTACATGTTTATGGGGTATTATCTCTATAAATACCGGAGACACATCCCTCTTGGACAGAAGCCGGTCCTTGCCGTCTGCCTGCTGAGTCTGGCGGCGGATGTGGGAATCACGCTGGGAGTGACTGTAAGCCAGGGAGACCATTATGAGGGGGCTCTCACATATGAAACCCTTTTTATCATACTGGCTTCGGTGACATTTTTCCTGTTTATGCTCCGGCTGGGGAATGGGCGTATCCGTTTTGGAGAGCGGGCGCGGAAGGTGATTGGACTGTTCTGCGCATGTTCGTTTGGGATTTATCTCATACATATCCTGTTTCTGGATTGTTATAAAAAATATGTGGAAGCGGCGGACCTGTCCGCATGGATCGCGGTGCCTGTGCTGACGGTGGGGATCGCAGGACTGTCTTTTGCCTTTGTGTGGGTGATGAGACGGTTTGTGCTTGGGAGAAAGATAACTTAAGAAAGAAAAATCACAGACAAGGAAGAAAAATTCCAGAAAAGATAATATGTAACAGAAAATAATATAAAAGAGAACATAATCATGGAGGACAGGAGCACTATGGCAGTATTGAGAGTGATCGACGCATCATCCCACCAGGGGAGCATGGACCAGGCCGCAATGGATTTTGACGCGCTTATCGTAAAAGCAACAGAGGGCACATCCTATGTCAACCCATACTGTGACGGAGAGTTTCAGAAGGCGCTGGCGCTTGGGAAGAAGCTGGGCGTGTACCATTTCGCGCGCAATGTCAGCGGAAACAGCGCCCAGGCAGAAGCGGATTTCTTTATACAGAATACGCGGCAGTACATAGGGAAAGCCATCCCAGTCCTGGACTGGGAGGACACGGATCCGTCTGACGTGGCCTGGGCGCTTGGCTGGCTGCAGAGAGTGGAAAAGGCATACGGCTGTAAGCCTCTTATTTATATGTCTGAGTCCGTTGTGAACCGCTATGACTGGTCAGAGGCAGCGGCAGGGGGCTATGGTCTGTGGTGCGCAAAATATACGGACTATATTCCTGACTATAACTGGGATATGGCAGGCGCGGGACCGGCTCCCGCTGTGAAATGGTGGTCTGTGACCGCGCTGTGGCAGTGGACGTCTGTCGGGCGTCTGGATGGGCATGAGGGCAATCTGGACTGCTCTGTGTTCTACGGAGACCGCGGGGCATGGGATAAATATGTGGGAGGCATCGATACCATGCAGGCAGTTGATACCGTTCAAGAAGCTCCGCCAGCATTTGGCAGAGTGCCGTTGGAATCCACGCTTAAGCTGGCGGAAGCGGTCATGAGGGGTGTGTATGGAAATGGGGATGAGCGCAGAACAGCGCTGGGCTCCAGATACAGCGAAGTGCAGGACATGATCGACCACATTGCGTCCGCATCTGTGGATACATTGGTAAATGAGACGCTGGCAGGGAAGTATGGGAACGGAGAGACGAGGAAGACCGTGCTGGGCGCAAGATATGCCGCGGTGCAGGAACAGATCAACAATCAGTAGGCCGGAAGGGAAGAGCCGCGCGGTCCGGCCGGCGCTGCCTATGTCTTACGGCCCGGCAAATCTTTAGAATTTCTTTATAATCTTATATCAGCCTCCTTAAGATTTACAAGTTATCCTGTGAACAGTAAAAGGGGGCTGTTTTTTTATGAATATCCAGGATCTTACCAATTATTTTATACAGTATGGTGCTTTTTTTATTTATCTCATCGTACTTTTGGAGTATCTGAACCTGCCGGGATTTCCCGCAGGGGTCATCATGCCGCTCTCAGGCATATGGGCTGCTCAGGGAGAGATTAGTTTTCCCATGGTGATGGTGCTGACCGTCTCAGCAGGTCTTACGGGAAGCTGGGCGTTATATCTGCTGGGCAGATACGGTGGCGGCAAGGTGATGTCAGTTTATCTGAAAAAATTTCCGAAACACAAGTCTGTCATCGAGGACAAGATGGAGTTTTTAAGGCAGAAGGGCTGTGCGGGGGTGTTTGTGAGCAAGCTGCTCCCCATGGTGAGGACGCTGATCTCGATCCCGGCGGGAATGGTCAGGATGAATTTTACAAAGTATACGCTTAGCTCGCTGGGAGGGATATTTCTCTGGAATCTGGCTTTTGTGGGGGCAGGATATTTCTTTGGCGACGCGGCGATCGAGTTCTTTACATAGATGATGCGAAGGAGGCAAGGGGTATGAGGATTGCAATGCTGACAAATAATTACAGGCCGTTTGTGGGCGGAGTGCCGATTTCGGTGGAGAGGCAGGCGCAGGAGATGGTGAAGCTGGGTCATGAGGTGACGGTTTTCGCGCCATATTATGGGGAGACAGCATCCGAAAGAGAAGAGCTGCTCCGCGCGGATGCGGCGGCCCCGGAGAGGGTAGTGCGCTACCGGACGCAGAGGAGGAAAATGGATAACGGCATGGTCTATCCGGCGGTGGTCCTGTCCGAGATCACCCGGGTGTTTGAAAATGAGACGTTTGACTGCATCCATGTGCATCACCCCATGTTTGTCGGGCCGCTGGGCGTAAAACTGGGGAGGAAATATGGGATACCGGTCATCTTTACATGTCACACGCGGTATGAAGATTATCTTCATTATATCCCTGTGTTTCGCATAAGGAGCGGCAGTCCAGGGATTAAGAAAAAAGCTGTGGGATGGATCAGGAGGAAAGTGATCCCATCCTATATGAGATGGTTTGCGGACCAATGCGACCTGGTGCTGGCTCCGTCAGCGGGGATGCAGCGGGTGCTCAGAGGATATGGGATGACAAGCTGCTCAGCCGTATTCCCCACAGGGCTGGAGGAGCATTTTTTCCAGGTCGATGAAAGCCGGGCGCAGGAAATCCGCAGGAAATACGGAAAAGGGAAAAAGCATCTTCTGATCACAGTGTCCCGCCTCGAAAAAGAGAAGAATTACGGATTCCTTCTGAGAGGGATTGCGGACATCCGGCAGCGGATAGGGGATGATTTCCATGTGCTGATCTTAGGAGACGGCAGCCAGAAAGCGGAGCTGAAGGTGAGGACTTCCCTTTTGGGCATCCGGGATATGGTCACGTTTGCCGGGAATGTCCCGAATGAGGAGGTCAGAGATTATCTGGCGGCAGCAGATTTATTTTTGTTTGCGTCCACGTCTGAGACACAGGGGATCGTGCTGGCGGAAGCATTTGCGGCGGGTACGCCGGTGGTTGCCGTCCGGGCAGTCGGGACAGACGATATTATTGAAAACGGAGTGAACGGATTTCTTACGGACGAAAGAGAGACCGAATGGGCTGACCGTGCGGCGGAGATTCTCTGTGGGGGCAGGGTGGAACAGATGAAAGAGGCGGCGAGAGCGTCTGCTGAAAATTACCGTTCCTCCAGACTTGCCATACATGAGGAGATGCTCTACAATCAATGTATCTGTGAAAAACAGGCAGAGAGCAGAAGAGACGCGTGGATTGTCGGACCACAGCAAGACGGAAAGGAAGAGGTGCTTTATGAGGCTGAAGAAGAGTGCGGAGAACATTCTGCAATGGCTGTTCACTAAATATCTGGCGCTGGTGGACCGCACGGTGAAGATCGAGTGGTATGAGGAAAATACATACGGCGACAGCCAGATTTTCGGATTCTGGCATGAAGACAGCTTTTTTATGAATCTTGTGCTGGAGGAACTGTCACATAAGACCACTCCGGTGGATGTGATCGTGACAGCAGATACAAGAGGAAATTACATAGAACATATGATAAAGAAGTGCGGCGGCAGCGCCTTGAGAGTGCCGGACGGCTACCGGGCGTTTGCGCCGTTGAAGAAGATTGTCCAGGACTCTTATGAAAAGACCCATTCCATCGCCGTTGCGCTGGACGGACCGCTGGGGCCCAGACACGAACCGAAGAAACTGGCATTTTACCTGTCAGAGCACGCAGAAGAAGAGTTCGTCGGGATCAGCCTGTCCTACTCTTCCTGTATCCGGCTGAGGCGCAGATGGGACAAATACGTGATACCCCTGCCGTTTACCAAGGTGACGGTGGCAGTGAAGAATTATGGCATCGTGAAGAAAAATGCAATTCCGCCGCTTCCTGTGGACGCGGAAATCGTGAAAGGGATCAGACCCCTTCCAGAAGGTATCTGACCCCTATGATGAGAATTTTCAGACAAAAGGAGAGATTGAGGATAAAATGGAAACAAATCATGTTTTGATCGTTGAGGATGACAAGGAGATACGAGAAGGTGTCCAAATCTATCTGCAGAGTCAGGGATATAAAGTTTTCCAGGCAGCGGACGGCATTGAGGGATTAGAGGTCCTGGAGAGAGAGGAAATCCATCTTGCGATCGTGGATATCATGATGCCGCGCATGGACGGAATACGGATGACGATGAAGTTAAGGGAAAAATATGATTTTCCGGTGATCATGCTGTCTGCAAAGTCAGAGGAAGTGGATAAGATCACAGGGCTGAACATCGGCGCGGACGATTATGTGACAAAGCCGTTCACTCCTATGGAGCTGATGGCGAGAGTGAATTCTCAGTTGCGCCGTTATCGGAAATTTCTTGAGAAGCTGACGCCGAAGGACAATGTCCATGTCATAGGCGGGCTGGAAATCAATGAGGAATCCGTGGAAGTGACCATGGACGGTAACCCGGTAAAGCTCACCCCCATTGAGTACAAGATACTGCTCCTCCTGGCAAAGAACCCCGGCAGAGTGTTTTCCGCAGAAGAGATTTATGAGCGGATATGGCAGGAGAAGGCGATCAATACGGACACGATCATGGTCCATGTGAGAAACATCAGAGAAAAGATTGAGATCGATCCAAAGAATCCGAAATATTTAAAGGTGGTGTGGGGTGTTGGATACAAAATCGAAAAACAGCCGTAAGGCAGGCGTCATTGCGGTCGTACTGCTGCTTGCGTTTTGTTCTGTCATGATGCTGAGAGGTTACCCGCAGATGTCTTCTTATCTGGAGAGCGCAGAATCGGAAGAGTCGGCATATGAGGAAGCGCTCTATGGAATGGGCGGAGATCTGGCAGAAGGAAATTATATCCTCTACAATGAATATGCAAAGGCCACAGATCCAGGTGAGGTGCTGGATGAGTACGGACAGAGAAAATTTGACCTGACGAGAAAATATATGGACTGTGATGTGTTTGCAGCAGTACAGGAGACTGCCTCTTCAGAGGATGCCGGGGAAACGGCTTCTGAACAGGCAGAAGAAGACCGACGGATGGAGGCGCTTCTGGATAATACGTCGGAAGAGCTGCAGGAACAGCTCACGGCTCCGGATACAGACCGCTACGCAGTCCGGGTGCAGTATACATTTTCAAGTGACGGACTGCTCTCCGGGGTCCAGGTGGACGGAACCCTGCTTTCTCCACAGGAGGCTTACAATCTTGAGTACAGTTATATCCATGAGGCGGAGATCGTGGAGGATACCTATGGGATATCAAGCATATCAATGCCCGCGGATGTCACAGTTATTTATGGGATAACACAGGAAAATCTTGACGCGTATGCAAGAGCAGATAATTTGATGTACCCGGATGTTTACAGCCTGAGCAGCTGCGGAGCGTACAATGACACTCTGGAGGTCCTGGGCCTTCTGGTGATCGTGGCGGCGCTCCTCCTGCCCGTGAGCAGGCGGCTGGATATCAGCGGGATGAAGATGTTTGCCGTGCCTTTTGAAATCCCGGTAGTGGTCCTGTTTCTCTGCATTGGCAGTGATGTGTATTTCTGGCCTATGCAGGTGGTGTACGGAACTCTGACAGGGACTATTCTGCCAACGGCGGCGGACGGCGGGCTGGAGCTCCCGGCAATGGTGCTCAATTTCTTCATGTGGGCGCTGGTGTTCGGCGTTCTGTTCTGGATCGCCACGTCGTTAAGAGCAATGGTACGCATGAAAGGCGCATACTGGAGAGAGCGGACGCTGACTGCCAGGCTGGTCCGCCGCATCAGGAATCGAGGTGGTGAAAATGGTGGGACTATGACACGGAAGGTAGGAGGAATCTTCCGGAAAGCAAAGGATTTTATTTCCAGACAGTATGACGCCCTTCTGCATCTGGATTTCCAGGATAAGACAAACCGCACGATCCTGAAGGTAGTGCTCATCAACTTTGTGATCCTGTGTATTGTGTGTGTTTTCTGGTTTTACGGAATATTTGCGCTGATCGTTTACTCAGTGCTCCTGTTCTTCTTCCTGAGAAAATACACGAAAGATTTGCAAGAGGAATATAAACTGCTCTTAAGGTCTACGAACCAGCTGGCGGATGGGCGTCTGGATGTGCCCATCGAAGGAGATATCGGTCTGTTCAATCCGATCCAGGAGGAACTGAAGAAGATACAGAAAGGCTTCAAAAAGGCAGTTGACGAAGAAGTGAAAAATGAGCGGATGAAGACAGAGCTTGTGACCAATGTGTCTCATGACCTGAGGACGCCGCTGACCGCCATCATAACCTATACGGATCTGCTTAAAAACGAAAAAGACGAGGAGAAACGCAGAGAATATGTCGAAGTGCTGGAGAAGAAGTCCCTGCGGCTGAAAGTTCTGATAGAAGACTTGTTCGAAATCAGCAAGGCGGCCAGCAAGAGCGTTGTCATGCACTTTATGAAAGTAGATATCGTGAATCTTCTGAAGGAGGTAGGCCTTGAAAACGACGGTAAGATAAAAGAGGCGAATCTGGAGTTCCGGTGGAAGCTTCCTGAGCAGAAGATCGTTATGTGGCTGGACAGCCAGAAGACATACCGTATCTTCGAGAATCTGATCGTGAATATCACAAAATATGCGATGCCTCACACCCGGGTCTATATTGAGATGACGGAACAGGAGAATTCTGTGCATATTTCTATGAAAAATGTGTCGGCAACAGAATTGGATTTCAATGCAGACGAGATCACGGACCGGTTCGTCCGGGGGGATTCTTCAAGAAATACAGAAGGGTCCGGGCTGGGGCTTGCCATTGCAAAAAGCTTCGCAGAGCTTCAGCATGGTACTCTCAAGATTTCCACAGAGGCAGATCTGTTTAAGGCGGATATCACGCTGCCAAAGCTGGAGTTCCCTCCGGCGGAGGAGAGGATGGAGACGGTTCAGCAGGCGCAGGAGATGCAGAAAAGACAGGCGGAACGGATGTAAATATCTGCTGGATTGTTACAAAAATATCTATAAAAAACCGTCAGGGTAGTTACTCTGCCGGTTTTTTATGTTATGATGAAAGAAAAATATTGATGCTTCCGGAGAAAAACCCGGAAGCGCAATAAAACCAGAGAGGAGATTGATTATGAGGTACGAGATTAAAGGAGAGACACTTCCGGTAGTAGTGTGCTATCTGGAAGACGGAGAAGTGATGCTCACAGAGCGCGGTTCTATGAGCTGGATGTCCCCGAACATGAAGATGGAGACAACGTCAAACGGCGGGATAGGGAAAGCATTGGGCAGGATGTTCGCAGGGGAAGCTCTTTTCCAGAACCGTTATACTGCCACCGGAGGAAATGGGATGATCGCGTTTGCCTCCAGTTTCCCGGGACAGATCCGTGCCTGGGATATAGCGCCCGGGAACGAAATCATCGTCCAGAAATCAGGATTCCTTGCGGCAGAGTCCGGCGTGGAGCTGTCCGTATTCTTCCAGAAAAAGCTGGGAGCAGGATTCTTCGGCGGCGAGGGCTTCATCATGCAGAAACTGTCCGGACAGGGGACGGCATTCCTTGAATTCGACGGACATGTGGTGGAGTATGATCTCCAGCCGGGACAGCAGATCGTGATCGACACTGGATATCTGGCTGCTATGGACGCTACGTGCAGCATGGAGATAAAGACCGTGCCCGGGCTCAAGAATATGGTGTTCGGCGGTGAGGGTGTATTCAATACTCTCATAACCGGACCGGGACGCGTATGGCTCCAGACTATGCCCATTTCAGGCGTGGCGGCACAGATCCTGAAGTTCATGCCGGTGTCAAAATAGAAAGCGAAAGCGGTAAAGCGGATGTCCGCCGGATACATTTTCTCAGTTCCGGCGGCTTCTCACCGCTCCGATTCCGAGCCCTCCGGGACCCACATGAGTGCCGATGCTCATAGTGAGCGGGAAATACACTAATTCCATGTCAGGAAAATTATCTTTCAGTTCTGTTTTAAATGCCTCCAGCTTTTCAGGCTCCATTGCCGTATTGGCAATCCCGATTTTCAGGCATCCTTGTTCTCTCAGGGGAGCGAGCCTTGTGGAGATATCCTTTTTTATTGCATTGAGCATTGTGTGAAATGCAGACTTCATTCCCCGCGCTTTGGCGAAAGAATCTAGTTTGTCCCCCTGGATAGTCAGTACAGGTTTTAACCGGAGCATGTTGCCTACCGCGGCAGCGGCTGGGGTGATCCGCCCGCCTTTCTTCAGATATTCCAGCGTATCGACCGCGATATAGATGGTGGCATCAAGCGCCTCTCGTTCAAGGATGTCTTTGATTTCCGAGCCGCTTTTCCCCTCGTCTGCCAGGATTTTCGCATCCAGAACAGACAAAGCCTGTGTGACAGAGATGCGGTGGTTGTCCACGACAAAGATCCTGTCTTTGTATGGCTTGTCTTCTGCAAGGATAAAGGCGGTCTGGCAGGTATTGCTCAACCCGGAAGACATCGGTATAAAGATGACTTCGTCATAATGGTCCAGAAGCCTGTCCCACATTGCGGTCACATCCCCGGGAGAAGGCTGGGAGGTAGTGATCACAGCGCCGGCGGCCTGCTTTTTATAAAATTCTTCCGGCGTGATATTGATTCCTTCATAATAAGTTTCGCCATCGATGATGACTGGCATGGGAAGCACGTGGATTCCGTAAACGGTTTCGTCCGATGGCATGATCCCGCAGTTGCTGTCTGTCATAATGCCAATTCCAGGCATGATATCCCTCCTGATATAAGATTTGTTTTATTTAATCCTTTGATTATAGTTTGACATTTGTTGACCGTTATTATAACAGGTGTTAAAATTATAGCAAAATAGTTTTTGAACCACAATGAACAATAAAGAGAAAATGTAAGTTATTTATACAAGAAAGGAAATCTGTCAGGAAATGGAAGACAAACGCATCGTCAAAACAAAGCGCAGCCTGAAAGCAACTCTGATCGAAATGCTTGAAAAAGAAGATTTTGAACATATTTCTATTACGGCATTGTGCAGAAGGGCAGAAGTCAGCAGGATTACTTTTTATTCCCATTATAATGATAAATATGCGCTTCTTGACGATATCTTTAATGATATGCTGCGCATTGGGACTGAGGATTATCAAAGAAGGCAAAAAGAAAATAATCCGTCGCGCAGGCTTGCCGCGGGATATGTAAATATGCTGGACAGTATCCTCGAACTGTATTATGAAAGATTTGATTTCTTTCAGCACACCAATCCAGAGAAAAATCCTTACCTTGCCTCGCGGTTTTACAGCATCGTGCTTGATACGGTGGAGATGCATACGCTGCACGTAAAAAAGAGGCTGCAGCTCAGATATTCGCCGAAAAAAATCGCTGGCTTTGTGTGTTTCGGGATGCTTGGATTTGTCAATGAATCCCACAGGGAAAAGACTCCGCTGGAGGAGATAAAGGAACAGGCAAGAGAACTGCTCACTGACCTTCTGAAATCCGGAATCCTGGCAGAGGGCGAAGGATAAAGAAGGGCATAAAAATGGCACGGCAACCGAACAGGAAAGGATATCCGTATCCCAAGGCATGGAAGCAGGGAGATTCCAACAGGAACAGCGAATAGAATCTTGAAGGATGCAGGGCTGAAATAAGCTCCAGTCCGGTTTGATATAAAGGAGGTCAATAGAATGGAAAAAATATGTATATCCAGCAGTTTTTGTACCGGAAGAGGAGGGCGGGTATCTGGCATTTTTCCCGGATTTAGAGGGGGGCTATACCTGCGGAGATGATCTTCAGGATGCGATTATGATGGCAGAGGATGTATTGGCTTTTTATCTTTACGATGAAGAGAAAGGTGGAAATGTGATACCGAAACCAACACCGCTTAAACAGATAAAATTAAGAGGAAATGAATTCGCGAACTATATTGCATGTGACACGAGAGAATATGCAAAACTGCATAATAACAGGGCAGTGAAAAAACTCTCAATATACCAGAATGGCTGAATGAAGAGGCAGCCGCGTTAGGAGTGAGCTTTTCACAGGTGTTGCAGGAAGCTCTGCTGAATAAGGTGAATGCAGGTAAGTAAACAGAAAAATTCCCCTTAATGCATTCTGTTTTGAAAGGGCATCCACTGCAGCCGCTGCTTTGATATACGGTAACGGTTCTTCGGTAGCAGCTGACCGTTTCCTTCGAGAAACAGGTAATTCTCTTCGCTTTCATATCCTGCATCCGCCACGATCTCCTGATATTTATACGGAAGATATTACTCCATGTCTTTCAGAAACGGGATCAATGTCCTTGTATCTGTGGGACGGGAACTGGTATCCAGCCATGTGACGTATTCCGAATCCACTCCATGCTGAAGATTATAAGCCGGTTTCAACTGTCCATTAAGCATAGCATCTTCTTTCATCCGCATAAAAGTCGCATCCGGGTCTGTTTTGGAATAACTATTGCGGTCTCCACAGACATGGAGCTTTTGGTTGAACTTGTTGAAAATTGTCAAAATTTGATATATTATACAGATGTGGTGTGCTTTCGGAAGGTTTGTATGGAGGGATGAAAATATGAATTTGGAGCAAATGAAGAGTTGCTTATATGGCGTGTATGCCATTGCAGAAGAGAAAAGCACAGCAAATGCAGAACAGTTAAAACTCGATAACGGAGCCGTAATTAATGTGTTTGGCAATGGGAACTATAATGTTCAAGGGAAGAATAGTGCGGAGGTAAAAGAGCACATAGAACAGTGCTTAGGAATAAATAAAATAATAGATAAGAATAAAAAAGTATTTATTGTTTATGGGCATGATGAAAAAGCACGTAATGAACTGGAAAATATTTTAAGAAGATGGGGATTAGAGCCTATAATATTAGACAAAAAGGCATCTGGTGGAAAAACAATAATTGAAAAACTGGAGAGTCAAATGCCAGAAATTGGGTATGGTATTATTTTAGCTACTGCCGATGATGAAGGATATCGAAAGGATGCTCCTAATGAAAAGATGTTTCGATGTAGGCAAAATGTGGTGTTGGAATTAGGTATGCTTTTGTCTAAGTTAGGAAGAGAGCGGATAGCTATTTTATTACAGCATCCAAATGAAACGGAAAGACCTTCAGATATTCAAGGACTGTTATATATCCCATTTGAAGACAAATTAGAACCGGATGCTTCAAAACTATTAGCAAGGGAAATAGAGGATAAATTAGACATTGTTATTCCAGCATCAAAATTATAATTGGTGAAAAGGTATTCCTGAGATAAGATCCTTGCATACATTTCCTGCTGTTACACATACTATCCCCGAGGTGATAGCATGAACAAGAAGCAGCAGGAGCAGCAGAACAGGCAGAAGAACCTGAACAAATTCAACAACATAACACAGAAGGCAAAGCCGGAGAACCAGAACCAGGGGCACAACGTCCGATCTGAAGCGGTAGAGCCGAAGAACAGACAAGTTTAAGGCGTCCATAAGGGCGTCTTTTTCCTTGCCTCTTGTCGATTACTGAGGTATAATGACAATAGGTGTTCTGGAGCAGGGGATTGGGGGAAAGATGAAACCAGGTATAAAAGTCCTTAATCGCGGCTGGAAGTGCCATATTAGTGGCGGCGATTAGTATACCAGCTACTGCAACTATTAGTGGTGAGTATTATCAGTCAAACAATAATTTTATGACAATTAACTTGGATGGCGAAAGAGTAGTGGTTACCGCGGAAAAGTATGAGGACTTGATACGTGAAAACGAATCAATGTCTAAAGAAATAGAGTCTTTAGAAAGCGAGATTCAAAATGTAAATAAAAAAGATGAAGATGACGCTGATGTGGAAACAAATGCTGCGCTGTCACAGGGAGCGACCAAGTTGAAAGATCTTGTCCAAGTAGATGCGCAAAATTGTGAGTTTATTGAACCTTTTACGGATTCATATGGCAATCAGTACGAAACAGGTTACCAGTTTGACGCTTCGGATGACGCGTATGCTGTGTATGGCCTACAAGGCAAGTATAGCAGTTTTTCAGGGATGGTTGTTTGTTCAAATGAGACTGGATCAGGAGCAATTATGAGCATGATGATATATAAGGATGACGAGTTGATTGATACGATAACAGATATAACTAAGCAGACAGAAACCAGACATATTGGTCCATATGATATTAGCGATGCTAGAAGGTTAACGATTAAGACATCAAATAGCGGAGCGTATAGCTATGGACAGTGCTATTTGGTGAATGCTGTTGTTGAATAATTTACGGTAGTATAGAGACACTTCGGTGTCTCTTTTCTTATGCGGACATATCATCAACGTCAGATGTGCAGGGTCGCGCCCTGTGTCCCGGTTCGACTCCGGGTGCTCTGCTTTAACAGGAAAGAGAGGTGAGCCTGAATGACAAAAAAACAGAAGATATTTGCAGATGAGTACCTGATCGATCCAAATGCCACTCAGGCTTACCGGGTGGCTTATCTGTCTGTAAAGAAAGATGGAGTTGCTGCTGTTAATGGCAGTAAATTGCTAAGAAACACTAAGGTTCAGGAATATATTTCAGAACGGATGCAGGAGCGCCAGCAGCATACTGAAGTGACTCAGGACATGGTCGTCAAGGAATTGGCGGCCATTGCTTTTGCAAGAGCAACGGATTATGCTGCGGTTAGAGGAGGCGCTGTGTGCATCAAGGACACAGACTCTTTATCTGATGAGCAGATCCGGGCAATCGCTGGCATCAAAGAGGGAGCAAACAGTATCGAGATCAAGATGAATGATAAGGAGAAGGCGCTGGAGCTTCTTGGCGGCGCCTTGGCATGTGGAATGATAAACTGGACATCAAGACTCTGGCGATCGATGATTTCATAAAGGAAATGGAGGCATACTTTGAACAGCTCAAAGCAAGCGGTTCTGGACCTCCTGTGGAATGAACCGTATAGAATTGGACATTGGGTAGGCTTCAAAGACCTTACCGCTTTGCATAATGAGTGGCTGAGGTCTTTTCTTTATGCTGAGAAAGACCAGACGCTTCTTGCGCACCGTGGATCATACAAGACAACGGATTTGTCGCTGTTCCTGTCGATTCATACAATAATTGATCCGAATGAAAATGTGATGTTCTTTCGGAAGACGGATGATGATGTGACGAATGATATTGTCAACCTGAAAGACCGAATCAGTAAGGCAGAGCGGGAGCGGACAAAGACTCAATACATGGAGTTGCAAAATAACAAGAACCGTGGAGGTCGTTTTATTAATACTGGGACGCCCTGGCACAAGGAGGATGCAATCTCGATCATGCCGAATGTCGGGAAGTACGACTGTTATTCCACCGGGCTGATCATGCGGGACAAGCTGGAAGAACTCCGGCAGTCTATGTCGGACAGTCTCTTCGCCGCGAACTATGAATTGAAGCATATTGCGGATAAGGATGCGATGTTTCAGAACCCGCAGTTTACGAAAGAGATACAGCTTATTCATGGTGGCTTGGCTCACATTGATGCGGCATATGACGGCGAGGACGGCACGGCATACACGATTATAAAGAAGATGCCGGATGGTCGGATCATCGGCTTCGGGAAGCGTTGGGACAAGCACGTTGATGATTGTCTCTCCGAGATTGGCATCTACCACAAACGATTCAGGGCAGGATCAATATCCTGCGAAAAGAATGCGGATAAAGGATATCTGGCGAAGGAACTCCGAGGACTTGGCTATACACGGCGCGTTACAGTCGACACCAAAGCTCCGGTCATCAGCGATGTCGAGGCAGATGCGACTACGGTCAACGCAAATGGTACGATCCACCTGACCTTTAAGGTCGTGGATCCGGCGGACGAATGATTGTCCGGGTGTGGGGCGTAGTGAATTCTACTGAGGTTGAGTTTACG
>CALWQP010000026.1 GCA_944383695.1 uncultured Mediterraneibacter sp.
CAAGTGGTAGGAGAACGAAACCAATCCACAGTATCTCCAAACAGTATAGCATACAGACCTTGGAGAGGGTCTATAAATACTACTACTTTATAATACGAGGAGAATAGAGGAGAATAGATATGAAAATGATTGCAGATACACATGCCCATACTCTGGCAAGCGGACATGCATACAGTACGATCAAAGAAATGGCGGCAGCAGCCAGGGTAAAAGGGCTGAAAGCCCTGGCTCTTACAGAGCATGCGCCGGAGATGCCGGGAACATGCGGGCTCTTTTATTTTCAAAATCTGGATGTAGTTCCAAGAGAAATGGATGGGATACGGCTCCTGATGGGCGCGGAGGTCAATATCATGGATCCGGATGGGACCATTGACCTTCCGGAAAAGACATGCATGGATATGGATATCGTCGTGGCGAGCATTCATCCGCCGTGCTATGGGCTGGATCATACCCCGGAGGAAAATATCAGGGCATATGTAGAAGTGATGAAAAAGCCGTATGTGAATATCATCGGGCACCCGGATGACGGAAGGTTTCCGTTTGATTACGAAATCCTTGTCAAGACGGCAAAGGAGACAGGGACTCTCCTTGAAATCAATAATTCTTCCATGCGGCCTCAGAGCAGCAGGAAAGGAACAAGGGAAAATATACTGACCATGCTGGATCTGTGCAGGCAGTACGAGGTGCCTGTGACGACCGGAAGCGACGCCCACGTGGATGTGGACGCAGGGAATTTTACCTATGTCAGAGAGGTGCTGGAGTACTGTAAGTTCCCGGAAGAATTGGTGGTGACAGCAGACTGGGATTGGCTGAGGAAGGTTCTTGACTTTTAGGATGTCCTTTCCTGACCAGGCGTTTGTGCGTTTTGTCCGGATAATAAATAAAGAATGTGCGGGATGTTTTGGAAAAGCCGCAGGGCGCGGCAGATTGAATAAAGTGGTGGACTTTAAAAGTTTAGTGTGCTAAAATATAGGAGTGATTTGGAACGACAGGAGTTGTGCCGGTATATAACACACGCTTGTGTTCCGGTCAGATTTATGCCGCGGGGCTTGTAAAGGAGAACGTATTCTATGAGTAAGAAGATCAGGACAGAGGCAGTGGACTATCTTTTTAAAGCCATTCTAAGTCTGGAAAATAAAGAAGAATGTTATACTTTTTTTGAAGATATCTGTACCATCAATGAGCTGCTTTCGCTGTCTCAGAGATTCGAGGTGGCAAAGATGTTAAGGGAGCAGAAGACCTATCTTGAGATTGCGGAAAAGACTGGTGCGTCGACGGCAACGATCAGCCGTGTGAATCGCTCCCTGAATTATGGGAATGACGGATATGATATGGTGTTTGAGCGGATTGACAAAAAGGAAGACTGACGTTTAAGGCAGACAGTCAGGGGTTCGGGCCATAGAACAGAACATCGTAAAATGAGAAAACCGGAAACCGGCATGGATATATGCGGGGTCTCCGGTTTATTTTTTGAAAAATATTTCATAAAAAGTGAACCGGATCAGAAGTGGCGGCGAATATAGAGTGAATAGAGAGATAAAAAGAGAATGGAGGTGAGGCTTTGGAAGCGAAGGAGATCGAGAGATGTATCGATGAGTTCGGAACGGATATATACCGGTTCTGCCTGAAGCTCTGCATGTGCAGGCAGGATGCGGAAGACCTGTACCAGCAGACTTTTCTGAAAGCATTGGAGAGCAGCTATATACTCGACTGGGAAGAAAATCCAAGGGCATTTTTCTTTTCCGCAGCTCACAATCTTTGGAAGAGCGACAGGAGAAAAGCAGCACGGCGGAGCGCCATTGCGCCGTGTACGAGTATAGATGAGGGGCAGGAGCATCTGATACAGTCTGGCGGAAATCCGGAGCAAGACTATTTTCGCAAAGAGGCGGCCGCGGAGATCAGCCGGATCATCGAGGCGCTTCCCGAAAAGTTCCGGATACCGCTGGCATTGTTTTACCTCTTTGATTTTAAGGTGGAGCAGATCGGCAGGATGATAGGGAAGCCTCCCGGAACTGTGAAAAGCCGTCTGTTTAAAGGAAGAAAGATGATCAAAAAGAGATTGGAGGAAGCCGGTTATGGGGAAGAAAGATTTTGATACAGAATTTGATAAGCTGCTCCGGGCTGCGGTTCAGACAGAAGATGAGCCTCCGGTACAGCTTAACAACGCAATAAAAGCAGAGCTCTATGAGCGGGAGCGCCTGCAAAGGAGCAGGCAGACAGGGCGGAGCGTCTCTGTCTGGTATCTGCCCATGGTGCTGAACCTGGTCGTGTTTGCTATGCTGGGGGCTGCGGCCGTCCTGCTGAGCGCTGATCCGTATGTGACGGCGCTGGCAGTGGGGGGCTGCTCGTATATGGGGCTTGCGGGCGTGATCATCACGGTCATTGGAGTGAAACGCGCAAACCTGAGAGAAGATATTGCCATCAACATAAAGAAAGGGGGCGTCCGTATATGACATACAAAGAGGACAGAAAAAAACCTGCAGGTCGGAGCCGCTGGCTGCTGATTGCAGCGGCAGTGATCTTACTGGTGATTATGGGGAGTTTTGGGCTGATTTTTGCATTGAGCGGGGGATTTGACGGTCTTTCCATCCTTCTTCCTCTGTTCCTGCTCGGCGTGCTCTTTTTCTGGCTGCTCATGTCCGCGTTTTTCGGCGCATGGGTATATCAGGACTGTAAAAAGCGGGGAGACGACCCGGTGCTGTGGGTCATCATCATCTTTTTTGTCACGCCGATGATCGGGTTTCTGCTGTATTTTCTCAGACGGCAGGAGATCAGGAGGAACTGCCCTGCCTGCGGACATTCTGTGGCTCTTCGGGCAAAATATTGTGAAGAGTGCGGGGCATATATTGAAATACAGGAGGATATGGGTATGAAACAAAGGCAGAGGACACACCACAGAAAATTGATCGCCGGAGGAGTGATAAGCCTTGTACTCATGATGGCATGTCTGGCAGGGTTCATTGTAAGCGCGGCGACAGCCGGGAACGTGAATGCTGACCCATCATCGGATGAGACCGTGTGGAACATGGGCGTTATCACCATGAGCGCGAGCAGCTACTGGGACGGCGTCTGGAATTTCAGTTTTAAGAGCGCCAGCGATGGGTTTGTGGAGGAAAGGCGGATGGACATTGAGGATGCCGGTACACAGAAACTGTACGCGGATATTTCCTGCGGTTCAGTTCCCGATGGGGCCAGCCTCATCTTGTGGCTTGTTCAGGGAGAAAAGGCGGAGTCAGTGGATGTGACCGACCTTTCAGAGCTCCTGGAATATCCTTTGGATGGATTTGAAAACGGAAAAATCCGTGTCAGACTCCAGATCAATGGAGTCGAGGACACCAGTTCAAAGATTACGATCAAACAGTAAAATACCGCACAGACCGGTCAGTCAGTTCCGGTCTGTGCGGCGAGTTCGTCGATGAGTTTTTCGATCATCGTCTTTTTCAAATATACATCAAAGCTTAAGCTGCACAGGAAGGTGAAAAGCTGCAGTTCATCCCGGTCTTTTCCTTCCGGCAGGTTCTGGAATGCCTGTCCTGATTTTTCATATGCTTCCTCCACGGAAGTTTTCATGGACTCGATGCGTGATTTCTCTATCTCGCAGATTTCCCGGTATACATCAGAGAGACTGAGAGGGCCTTCTTCGGGAAAATATTTTTCCCGGAGAGGTGTCAGGATCGTCTCGATATCTTTAATGGAAAGGATGCTTTTAAAATAATAGATCAGGATGAGAAGGAGCACATGTTCCTTGGAATATTTTTTCTTCACCGACGGCGGCAGGAGGTTGTTCTTTGAGTAATTGTTGATCATAGTCTTGGTCAGTATCTTGTCCTCGCTGCAGCGCTTGGTGGAGGAGAGATGCTCGTCCATAAAGGTGGTCACCTGATCCATGTACAAGTCAATATTAGGAATCTCTTCCGGCCGGATGTAATCCACATGATCCAGGCCTTTGAGTATGCTGTTTAGTATATCATTTGTGTCTATTTTCATATTATCACCTCAGTGTATTCATTATATAGTAACAAAAACCAGATGGCAAGGGTAAAATAGCAGGGAAAGATAGAAGGGAAAGAACTGTTTTCTGAGAAAGGGAAAATAAGGTTGACTTTGACGAAAATATGTTCGATAATAAACAGGAATCAAAATGGGACAGATGGCTGTAGTTTATCGGATTATATGATTTTAAGGAGATACGGATGAGCATATATGATACATTAAATAAACCGCAGAAAGAGGCTGTCTTCCACACGGAAGGTCCGCTTCTCATCCTCGCAGGGGCGGGCTCGGGCAAGACCAGGGTGCTGACCCATCGTATTGCATATCTGATCGAGGAACAAGGGGTAAATCCATGGAACATCCTTGCCATTACATTTACGAACAAGGCGGCGGGAGAAATGCGGCAGAGAGTCGACAGTCTGGTAGGTTTCGGCTCAGAGAACATATGGGTGAGCACCTTCCATTCCGCATGTGTGAGGATCCTCCGGCGCTATATAGACCGGCTGGGATATGACAATCGTTTTACGATCTATGACACGGACGATCAGAAAACACTGATGAAAGAAGTATGCCGCAAGGTGGATCTTGACACGAAGCGTTTTAAGGAGAGGATGCTTTTGTCAGTCATTTCTTCTGCGAAGAACGAAATGATCATGCCCGAGGAGTTCGAGCTGAACGCAGGAGGGGATTTCGCTCAGCTCCAGATAGCCAAAGCATATCGGGAGTATGAGGCGCAGTTGCGTTCCAACAATGCGCTGGATTTTGACGATCTTCTGGTCAGGACAGTGCAGCTTCTTGATACGCAGCCGGATGTGAGGGAGAGCTATCAGGAGCGGTTCCGCTATATCATGGTGGATGAATATCAGGATACGAATACCGTGCAGTTCAAGCTGGTCAGCCTGCTGGCGGGGAAATACAGGAATCTCTGTGTTGTCGGGGATGACGATCAGTCCATTTATAAATTCCGGGGAGCGAATATCCGGAATATCCTTGACTTTGAAAAAGAATTTCCGGACGCCCGGGTGATCAAGCTGGAGCAGAACTATCGTTCCACAGAAAATATCCTTAATGCGGCAAACGGAGTGATCCGCAACAATAAAGGCCGAAAGGACAAGACTCTCTGGACAGACAACGGTGAGGGCGAGAAGATCACTCTGCGGCAGTTTGATACAGCATACGATGAGGCGGAATTCATTGCAGAGGATATCAGGAAGAGTATCTCTGAAGGAGCATCTTACAATGACAGCGCCATCCTTTACCGGACGAACGCCCAGTCTCGTCTATTTGAAGAAAAATTCGTGGCAATGAATATCCCTTATAAGATCGTGGGTGGCATTAACTTCTATGCGCGCAGGGAAATCAAGGATATCCTTGCCTATTTAAAGACCATTGATAATGGGAAAGACGACCTTTCCGTGCGCAGGATCATCAATGTGCCGAAGAGAGGGATAGGGCTGACGACCATCAACCGGATCCAGGAATCCGCGTCTGAGAGGGGGATCGGATTTTATGAGGCGCTCCTTGCGCCGGAACTGATTGCCGGAGTGGGGCGGAGTGCGTCCAAGCTGGATTCATTTGCGGCTTTGATCGAGTATTTTAAGGGACAGGCGGAGCGGGAGAGCCTGACAGACCTGTTAAATGAGGTGATCGTGAAGACCGGATACATTGAAAATCTGGATGCGGACAACCCGGAAGATGCCGAGGCGAGGATACAGAATATCGATGAGCTGGTCAGTAAGGCTGCGGCTTATGAGGAGGACTGTGCGGACCGGGATGAGGCGGCAACGCTCAGCGGATTTCTGGAAGAAGTCGCTCTTGTGGCGGATATTGACAGTCTCGATGAGGACCAGGATTATGTGGTGCTCATGACCCTGCACAGCGCAAAGGGACTGGAGTTCCCAAGGGTGTACCTGGCGGGGCTAGAGGACGGACTGTTCCCCAGTTACATGACCATTACAGGAGATGATCCGGAGGAACTGGAAGAAGAGCGCAGGCTCTGCTATGTAGGGATCACCCGCGCGGAACAGAAACTGACCCTTACCTGTGCGAGAAAGCGTATGGTGAGGGGAGATGTCCAATATAATAAAATGTCCCGGTTTATCAGAGAAATTCCCATGGAGCTGATGGAGACCGGAGGCGGGAGAACAGGCGGTACAAGGACAGCCGACGATACAAGGACAGCCGCGTTTAATGCCGCACCTGCCGGGAAGATGCCTTTCTCCGCTCTTCAGAAAGGAAGCCAGCTCACAGCAGAAAAAGGCGGCGCGCTGCCCTATGGAACAGGAGACCGGGTCCGCCATGTGAAATTCGGGGAAGGAACTGTGCTGGATATCAAAGAAGGCGGAAGAGACAAAGAAGTGACAGTGGAATTTGATTCTGCCGGCGTAAGAAAGATGTTCGCGATGTTTGCAAAGCTGGTGAAGGTGCAATAATATTTCTTTAGTGAGTTGATTTTAAGATTTTGGAATAAACTAGTAGTAATCTGAAAATGTTAGTGGTATAATATCAGAAAGTAAGCGCTGTCTCAGAGACAGAGAAAGGACGTGTGTTATGAATAAGATAGAAGAGATGATCGCTGAATCAAAGTTAAGTGAGATCCTTCATAAAAATGAGGCAGAAAAACAGAAAAATACAGTGATATGGGTGTTGGCGATCATAGGAGCAGTTGCAGCGGTCGCTGGAATCGCATATGCAGTATACCGTTTCTTTACGCCGGATTATCTGGAAGACTTTGAAGATGATTTTGACGATGACTTTGATGACTATTTCAGCGAAGATGATCAGGTATAATCGACTGGGGAAAGAGGAAAAAGAGCAGAGCAGGCAGGATGTGGGAAACAGCACCCTGCCTGTTTTGTCGTAAGAATTTGTGAACCGGGTCATGTGAACTGAATCATACTTCTTCGGGAAGGGGATGAGCTTCCCGGGGAGAATGTTTTAAAAACTTGGAGGAAAAGATGAAAAAAGGGCAGATTTTTGAAGGTATCATAGAGAGGGTGGATTTCCCGAACAAAGGAATCGTGTATGTTCCGGAGGAAGAAAAATACGTTACGGTGAAGAACGGTATCCCCGGGCAGAAAATCCGCTTTTTGATCAACAAGTTCAAGCGGGGGAACGCAGAGGGAAGGCTACTTGAAGTCCTGGAAAAATCTCCTCAGGAAACGCGGCAGCCGGTGTGCAGTATCTTTCCGGCATGCGGAGGCTGTATGTACCAGACCATGCCCTATGAAGCACAGATGAAAATGAAGGAAGGGCAGATCCGCCGGATCATGGATGAGGTGGTAAAAGGTGACTATGTGTTTGAGGGCGTGAAGGCGAGCCCCAAGGAGTTCGGCTACCGAAATAAGATGGAGTTCTCCTTCGGGGATGAGTACAAGGACGGACCGCTCTCCCTGGGCCTTCATAAAAAGGGGAGTACGTATGATGTGCTCACTGCCGCGGACTGCAAACTTGTCCATGAGGATATGAATAAAATCCTAGTCTGCGTGCTGGAGTATTTCCGGAAGAGGAATGTCAGCTACTATAAGAAAATGCAGCACATGGGCTATCTGCGACATCTACTGCTGCGCAGGGGAGACACCACAGGGGAAATCCTTGTGAATCTGGTGACAACCACCCAGGAAGAACATGACTTGCAGCCGCTTGTTAATGAATTGCTTACACTGGAGCTGGAGGGACGCATTGTGGGTATCCTGCATATTCTCAATGACTCCCTCTCTGATGTGGTGAAGAGTGATGAGACCCGCATTCTTTATGGACAGGACTTTTTCTACGAAAAACTTCTCGGTCTGGAGTTTAAGATTACGCCGTTTTCTTTCTTCCAGCCGAATACAAGAGGCGCGGAGGTGCTGTATGAGACTGTGAGGGAGTACATCGGCGATATTCGTTATATGACTGTGTTCGACCTTTTCAGCGGGACAGGGACGATCAGCCAGGTACTGGCTCCGGTGGCAAAAGAAGTCGTTGGCGTGGAGATTGTCGAGGAAGCAGTTGAGGCGGCGAAAGAAAACGCTGCCAGGAACAGAATTTTCAACTGCAAATTCATAGCAGGCGATGTGTTTCAAGTGCTGGATACGATCGAAGAGAAGCCGGATGTGATCGTGCTGGACCCGCCGAGAGACGGGATTCACCCGAAGGCGCTGCCAAAGATTCTGGACTACGGTGTGGAGAGGATTGTGTATATCTCGTGCAAGATGACAAGCCTGGCGAGGGATTTGGAGATGATGCAGCTTGCGGGGTACAGGGTGGAGAGGATGACGGCGGTGGATCAGTTTTGCGAGACGGTGCATTTGGAAAGCATCGTGCTCTTATCCCACAAATCACCAGATAGTGTCATCAATGCGAAAGGGGAATTAGGGGGAAGGAGAAGGTAAAGTGCCTTTGAAGGCGATTGCGGAAAGGGCGTAGAAATATCAGCCGAAACCGAAAATTACATATAAAATGATACAAGAATATGTGGAGAAGAAATATGGATTTAAGGTGCATACTGGGTATATTGTGGAGATAAAGAGGTCATTAGGTCTGACAATGCATGATGCTCCTAATGCGGTAGAAGAATTGAAACAGCCAAGAAAATGTCCGCCGAAAGAAAAGATAAAAGCGATAACGGAAGCACTTAAATATTTTGAGGTGATTTGATGGAGGAAAGGATTCATCAGATTGCAGAGGAGATAGTTCAAATACATCAAAAAGCCTATGAGATTTATTTATCGTTGGTTGAAGGTGTGTGTAGCAGAACCGTGTCAGTAGATGAATTGTCATATTTGTTAGATTATTTACTGGACTATGCATGTGATAAAAAATGTTGGGATTGTATAAAAGGATGTGTAGAAGACATTTGTATATCCTAGTTGCATTAAGTTTTATATTGAAGCATATCGGGAAATGTGGGAAGCCGAAAATAGTTATTCAGTAGAATTTTCTTAAAAGGAAAGAGGATAAGGCATTTCAGAACATTATGATGTGATTACAGGAGGCGCAATGGGGGAAATAATTAAAGATACAATTCACGCAGAATAGATATTGGAATTTATACGCAGGATTTTGGGAATGAATTTATTTCATTGACAGACATTGCCCGATACAAGAGCGATGACCCAACAGCGGTTATTCAAAATTGGATGAGAAATCGTGATGTGATAGAATTTCCTAGATTATGGGAAAGGCTGCATAATCCGGATTTTAACCCCCTCGAATTCGAGGGGGTTAGAAAACAGGCAGGAGCAAACGCATTTACAATGTCACCCAAGAAGTGGATAGAAGTTACGAATGCTATCGATATTGTTTCAAAAGCGGGACGCTACGGCGGACATATGCTCATAGCGATATTGCCATGTCTTTTGCAACTTGGATTTCTCCTGAATTCCAGTTATATATCATGAAGGATTACAGGAGATTGAAGACGGATGAGAATAGTCGGGTATCTCTAAATTGGAACTTAAACAGAGAAATTTCTAAGTTAAATTACAAGATACATACTGATTCAATTAAAGAAAATCTGATTCCGCCAGAATTAACATCGGCACAGGTTGCATATACATATGCGAATGAAGCAGATATGTTGAATGTTGTTTTATTCGGAAAAACAGCGAAGCAAGCGAGGCGTCAATATGGCATTGAAACACAGAATCACGATCAATGTCTCTGACCCGGACAGAAAAAAACCTGCATCCTCAAAGGGGCGCAGCGGCGCCTGCCTGCGAGGATCGTGAAGTTCCTCTTCGGAGGGTTCACCCAGGTATATCTTCTGACTCCGGGGCAGATCCGGGAACGGGCTTAGGGCCGGAACCGCAGGATACCGAAGCGGAGGTGCCGGATGGAGAGTAAGGGTTCTGGAAGAAATGAGGGAGGATCAAACAACGTCCAAAGAAGCCATGCCCTGTTGTTCCCTTCCAGCTCCCACCGGTGGCTGAACTGCACGCCCAGGAAGGAGTGGGCCGATCCGCTGGTACTGATTGAACAGTGGGATTGTCCTGCAAAAACATACATAGAAAACCGCACATTGGGAGGTGCGAATATTGTCGATATTTACCGAATATCCTTTTTGAATGATCAAAAAAATTTAAACATTTAAAAAGGGAACTATGACAAGAAAGGGTTGCATTCGTTGGTGAAAATGGTAGAATTGTATCGTCGATAAGATCGACAGGGAAATGACACAAATATGGACAAGGAGGATAAGAGTATAAGGGAGGTGCAATGAAACAGAAAAAGTATAATCTGGCGAATGAGGAAGGGAGCGTATTGGCATTCTCTGTAGTCATGCTAACAGTGATGATTTTTTTGGTCACCATTATTTCTCTGACTACTGTTAACCGTATTGCGGTGGCGAGAAGAGTATCTGAAAACAGCCGGGAAACCAGTGAAGTGGAGAATCTCAATGCTAGTCTGGATAAAACGATCAAAGGCATCGTACTGCAGACTGACGAGCTGACAAGGTATTATCTGGTTCAGGAATATTATCAGGCAAGTGATAATACGGGCTTCGACAGTGATGTGAAACCGGAATTTGATGCCAGTCTGAGAACGCTGGTCGACAATGGGTTCCAAGCTAGAATCCAGCAGGAGTATCTGGGGGCAAGTGGAAACGTGGATACGATGAACAAGATTGCGGATATGCTTTTTGCGCATATGCTTGCGCATCGAACAGGGAGTGCACCTTTGCCGGTTGGCGGCGGCGCGTATCTGTACAGCTTCTCATCCAGAACAGGAGAGTTGATTACGAATGATCCGATTTATCTGAACGGTACGGGAGACGGAAGCAGCAAACTCGAGGTGAAATCAGATCCTGCATATGGCTTTAGAGATCCCTATGATAATTTAGCGTCAAAACATTCAAAAAGAAATGAAACGGATATCAGTGCCAGCAGTTATCTGAAGATTACTATGGACGCATCTTACAAATTGCCGGAGTCCGGTAATCAGATAACCACTGACATAGAAGTGTTATTTACATTTCCGAAATACAGTTATGCCGGACTTGATGTGTCATATCCGAACGATTCCGAAACGTTGTATAATAACGTGATTCATTATACAACAAATGTGCTTACATATCAATAATATTTCAACAAAAGAATTGTATGTACATGTCCCGGAATGCGGAGTTCCCTTATAGAAACAGAAAGAGTATATTAGGAGGATGAAGAAAAAATGAAGAAAATGAATTTCAAAAGTGAATCTGGTTTCACATTGATGGAGCTTATGGTAGTGATTGGTGTACTGGCAATCCTGATCGCCATTCTTCTGCCGCAGTTTACAGGCTACACAGCGCAGGCTCAGGCGATATCCGCAGCATCAGAGGCGAAGAATGCTTTGACAGCAGGTTATTCTTACTATGTATCTGTTACATCGAGAGGTACGGGTACGGGGGCAGCTGCATCTACATTTAATCCAGATACGGCGAAGGCGAGAATGGAGAAAGCTGCTAAAACTTCTGCTAGCGGTGGTGTTGTTTCTGTTACTGATGCGACTAAGGCTAGCTATTCTGTGAAAAAAGGAGATTTGACATTTACAACTCACTTTAATTTAAGTACTGGTAGTATTGTATCGGAGTCTGATTCAACTCAGGTGACAGGTACAATGGTATGTGAGCCTGGCGGTCAGGGCAGTGTATGTGCTGACTTAGAGGCTGAGGGTGCTTTAAAGGTACAGTAATCACTCTAACACAATTAATCAATATAACCTTAAAACAGAAGAATGGAGGAGAATGGCATTGCTTCTTCTCCATTCTTTTTTCTGAAATAATTAAGCCTCCAATGAGGTGTGTAACAATGGGAGGGTGAAGAAAATGAAATTGGCAAAAGAATCAGGCTTTACGCTCGCTGAGACGGCAATAGTCATCAGCATCCTTGGAGTTTTACTTATTTTAGGAATAATGAACTACACGGGAATCATTGAATCCAATAAGATCGCGGAGGCGAGGACTGACGCCCGGCTCGGGGCGGACACCGTCTTTAGTTGTCTGATGTCCAAAGGGACGCTGCGGGAAGAGGAATGTAAAGAACAGCTGAAAACGGCGCTGCCTGCCTATACGGACACGGCGCCAGGGGACTCGTACTATCGGCTCGTAAAGGGCGACCCATCGGATCCTGATAAGATATCCGCGGTAGATTTTTGCAAAGTTCTGGATGGGAGTCTGACGATTCAGCATCGGTACTGGGTTGACCGGGATGAGCTCGAATCCCGGGCTGTGACCTCTGACAGTACAAGGGGGAATGAATTAGAAAATGCCGGAGAGGTGGACGGAGTCTGCGGCCCGGGGGCAGAAGGGTGGTGTAACTATTGGTAAGACGGGAAGACGGATTTACGCTGGTGGAAACAGTAGTCGTTCTGGCTGTGGTAGCCATTCTCATGGGCGTCATCGGAGTCGGTTCCAATTACTGGCTGGAAGAGCAGAGAAAAATGAATCTGGAGACGTTAAATGAGCAGGCGAATCAGGCGCTCATCACATACTATACCATGTATGGAAGATTTCCCTTTGAGGTCTGTGTAGACGCGGGCGGTGCCCAGGCGGTAAACCCGGGAGATCCGCCGGTGATCCTGACCGAAGACCAAAGCGAGAAGCTGATGGATGAGATCGGAAAGGTGACAAGTCAGAGAGTTGTGCAGGAATATGATCCTGGAGACTATACACTGACGGTCACATACAGCAATGCATATGTGGCCGGAATGGAGTTTGAGAGGCGGTGAAGTATGGCATGAAAATGTGGAAAAGTGAGACGGGATTTACGCTTGTTGAGCTGACGGTCGTTATGGCTGTCATGGGAGTGTTCATAACTGCGATGACGAGTATTTTGATGGTTGCTTTTGATGTGCATGCAGAGATTGTGCAGGAGAACAGAGAACAGGCAGGCGCTGTGCTTGTGACGCAGCATCTGGAGAGGATGATCAAAAGCAACGACCGTTTAGGGTGTTTCGATCTTAAGGATAATCCGTTGGATTCCGCTGTCACTGATGACGCTCTTGCGATTAAAGTTGGCGAGGATATGTCCGGGAATGATCTTTATGTTTTTTATTATGTGGACCCGGATAAAAAGACAATGTGTTTTGAGTATGGAAGTTCGATAGATCTAGCCAATCCCAATCCCAGTATGGAGCTTGGAAGCGGCATACAGTCTGTCAGTTGGGAGATCGGGACGAAATCCGTTGGCTGTACGCTGGTTCTGGAATCGACGGCGGCAGGAGGAACGACCTATACGGAGAGCATGAAATTTGCCTTAAAATCAGAACAGACATCAAAATCAACACCATGAACACCATAAGAACAGAAAAAGGAAGGAACAGACAATGATTAATACATTTGTATTTACAGACAGCAAATTATATATCGGGCTGACCACTTATGGAAAGAGGGATCCTAAGATCAAGAAGCAGATCGCGATGGATTATCCCAATAAGACTTATGCAGACGGAAGGATTTTGGATGCCACGCTCCTGGCGCATGAGATCGATGTTGCACTGAAGCGGAAAAAGATGAAAGCCCAGAATGCGATTTTTGTTATTGGTCACAGTGACATCAGCGTGGTGGATTTCACCATCCCCAATGTAAAGGGCAAGCTGACCCAGGCGGTACATCAGGTGCTGGCGGGACGTTTTGTGGGTATCCAGGACAAAAACTATATTGGCTACAAGTTGAGAAGGATGGAAGGACAGCGCTACAAAGGATACAGTGTTGTTGTCCCCAAGATGATCTTGGGAGAATATTATGACCTCTCCAAGAAGCTGGGGCTGAAGCTGCAGTCTGTGGACTACATGGGAAATGTTCTGTATAAGAGCGCGCTTCTGGCAGAGCCGAAGCTCAAGAAGGCAACCGGGATTATTATGGATAATAATGTGTGCGGACTGCGCACCTATTTCTTTACAGAAGGGGGAATGGTATTCTCCAGAGGGGAGAATGAGAGCAACTTGTTTGCGGCGGACGGCGATCAGGATGCGGAGTTCTCCTTTGAAGAGCAGCTGGAGATGGAAGATGCAGATGTGGAGGCAGTACAGAAAAGCTACGAATCTGTCCCCAAAAAATTGGATGAACTGATGGATTTCCAGGGCACGATCACCTTCTTTTTGAACCGCTATGCGGCAAAGCAGCAGGAAGGCGTGGAGCGGATGCAGGAGGCAAAGGAAGAGGCGGTCACTGAGGTGATCGAGTTGCGCAATCTGTGTGACAGGCCTTTTGAATTCGTGCCAAACTGCGAGAAGAGAGGATTTACTTATTTCTCCAAACTGAAGAAGAAGGTCCAGGGGCTGACCAATATATACAGCAGGATGAAAGCGGCGAATCCGGCGTTTTTTGAGGAAGTCAACGAGGTCCTGGTAGAGATCGAAACGGAATTCAACACCTGTATCGAGCGGTTTCGTAAGTATCTGGAGGAAGAGCAGAGTCCGGAAGAATATCAGAGGAATATGCTGATCCAGAGAGCCTGCAAGCTGTTAAACAGTACGATGATGATGGTGGACTTAAACGGCGGCTACAGCTCCATCGACTATGTACTCGTGGATGGCATGGAGCTGACGGATAAAGAGAAAAAGCTAATCCAGCAGAATGTGGCCAGATACTACACCGGAAAGATACAGGAGTACAGCGAGTGGGGGAGCGCTCCGGGAGAGCGCTGGATCGGGGCGTCATATAATGAATACAGCTATTTCAGCGATCTGGATCTGTCGGCAGAGATGGAGAAGAATGACAAGTATAACCGGACCAATCTGGATAACTTTGTCCTTGGACTTGGAATCGTTGCCTGCCTGTTCGTGGTGACGAGGATCGGATTGGCAGGCTGGAATTTCTACCAGATCCAGCAGATGGATCAGCAGATCAATGAGAATGAAGCGTTCCTTACGGCAAATGAAGAGGTCAGAGCGCTGGCGGAGCAGGAAGGACAGCTGCAGGCGGATCTGGAAGAAGTGGATCATTTTGAGAGTTATTTCGAGGCGGCGAGATTTGACCTGAGTCAGGAATATTCCCAGGTATCCGGGGTGTACAGCTCAGTGCAGGTCGTATCTATCAGCCAGGAGGAGGACAATACGATCCGCCTTCAGATCGACACGAATGATTTGAGCAACGTCTCCAGATTCGTAGAGTTAATGCTGCTGAGCGGCTATGAGGATTGTGCGTACACCAATGTCACCAGGTCAGAGACGGGATACAGGGCAGAGGTGACTTATAAATACAGACCTGACGAGGCAGTACAGGATGATGCGCAGGCGGAAGCGCAGGAGGATACTCAGGTGCAGGAAGAGGAGGTACAGGTAAGTGAGTAAGAAGGATATGAATAAGGATGTGGGGGAAGTATTCCAGTCCGTTGTAGAGTCTGTAAAGCAGAAGCGAGAAGAAGCGGGAGACGGCGGTGTCGGAAAACTTTTGGGATCTATGGTAAACCGCAAAAAAGATAAAAAGGTGAAGCGGAAATTTAAGCAGATTGAAAAAGGCGTTCTCCTGCTTGTAGGCGCCATCGGCATCGGATACGTTTCAAATGCCCTCCTTATTACAAAAGTGGACGAGCAGCTGAGCCAGACCCAGGACACATACAGGCAGTCCCAGTCTGAGCGGACGGAGGTACAGGCCCTGGTTGATAATCAGGAAGCGACGAAAGAACACATCCAGGAGATGCAGCAGCAGCTGACGGAAGTCGGAAATAAATATCCAAACTACCGTACAGAGAATGAGATTCTCATCGTGTTGAATGATCTCTTTGCCCCCAGCGGCGTCGGGGTCTCTTCCATCGCTGTAACCCCCTCCGCCCAGGTGCAGAAAGCAGAGATCAGTGCGTTGATTTCCCAGAAGGGCTTAGCAGAGTATGTGGAAAATGCACAGTATTTTAATACCGGAGCAGCGACGGAAGAACAACCGGCAGCTGGCACCACCACAGAAGAAGGGGCGGAAGCAGCGGCAAGAGAGACGAAGTTTGATGTTACGGAAGTTACCTTCAGTGTGGATCAAATCTCCCGAGAGCAGGCGCTCGGGCTTGCGCAGAGGCTCCACTCCTCTTTTCGTATACTCATTCCGAAGAATCTTTCCATAGTGGGAGGAAACGGAGCGGAGAATGTGTATTCTCTTCAGGGCACGCTGATGTTTTATTCCTATCGTATCAGTGAAGATACAGAAAGTCTGGTGTAGGTCATGAGGACATATCCGATCGGCAGACTGCTGCTGAAACACCAGTACATAACAAACGCTGCCTTTGAACAGCTCAAGGAAGAAGGGGAGAAGCGGGACACAGAGGAGTATGATCTTCTCCGGGAATTGAATATTATATCGGTTTCCAGACTGATGCAGGCATTCAGTCATATTTTCAGTCTGGAAATCGTAGATCTGGATCTTGTAGAGATTGATGAAGGGCTTCTGGAACTGTTTCCCCAAAAAAGTATGCGAAAGCTTGGCATAATCCCCTTACAGGAGACAGAAAAGGAATTGATTCTTGCTGTCAGCAATCCCACGTTGATCGCGGAGATGGAGCGGCTTCGCTATTATACGGAGAAGAAGTTTGTGCTGCGGATCGCGGACCGGGAGCAGATCATCAAAAGGCTGAACCTGTATTCTGCGGAAAGTGAATCCGCCGAAGCGATTGAGAAGCTGGAAGATGCAATGGAGCAGCAGAAGAGGCCGGAAGAAACCATATTGGCAAACATTCTGGACGATACTTCGGACGCTCCCACGATCCGGCTGACCAACTCCATTATCTCGAAAGCCATTACCGAGGGAGCCAGCGATATCCACATTGAACCCTATGAGAAGAACGTGACCGTGCGCTATCGGATCGACGGGCGGCTGATCGTACAGCAGAGGCTTCCCATGAATGTTTTCCCGGCGCTGATTACCCGGTTTAAGCTGATGGGCGGCATGGATATCGCGGAGCGCCGCGTCCCCCAGGAGGGACGTCTTGAGATCATGATGGATAACGTGGGCACGGACCTGCGTTTCTCAACCATCCCGAATATTTTCGGAGAGAAGCTCGTTATCCGTCTGCTGAGAAAGAACGCGCTGAATAAAGGGGTTGAGGAGCTTGGATTCGATGAAGAATCTCTTGAAAAAGTGAAAGCCATGCTGGACCGTACCAATGGGATCATCCTCGTTACCGGGCCTACCGGAAGCGGAAAGAGTACGACTCTTTACTCCTTTCTCAAGCATATAAAATCGGATGAAACAGCGATCGTGACCGTAGAAGATCCGGTGGAGTATACGATCGAAGGCTTTAACCAGACGCAGGTTTCCGTGAAGCAGGGAATGACCTTCCCGGTGGCGCTTAAAGCAATCCTCCGTCAGGATCCGGACATTATCATGATCGGAGAGATCCGTGATGAGGAGACCGCGCACATTGCCGTGCGGGCAAGTATTACCGGACACCTTGTGCTCTCCACGCTCCACACCAACAGCGCGGTCAGCAGTATGGGGCGCCTGCTCAATATGGGCGTGGAATCTTATCTGCTGGCGGATTCTCTTCGGGGAGTGGTGGCGCAGCGCCTGATACGGCGTCTGTGCCCATACTGCAAAGAAAAGTACCTGGCAAGTGAAGATGAAAAGCAAACACTGGGCGTAGACTATCCTGTCTTTCTATACAAAGCAAAAGGATGTGCCCGCTGCAATGATACCGGCTATCAGGGCAGGTTCGCTATATTTGAAGTGCTCCATGTCACCCCGGAGATAGAGCATATGCTCCAAAGCGGGGAAGAGGTCTCCAGGATCGCGGCAAGGCTCGAGGAGCGGGGAGACTACCAGACACTGGCGCAGAGCGTGAAAAAGGCGATATTAAAAGGCGAGACTTCGATGCAGGAAATTAAGGAGGTAGACATAGATGATTAAGGAGTTGCTGCACCAGATACTGCAGATGTCAGGAGAATTTAACAGCAGTGATATTCATTTGGTGGAGAAAGCTCATCCGGTGTTCCGCATTAATGGAATGCTGCAGCAGTGCGACCGCTTTCCGGTGCTGACGCGGGACACAACAAAAGAAATTTCACAATACATAATGGAAGAGCTGTGCGATACGCAGTTCTTCGACCAGAAGGAAATAGATGCTGCCTTCAGCATCGAGGGTCTGGGACGTTATCGTTTAAATATTTATAAAGAGCGGGGAAGCTACGCTCTGGCTCTCAGGGCTCTGCCGAATGTGGTCAAATCCATGCGCGAACTGGATCTTCCCACTCAGCTTGACGAGCTCTGTGACAGAAAGCGGGGACTGATCCTTGTGACAGGCCCCACCGGAAGCGGGAAAAGCACCACTCTGGCGGCGATGATTAACGAAATCAACCGGAACAAGCGCTGTCATATTATCACCATTGAGGACCCGGTGGAGTATCTGTATGAGCACGATAAGGCGATTGTAAACCAGAGGGAAGTGGGAGCGGATTCCGGCAGTTTTGCCGATGCCCTCCGGGCAGCCATGCGAGAGGATCCGGATATCATCCTTGTAGGAGAGATGCGTGATCCGGAGACGATCCAGACCGCACTGACAGCTGCGGAGACGGGGCATCTTGTATTTTCCACCCTGCATACCACCGGGGCGGCGAAGACAGTAGACCGTATCATTGACACCTTTGAGGGCGGGAAGCAGAATCAGATTGCCCAGCAGCTTGCGACCGTGCTGCAGGCAGTTATTTCTCAGGTGCTGATCCCAAGGGCGGACGGGAAGGGACGTATCATGTCCTGTGAGATCATGAAAACAACTCCTGCGATACAGAACCTGATCCGTGAGAGGAAGCCCCATCAGATCCGCAACAGTATCCAGAGCGGTGTGGATATCGGTATGCAGCTGCTGGATAATGATTTGATCCGTCTTGCAAGACTGCGTGTGATCGACCGGACAGAGGCGATTTCGTATGCGCAGGACAGCGAATATGTCAGCCGAAATTTGACGGGAATAGGAGGAGTATAGAAAATGGCAAAATATATCTACCGGGCAATGGATGAAAAAGGGTTCTACTCCAATGGGGAGCATGAATGCAACTCTAAAAAGGAACTAGAACAGTTTTTGAATGCCAAAGGTCTGTTTTTGGTTTCCTGTTCTCAGCCTGCGAAATTCAAATTGTCTGCGGAAAAGATCAAACTGAGGGATATTATTATATTCTCCCGTCAGTTTTCGGTTCTTTCCAATGCGGGCATTTCACAGGATGAGTGCATCCGCACCATAGCGGTACATACAGAAAAGGATTCCATGAGGACGATCCTCAACGAAATCGCGGAAGAGATGCAGCATGGAAAGCCTCTTTCAGAATGTATGGAAAAGCACGAGAAGGTGTTTAAATACTTTTTCGTCTCCATGATGAAAGTCGGAGAGTTCAGTGGAGAGGTAGACCGGGTGCTCAAGGATGTGGCGGACTATTATGAAGGCGAGGGAAAGCTCCAGTCCAAGATCCGGGGCGCGATCACCTACCCGATCATCCTGGGAGTTATGATCGTGGCTATTGTAATCTTTCTCATGAATGGGATTGTCCCACAGTTTCAGGACATGTTTGTTTCAATGGGAGCGGATCTGCCCTTCATTACACAGATGCTGATCAATGTCAGTGACTTCGTCCGGCAAAACGGACTGCTTCTGGCCCTGTTTCTGGTGCTTCTCATTCTCGGGATCCGGTTTTATGTAAAGACGGAGAAAGGAAGATATCACGTAGACCGGCTTACCATTTCCCTGCCAGTGATCAGTGGAGTGTACACCAAGGTCGTAACAGCCAGATTTGCCCGTTCCATGAGTATCCTTTTAAACAGCGGGATCAGTCTGATGCAGTCCTTTGACATCATCGATTCCCTGATCTCAAACGGAGTGGTGCTGGAGCGGTTTAAGGAATGTAAGGAAAGTGTTTCCCTGGGATATACATACTCCTCCTCTCTGGAGAAGATGAACTTTTTTCCGAGCATCCTCCTGAACATGGTTGCCGCAGGTGAGAAAGCCGGTTCTCTCGGCGAGGTCTTTGAGAAGACAAGCTCGTTCTTTGACGATGAGGCAGACCGGGAGATCGACGCCATGATCAAACTGATCGAGCCTGTGATGCTTGTGATCGCAGGAGCGGTCATTGTGCTGGTATTCCTCTCGATCATGCTTCCGATGTTTGATATGATCGGAAACGTATAGGAAGGAGAAGATGATGCAGAATGTACTTTTCTATGTGGTGTTAGCAGTGCTTGGCCTTGTGCTGGGATCTTTTCTGAACGTTGTTATTTACCGGGTCCCCAGAAAAGAGGGATTGGCGTTCCCGTCAAGCCACTGCGCGAACTGCGGGCACAAGCTGTCCCCTCTTGATTTGATCCCAGTGTTCAGCTGGATCTTTCTGAGGGGAAAATGCAGATACTGTAAAGAGAAGATTTCCATTCAGTATCCTCTGGTGGAACTTCTGACAGCGGCGCTGTTTGTCCTTACGGCGACCCGCGCCGGCAGTGTGTGGGAGCTCGTCCTCTCTCTGGCAACTGTGTTGTTTTTAATTCCGATTGCCGCAATTGATTTTCGACATTACATCATTCCAAATAAAATTCTTCTGGCATTTTTGCCGGTGGCTGTGGTGTCCGCGGTTTTACAGGTCGTAAGTCAGGAACAGGTGAGTCTGTTCTATGACAGCGCAAGTCCTTTCAGTCCGCTGCTCGGAGCCGTGGCCGCATCAGGGATCCTCTTTCTCATCGCCCTTCTGGGATTTTATCTCCACGGCAGAGAAGAGGTCATGGGAATGGGAGACATCAAGCTGCTGGTCATCTTAGGCGCGCTGTGCGGTCCGAAAAATATTTTGCTGGTCTTACTTTCCGCGGTGATTCTTGCCGGAGTCGCATCCATTGTGATGCTGGTGCTTCGGAAAAAGGGACGAAAAGATAAAATAGCGTTTGGCCCGTATATCATATTAGCATTTTACGTTATTGTATACTGGCTGTAGAGACAGGAGGAAAAAATGAAGAAAAAAGCGGCGATCCTGTTCCTTTGTCTTGCATGGTGCCTGACAGGCTGCACTGTGAAAACAGAGGATCCGGATCTGGCAGAGATCATGGATAAAATGGAGGTAACAGAAAACACTTCCGGGGAAAACACATCTGAAGAAAATACTTCCGGATCGGAGATCAGCGGATACCCTTCTCTGGAAGGAGAGGAGACCGCCTATGTAAAGAAGACCTTTTCCGATGTGTTTAACAGTATCGAACAAAAAGAGAACAGGCTGTACTATATCGGATATCCGGGGTGCGAGTGGTGTCAGAGCATGGTGGCGATTTTGAATCAGGCGGCAATGGAGGCAGGAAAGGAAATCTGGTATGTGCCGCTGTATGACGAGCAGGGGAACCAGATATACGAGATGGAGGACAGAGAAGAGTTTGTCGCATATGCAGAAGAGCATCTGGAAACGAACGATGAGGGGGAACCGACCTTATATTCTCCGTATGTATTTGTACTAAGAGACGGAGAGATCGTCTCCTCCCATGTGGGCACGCTGGACGGTCACGAATTAGAGGAAGGCATGACTTCGGAGCAGGAGGAAGAACTACTTAATATTTATAGGGCCATGTTTGAAGAAGTAGAATGATTTCCATACTTGAGAAAATCATGCAGATTTTAAATATCCCCCTGCTGATATTCATCGCTCTTTTATTTACCCGCTTCCAGGTTATTTTCTCAGAGGAAAAGCGGCGAAGTTCTTTTTGGGCCATTATCATCATTGCTGTGCTGATCGCTCTTTGCTACGGAAGCTATCCAGGAGGAATTATCTCATATTTCCTGATTCTGGAATTGCTGGTACTGGTTGTAAAAGGACTCTTTCACATGGGAAGCCTGGATACACATTTTCTGCTGGGAAAATGGGCGATGTATCTGTTGATTATTAAAAATGTGCTGTACTGCCTTGCTTCTGTCATCACGGATTACAGTATCGAAGGGCTGAAGGCTTCCCCGAGAATGCGGCAGAATATAAGTTTTTTCATATATTTATTCGGAGTGGTGGTACTTCTTCTGCTGCAGAGGCTCTATCCTAAGGAGCGAGTGCGGAAGCTTTTGAAGAATCGGAGCGCAGTGAAGATTCTCGTACTCATGGAGTATGGTTTTTCCTTCATATGCGTCATCTTTCTGGACTATTTGCTGACCAACGTCTCCTATGAAGGGGTCTATCTGTACCACATTCTGACTCTGTGTATCGGGGGCGCCCTGTATTCTGCAATCTTTTATATGTTTGTATTTTTTCAGGAGCGGGATGAGGAAAAAGAGCGGGCGGAGAAGCTGGAGCTGCTGCATCAAAGAAGCAAGGAATACTATGAACAAGAGCTGCAAGGGATGCAGGAGCTGCGGAAAGCCCGCCATGATTATAAAAATCAGCTGTTTATTATCCGCTGTCTGTTGGAGGAAGGGGATATAGAGAAAGTCAGAGAGTATGTGACAAAGCAGGAGGAGCAGACCCAGCGTCTGGAAAGGGAGACGCTGTGCAACTGGAGAATTTTAAATTACATTCTTGTCCGGGCGAAGACATATCTCGAAGAACGGAAGATCCGCTGTCAGATTGGACTTTGGATACCGGATATCCATGTAAAGGAAGAAGATATGTATCTGGTCTTTCTGAATCTTCTGCACAATTGCCGGGAGGCGCTGCTGCGCCAGGATGAGGCAGAGGACAGGTATTTGAAGATCTGGGGGGAGGGAGAATCAGAGGGACGATTTGCGATTTATCTGGAGAATTCCTTTTCCGGTGAGATCCTGCTCAATGACAGGCAGGAAATCATGTCGGTAAAAGACGACAAAGTGAACCATGGGCTTGGGCTTAAGATTATCAAGTCAGTTCTGAAACAGAACAAGGGGACAGCGGAATACCACTTTGATGTGCAGGAAAAATATTTTCTGGTGAAATTAACGCTTGAGGAGGGGGATGGGAATGGAAGCTGAGAGCTTTTTTCTTAAATCCAATGTTTATTTCAAAGAATTGAAAGAGATACGGGGCATTCACGAAGATGCTGCAAAAGAAGTCTGTACCTATCCTTTTTCATGGCAGGAGCTGAGATCCGGCAGGCTGCTCGATACCGAGTCCTGGAAAGAGCAGTTTGAGGAAGCCGGCGCACAGTCTTTTCAGGGGATTCTTATCCTTTTACCGTTGAAAGACTCTGCATCGCTTTGCATTCCGGCATGGATCGACCGCAGCGGCGCATTTATCCACGGCGGAGATTACCGGACTCTTCCATGGATCCGGGGACAGGAGGAAGACGGCGGACTTTATGGCAGAGCAGAAGCTTTTCTGGAGACCCACTTACAGGATTTTCTGGATACGAGAGAATGGCGGCAGTTTTTTAAACTGTGTGTGCAGCTGTTTGAGAGTCTGAACCTGGGAGGGGAATGGAAAGAGCATATCGTCTGCCGCAAACTGTCTGGCCAGCAGGATGGGATGCAGGAACAGTTCTATGATACCATTTTGCATGAAAATAACAGTAACCGGTTATACCGCAATCTGTTTTATCGAATAGAGTCTTTGGGAAAGCGTTCCGCCATGGAGTATGAAAGCGAACTTCGCGGACAGCTCCAGATATGTGAACAGGGGCAGGAGCAGGAACTGCTGCTCGGGGAGTATATACAGAGTGTAAAAAAGATGAAGCGGGCGCCGCTCATCGCAGTGACGGGAAGGGACGAGTCCTGGGTGAGAGGGAAGATCCTCCCCTTTTGGGAAGAGGTTACGTCAAAAGACCGATATTCCCACGGCGATTCCGATTTCCTGATGATGCCGGAGGAAGAGGATGAGAAAGAATGGTACCGTCTGCTGGAAAAAGCCGAATCAGAAGGCAATGAATTTAAAGAAAAAATGGATCTGCTGCTAAATGAAGTGCAGGGAAGTATCCAGGAGACTAAGGCTGATCTTAAACGGCGGGTGCAGGAGACGGAGGCGCGTCTTCAGAAGATGGAGAAGAGCCTGCGGAAACGGAACGGGGAAATAGACCGGGCTGTCAGCCGTAAAAATGAGTGGATCATTTTTCTGGACTCCGTATCTGGAGGAAGGTACAAGCTTAGCATATGGCAGAAAAGGCTTGCCAAAAAGGTAGAGGGATTTTGTGAGGAGCAGGATCTGCCGGTTCTAGGCAGCAACAGGGATGTACAGGAAATCGTGGAGGTCTATGACACATATATAAAAAAGATGCTGCAGGCGCTTCGAAAACGAAACGACATATACAATGAACAGAAAGAAAAAAACAACCAGAATAAGAAGCGGATCGATATCCTGGAAACAAGTCTCCCAGTCATGAGTAAAATGGTAGAAATATCCATGGGAAAGGCGGAGCGGGACACCGTGGACTGGGAGGCGCTGGAAACAGCATCCCTCTGGCAGCTGGAGCAGATTTTAAAGGACGTGTTCCGGAAGTTTCAGCTTAAGACAGCGTGGACTGCATTCCGTTACTGTAAATGCACTCAAAATGATGGGGAAAACACGGCATACTCCCCGGGCAATTCCGAAATCATACTCTGTGACTTTCAGGAGTTCTCGAGAAGATTTTACAGTGGAACGCAGGGGATTGATTCTCTGGATCTTCTGATAATTTTGGATGCGGACAACGTTCCGGTGGAGGATGGGATTTTGCTTGGGAATTTTGCCAGGCGCATGATCTTGCTTAAAGGGACTAAAAGATGGAAAGGAGGTGTTGCCGATGGCATACGGAGATTATTGATGCAGAAGCTGGAATTAGGAGAGAAACAACAAGAAGTGTATTGCCGGACAGAAACACTGTGGGATATGGCAAATGAGCTGTTAACCGGTTAGATACACTCGGAAAGGAGGAATCTATGAAGAGATTCACATCAGAGAAGGCCTTTACTTTGGTCGAAATGTCCGTGGTGCTTTCGGTTGTTGCTCTAATCGGGTCTCTGTTAGTAGGAGGCGTTGTTACGGTAAATAACAACAGAGTGTCAGCGGATGTTTTGGAATTCTTTGACAAAGAAATTGAAGAGGCAAATGAAAACTTTAAGTTGGAACCCCAAAAAGTTCTTAAACAAGCCATAGACCGGCCGGAGCCATATCTAAGCATGAGCTATTCTACTTTGGGAAACCAAACTCCCGGTTTTCAGTATACGGGATATTATGCGGAAGATCTGACTCCACAGAGCGGATCCACCACTGGTCTTGCAAAGTATCAGCTTATCGTTCGTTTTGAGCAGGAATTCGAAACGGCAGCAAGCAAGGCGGACGAGGTAGAAGGATTCTCCAGGAATCTACTTTCTTTTCAGATGAAGGCCATGGTTGTGGAACTGGTAGGCGAGGGAACAGAGCAGAAATATGATTATGACAATCCTATGCTTGAACGTGTGTATAGAGGGATCTCGGTAGATGTTGACGAGGTAGAACTGAATAAGGAGAAAGATATTACTGTAATTTATAAGATCAAAGAGGAAGATCAGAATGCGGTGATCAGTAACCTGTCTACCAGTACGACTGCTGAGAATACACTGGAAGTAAAGTTCGCAAAAGGCGATCATTTCTATTCCCAGAAGGTAACTGCGGTATCAGATAGCGGCAAAGCTTTTGTCGGGTGGGCCGCGGATTCTACCTCAAGGGATATTATTCCTGCAGGACAGAAAATCACCGGGGATATGACGGTATATGCTGTGTTTTCCGAGTATCGGCTGGAGTTCCAGCTAGCGGAAGGACAGCAGTTTAGTACATCCGTGATTCCGTCTCCGAATAATAAGAAAAATTATTATATCGAGAGGGAATTCGCTGATTTCCCGGGAGAAGAAACAACGATCGGTGAGATACCGGATACTCCAGAGCAGAAATTGGTGGTACAGAAACTGTTAGAGGATACTCCCGCAGGACAGGTCCTTCAGGTAGGATATACTTTCAAGGGATGGCAGAATGCAGTGACCAAGCAGCCGATAAGTAAGAGTCTGGGCGGCGATGGATTAGCGACTGTGTTGACGAAGGACGATCCATATTTACAGCTTGAAGCGGTTATGGAAAAGATTGATAAAGCTGATAAAACCCAGCCATTGAAACTGAATCTGGATTTGACTAACTATCAGGATGGAGGCAGAAAGTTCTTCATATATGATATCACAGATCTGGAATATGCATTCAGCTATGATGACAACAGGGATACGCTAAAATTAGTACAGAAAGAATATAATACCTGGGATGGAGAGCGGGAACTGGTTAGTACAGAAGAGTTCGCACTCGAAGAAGACAGCTGTCTGAGCATTGTCGGTGAGGATAATACAAAGTGGACTGATTTTAAAGCATATATTCAAGACCTAATGAAGGAAGGACTGTACATACAGCTGGATCGCATCGAGTTGACTGTTAATGCTCCGAAATTCGACAGTTCCACCTATCGGAACGCTACAGGAAACGTTGAAAAAGATAAGGTTTACCTGGCGGATACAAATGTGGTCGTAACAGATAAGCAACTGGCGTCTTTAGATGCATCTGCTTTTCAGGAGTACGATAAAATGAAGTATCAGACAATGGCTTTGGACGAACAGGTGACAGAGCTTCCTTTGGATGAAGCAAGTTATGATGCTTTGAATGAAGACCTGCTATCATGGTATGAAGGAAACACAACCAATAATGGACAGGTGGAAATTCTCAATATGGCAGCGTCGATAGAACTTGGCGCTGGTAACGATACGGGCGTGTATACGACCGAATATAGCAAGGATGTTTCCACGACTAAAAAGGAGTTGATTGGCTCCAGAGAAATCAGCTTCCAGATGGTTGTTCCGATTAGTCTGGTGGATCGCGGGGCACATGCGCCGGGTGAGGATAATTATATACTTTGGGTTCGAGAGGGTGTGGATGAGAGTGGTTACATCTTTCTGCAGATAAGAGGACAATCAAAGCCGACCTACAGCACTGGGGCATGGACCGAATTGTATCGTTATGATTCTGACAGCGAGTTCTGGGAGACCATTAAGACAGGAATCCCATACAAAGATACCTACACCGACAGTAACGGCACGTACACAGTCTATAATCGGATTTCAACTGTGGATGTTATAGGAGATATTGCTGAAAAGTGGTATACTGTACTCCCTGATGTCGGGATTTTGTCGGGAAATGGTCCAACGGAAGACGGGTGGTTTCCGAAAGAGACCGGATTAAACGAAGTATATGATAATAATAATGTTAAAATTAAAGCAGTGAAGGTACAGTGGCAGGGTGATCTTGAAGCCAAGCTGATGGAGTGGGGGTATTGCAGGAATGTTAATCGACCGTATTGTGAACCTTATGATCCGGGCGGCATACACCTGCAGCTAAATAGGGGACTTTATGACGTAAGACCTGTTCCCATAACCAATTATCAGTATGAGGATGCTATTTACATTTTGAGCAGTTCATATGATGAGAATATAACAGAATCTGATATACATTGGGGCAACAAAATTCCGTATGTGGCTTATACGGGTTCTGCGTATTGGACTGATTCTGAGTTAAAAGAAGCGTTAAGGACGAATCTTACAAACAAGGGAGGCGACTCAGCTAAGTTTAATTCCATATGGTCGCAAACTACGAAAAAGCAGATAATGATTGGAAGCAACGCTACCCATGTAAGTAATGAAACAATAAAGATGACTCGTTACTCTTTTAACTACAGCAAGGGAGATAGCGGTTATACAAGCTTACCAGGCAAATTCGTTTGCAAATAGCAAATAACTACAAAGCAGAAACAATAAATATAGTACGCGCATCTTCCCCAAAACTTGATTTTGGGGAAAATGCGTGGTAAAATAAACTAAAATCAGAAAATCTTTAGAAAGTACGATTTTAGGAGGATAAAATGATTAGAATTTGCGTTGTGGAAGATGAAAATATCATTTTAAACTATTATAAAGAGTTGTTTCGGTGTTATCAAGAAGAATTTTCTGGCAAAAAAAATTTTGAAGTAAAGTATTACCACTCTGGTGAGGATTTATTAAGAAAAGAAGATATTAATGAACTGGATGTGCTATATTTAGATTGTTTCATGGGTGAGGGAAAGATGGACGGCATGGCTGTTGCCTCTGCTGTTCGAAAGATAAACAGTGAAGTAAAGATTATTTTTTTGAGCAGTACACCAGATTTTGCCCTGAAAGCCTATCAGGTAAAGGCGTGGAATTATGTTGTTAAGAATACGATCACGAAATCGTCTTTCCTGAAAGATTTGGACGAGCTGCTGAATAGTCTGACTGTTCAGCCTCTTAAATTTGTCTGGAGATTTAACGGTCAGATGGAAATAATCGATCTCACGGAAATTATGTATGTCGAGCGAATCAGACGGAAAAACATTATTAGTACAACCTTTGGAGAACGGCAGTGCTATGATACTCTTTCTTCATTGGAGGAACAGCTGGGAAGCAAGATGTTTGTCCGAGTGAATCGTTCTACATTTGTGAACGTTCATTACATAAAAGGAATTAATAATGAAGAAATATTTATGAAAGATGGGAAACGCTTTTATATCTCAAGCAAGAATTATAAAAGTGTTAAGAATTTAATTTCAATGAAAGTTTCTGGATGGAGGTGAACATGCAGATTAATGTGACAACAGATTATGCAATCCGGATCATTGTGTTTTTGGACCAGGCAGGGGTAGGAACTTCAAAAACAGCAGATGAGATTTCGGAAGCAATGCATATTCCAAAAGGCTATCTGGCAAAGGTTTTGAAAAAATTAAGAAGTGGGAATCTGGTAGACAGCGTTATTGGGCAGAAGGGCGGATATTATCTTGTAAAAGATAAAAAAGAGATCACGTTGCTGCAGATCATGGAAAATATGGAAAAAACAATGTATATAAACCGGTGTCTGGAGCCGGACTATTACTGCAACAGGGCCGCTACCCAAAGCTGTAAGATAAGAAGGTATTATCAGGAAGTTCAAGAGGAAATCAGAGAGAAATACTTTAATATCTCTATAGAAGAACTGATAAACAGATATTCTGATTCCGAGCGTGAGCTATTATGTAAAAAAGGCGAGGAGAGCTGAGCAATTTAATTTATAAAGGAGAAGCCGGGAAAGGAACAAAAGAAATGAGAGAATATTATGGATGCAGAACGTGCAAAAGCGCTGACAAGCAATTAGAAGAATACATAAGAGCATTGCCAATGGAGACATCGCATCACAGGGTGGATTCTCAGGATACAAAATGCGGATTTGGTCTGCAGGGTGTTTGCTGCAGATTGTGTTCCAATGGACCCTGCCGCATTACCCCGGAAGCGCCAAAGGGAATCTGTGGGGCGGATGCGGACACGATTGTTACAAGAAACTTCTTAAGAGCAGTTGCTGCAGGCTCCGGCTGTTATATTCACGTGGTGGAAAATACGGCGAAAAATGTCAGAGATATCGCCCGCAGCAAAGGGGAAATCAAAGGCGTGGACGCATTGAACAGATTAGCGGAAATGCTGGATATTACAGAAGAAGATATGTACCTCCGTGCTGAGAAAGTGGCGCAGGCTGTGCTGGATGATCTGCACAGACCGGAATACGAGACTATGAAACTGCTCCGGAAGATGTCTTACGGTCCCCGCTACGAAACATGGAAACGGCTTGGAATTCTTCCAGGAGGCGCAAAAGCGGAAGTGTTCAAAGGGGTAGTAAAAACATCTACAAACTTAAATTCCGACCCGATGGATATGCTCAAAGATTGTTTGAAGCTTGGGATTTCAACGGGAATCTATGGTTTGGTCCTGACGAACCTGTTAAACGATATTGTACTGGGCGAGCCGAAGCTGAGAGTCGCTCCGGTGGGACTTCGCGTCATCGACCCGTCTTATATTAATATCATGATTACCGGACATCAGCATTCTATGTTTACATATTTACAGAAACGGCTGATTGAACCGGACATCGTGGAGAAGGCAAAAAAGGCCGGGGCAAAAGGCTTCAAGCTGGTAGGATGTACCTGCGTAGGGCAGGATTTACAGCTTCGCGGAGCCCATTATGAGGAAATATTTGCCGGACATGCAGGCAATAACTATACAAGTGAGGCGGTTTTGGCAACAGGAGCGATTGACGCGGTTATTTCAGAATTCAACTGTACATTGCCGGGGATTGAACCGATTTGCGATAAACTGCAGATTAAACAGATTTGTGTGGACAGCGTTGCGAAAAAGGCGAATGCGGAATTAAAAGAATTTGATTTTGAGAACAGAGAGCGCGTGACAGAAGAAATTATTGATTCTATTGTGGAAACGTACATGAAAAGACGCGGGGGCAGATTAAATCTGTTGATGGATCATGGAAATGATGATACTTTGACCGGTGTAAGCGAAGGTTCTTTGAAAGAATTTTTGGGCGGAGACTGGAAAGCGCTGATCCGTCTGATCATATCAGGAAAAATTAAAGGGGTTGCCGGTATAGTAGGCTGTTCAAACCTGACAGCAGGCGGGCATGATGTGCTGACAGTAGAATTGACGAAAGAATTGATTTCCAGAGATATTCTTGTTCTGTCAGCGGGATGTTCTTCAGGAGGTCTCGAGAACTGCGGCCTGATGACGAAAGAGGCTGCGAAATATGCAGGACCGGGACTGAGAGAAGTCTGTGAACAGCTGGGAATTCCGCCTGTGCTTAACTTTGGTCCTTGCCTGGCAATCGGAAGACTGGAGCTTGTGGCAATCGAATTGGCCGAAGCTTTGGGAATTGATCTGCCGCAGCTTCCGCTTGTGCTTTCAGCGGCGCAATGGCTGGAGGAACAGGCGATCGCAGACGGGTGCTATGGACTGGCACTTGGACTGCCGCTTCACTTAGGGCTGCCGCCGTTTGTAACGGGAAGTCCAAAAGCCGCAAAGACTCTGACCCAGGATATGAAACATTTGACAGGCGGTCATGTAATCATCAATGATGACGCAAAAGAGTCAGCGGAAATTCTGGAGAAAATTATTCAAGAAAAACGTTCTGGACTTCAGATATAGGGGGAGGTGCCGGCAGTGAGACGTATTATCATTGATTATAAGAAATGCGACGGTTGTATCAACTGTACGATTGCATGTATGCAGGCACACCGAGAGGATGAAGGTACGATTTATGATCTGGATTTAACAGATCCCGCGAATGAATCCAGAAATAAGAGCGTAAGAGCGGAAGATGGCACGTATCGTCCGCTGTTTTGCAGACACTGTAAAGAGCCGGAATGCGTAATGACCTGTATGAGCGGGGCGCTACGCAAAGACGCGGAGAACGGATTGGTCACATATGATGAAACAAGGTGCGCAGCCTGTTTTATGTGTGTCATGCACTGCCCATATGGAACGATCAAACCGGCAAATTCATTACAGAAGATTATTAAATGCGATTTCTGCGCCGCTGACGGATATGAACCGAATTGTGTGAAAGCCTGCCCGAAAAAAGCAATCCATGTGGAGGAGGTAGAAGCATGAGGCATGTAATCATAGGAAGCAGTGCGGCAGGAATTGCTGCTGCGGCAGAGATCAGAAAGCACCAGAAAGACGCTGTGATCGTTATGATCAGCAAAGACGAGCATGTACATTCGCGCTGTATGCTGCATAAATATATCTCACATGAGCGGGATGTTAAAGGACTGGATTTTACAGAAGAAAATTTCTTTGAAAATCAAAAAGTTGACTATATCCAAAACGAAGTGATTTCCGTTTTGGAGGATGAAAAATGTGTGCTGCTCCGTTCGGGAGAGCAGATTCCGTATGATAAGCTTTTGATCGCTTCCGGAGCAGGCAGCTTTATTCCGCCGATTGGAGATTTGAGGACGGCTGACAATGTGTTTGGCATGCGTAACCTTTCAGATGCCCAGGCGATTGATAAAATGGCAGACTCCGCCCAGAATGTTCTGGTGATCGGAGCCGGACTGGCAGGGATGGATGCGGCTTATGCAATGCTGGAGCGGGGAAAGAAGGTTACGGTTCTGGAGATGTCTCACAGAATCCTTCCGGTGCAGTTGGACGCCCATTCTGCCGAGGTATATCAGAGAAAGTTTGAGTCAAAAGGCACGATCTTTTATCTTGGAAGAAGGCTCGAAAAGACGATTAGCGGCACCGGAGGACAGATTTGCAGAGTGGTTCTCGACACAGGAGAAAACATCGACTGTGATGTGATTATTGTTGCGGCCGGTGTGCGCCCAACGATTGACTTTTTAGATAAGAGCAAGGTTGAGGCAGGGCGTGGAATTCTTGTGGACGCATGCCTTCAGACAAATATACGGGATATCTATGCGGCAGGCGATGTTACCGGTCTTTCCGGTATCTGGCCAAATGCCGTAAAACAGGGGACTGTTGCCGCCAGAAATATGTGCGGAATCGCAGAGAAGTACACGGATACATTTAATGAAAAAAATATGATGAATTTCTTTGGAATTGTAACTCTGTATTTGGGGCAGATCTGTACGAGGAAGGATGAGGTCGTGCTGACAGAAGAGGATAGGAACGTTTATCGCAGAGTCAGCATCCGGGAGGGAAAAGTAACCGGAGTTCTGCTTCAGGGGGACATTTCCAATGCAGGTGTCTGGCAGTACCTGATTAAAAATGAGATTGACATCAGTCATATAAAAAAGAATATCTTTCAAATCTCATATGCAGATTTCTTCTCTGTAAAGGCAGATGGGGAATACAGGTGGAAGTGTGAAGGGCAGAACTTCAAGTTTTAAGCATTGGCCTGGGAGATGCATAGATGCAGTATGTTCCAAATCACAGTAGTTTTTATATTCCAGGCGCTTATCCGGCTTGTGTTTTTTATCGGAAGGAAAATTGCCGATTGTTACAGGCGGAGAAAAAAATAAGTTGCTTAAAGAAAAGTGAACCTTCCCAGGCAGTTCAGAAGTAATGATAAGAAGGATAAGGCTCAGGCTGAAATGCCTGCTCCTTGGGGCACCCTCCGTAAGGAAGGTGCCCCAAGGCTTTTATATCTTAAATTAAATCTCCCTGAAAGAAATATCGCAATTGCTATGTTCGGCTCCAGTCAATTATTCCGGTAATACGCCTGAGTGTGTACCATGACCTTATCCAAATAGCCAGCTTCATCAAAGTTCAGCTTCCAATAAGCCAGGGAAGGATCATCTTTTTGGTAGGTTAAGCTGTACTCCTCAAAGCTATCGTCTGGATCGCCATATTGTTTCAGAATGTATTCCCTGGTGGACCACCCCAGCATCAGCCCGCCGGGAAGCCGGAGATTTGTCCCAGCAAAATCATAATTCCCATAAATCACATAGACAGTCCCCACGATACCCTGAGTAACATTTATGGTCTGCTCTGCCGCATTGTAGACGGTATCTGCTCGTTTTTATCAACGTTAAATAGAGGAACGTATTCTGATCCGGATTCTTATGATCTGTCCTTCTTTTTCTGAGCTTCCTACTTCGTCGATGAGCCTTTCTTCACAGGCGCCACCGATGATCTGAGAGTGGGTTTCTTCTATGAAATTAAATATTCGGCTATAAACCGCTGCCGTGTCTTCCAGCCCGCCTTGTCCATAGGCAGTTATATATTGTCCCGCGGGAAGGATTCTGTTCGCGTATCGGGCATCGTTGACATAAGCTATGATATTGGAGACTTCTTTGGTCTGTTTTTTTATCAGACTGTCTTTGGGTACAAGATATCCTTCTGGATATCCAAAAGAAATCTGCTTTTTCTTACATTTCATATAAAAATCCAGCCATGTGTCATCCGGGATATGAGCCCGGTCTGCCCGGAAATCATTGCTGATAAAGACCGGAGTTTCATCAAAATGTGTGATCTGGACTGCATCCATATCCTCTCCACATCCTTCTTCCAGCTTTTGGAGCTTGATATTAAGCATATCCCGCACCGACTGAAGTTCTTTTATTTTCCGGCTCAGATGAACGCCCTGTTCCTTTAGCAGGGCGATGGCGTTTTCCGGCGTAATGTCTGATGTGTATTGCCTGACCTGAGAGAGGGGCATTCCAAGTTCCTTCAAAATATTGATCACGGAAATGATATAAATCTGCTCATGGGCATAGTACCGGTATCCGTTTGGCGCGGTGTATTTTGGGGAAAATACTCCGGTATTATCATAAAAGATCAATGCTTTTCTGCTGATTTCCGAGATGCGGGAGAACTCGCTTATCGTAAGGAGACGGCTTTTTTTATTCTCATCCATTTTATAAATCTTCCTCTTGACTGTCTAGTTACTATACAGAATATACTGTGTTACGCGGCAGATGTCAAGAAGCTGCTCTGGTCTGATATGCCCGGCTTTTTCCGGCGATCAGGATAAATCGATTTCAGGAGGAAAACATAATGAATTCAAAGAACAGGCAGATCCTTTCCTACATACTTCCTTCAGCAGGAGGGCTGTGCGTCACTTATCTGTACAATATCGTGGACGGAATCTTCGTAGGCCGCGGCGTAGGCGCGCTGGCGCTGGCGGCGGTCAATATCACGGTTCCGTTTATTACTACACTGGTGGCTATTTCCACCTTGTTCGCCATGGGTGGCTCCACAGTCATTGCGATCCGCCTTGGGAGAGGGGACAAGAAGGGGGCAAACGATGCATTCATGACAGCGCTGGTGCTGACTTTTCTGCTTTCAATCCTTTTGCTGATCGTGGGAATGGCGTTCCCCGAGCAGATCGCGCGTCTGTGCGGGAGCAGTGATGCTGTTCTGCCGCTGGCGAAAGAGTATCTGTTTTTCTACACGGCATTTGCAATTCCGTTTCTTCTGAGTAACTGTCTGGCGATCTTTGTCCGAAATGACGGCGCGCCGGGACTGGCGTTCTGGGGAATGTGCGCGGGAGCGGTGGCGAATATATTCCTGGACTGGCTCTTTATTTTCCCCATGCAGATGGGAATCATGGGAGCGGCGGTGGCTTCCGGACTGGGACAGGCACTTTCCTTCGTGATCCTGATCAGTCACTTTATCGGGAAGAAAGGCGACCTGAGAATATGCAGATATACGAATTCATTTGCACTGGTTAAAAAAATCTGCAACAGGGGAGTCCCGGAGTGCTTCTCCCAGTTGAACACACCTGTTACGGCATTCTGCTATAACTGGGTACTGGCTGGCACTCTGGGAGATATGGGTGTGGCGACATTCAGTGTGTTAAGCTTTATCTATTCACTGGCAAATGCCATACTCTCCGGTGTGGCGCAGAGACTTCAGCCATTGTGGGGACAGGCGTTCGGCAAGAAAAAGCAGGAAGAACTGAGGACTGATTTTCGTGCAGGTTTAAAAATCAATCTGACTGCTTCAGCAGTAATCTATGTCATCCTTGCGGTATTCCGTGTTCCGGTGGTGACACTGTTTAACAATGAGCCGGAACTGGTAGACATGGCGTCCGGCGCTCTTCCGGTGTTTGCGGTGTCGTTCCTGTTTATGGCGGTGAATCTGATCTTTACAGCTTACTATTATTCGACCAAACAGACATGGAAATCCAATATCATTGCAGTCAGCAGAGGAATCATGGTGAAGGCAGCGGCAATCTTCTTCGTGCCGGTGCTGCTCGGTGAAACATGGGTGTGGGCATCCGCGGCAGCAGCGGAAGCGGTCACCCTGATCATTATCCGGGTAATACAGGTCGCTGCAGCGGATAAGAAAAAAACTGGTGCAGAAAAAGGAGAATAGAGTAAAAACCTGTTGACAATAAAAATATAAGTATTATAATAGGTGATGCTTGCTCGGAGGCAAATCATTCAGAAGAAATGATAAGCCGGATAAGGCACAGGCTGAAACGCCTGCCCCTTATCCGGCTTTCTTTATGTTTGAAGGGAGGCATTTACAATGGATTTTCTGAATGGCAAGATCAAAACAATCTATTATAAGTACCTTGTGGCGGCCTTTGGAAGCGCCCTGATCACCTCGATCTACTCGATCGTCGACATGGCGATGGTAGGGCAGTACCACGGTCCGGACGGCTCTGCGGCACTGGCGGTGGTGAACCCGGTCTGGAATATCATTTACAGCCTGGGGCTTCTTATGGGAATCGGCGGCTCGGTGCTCTTCAGCGCCATGAGAGGAAAGACCGAGGGAAAAGAAGACCGCTCAAACGAATATTTTACGGCGTCTGTGATCGGAGCCGTCATCCTTGCGGTCATTGTCTGGATTGTAATCGGTTTTTTTGATAAACAGCTTTTGATCGCATTCGGAGCAGAAGAGAATCTGCTTCCCCTGGCGAGAGAATATGTACTTCCGGTAAAATTTGCGGTGCCGCTCTTCCTTTTCAACCAGATGCTGGCGGCGTATTTAAGAAATGACAAGAACCCGGGGCTTGCAACAGCGGCAGTGTTATCCGGCGGTATTTTTAACATATTCGGGGATTATTTCTTTGTCTTTACATGCGATATGGGAGCCTTCGGCGCGGGACTTGCAACGGCTATCGGGTCGGGGATCACCTTTATTGTGATGCTCTCCCATTTCTTTACAAAGAAGAATACCCTCCGTCTCATGAAGCCGGAGAAGCTTTTCGGCAAACTGAGAGAAATCTGCGTGACCGGATTTTCCACGTTTTTCATCGATGTGGCGATGGGTATCCTCACGATCCTGTTTAACAGGCAGATCGTGAAATATCTGGGAACCGATGCGCTTGCCGTATATGGCATCATAGTGAATATCAGCTCCTTTGTGCAGTGCTGCGCGTACAGCGTGGGGCAGGCGGCACAGCCCATTATCTCCACCAACTTCGGCGCAGGAAACGGCAGGAGGATACGCGAGACTCTCAAGTATGCACTGGGCACAGCAGCGGTTTTCAGTATCTTCTGGACCGCGCTCAGCCTGGCAGCTCCGAATTTATATGTGCGGATCTTCATGTCGCCCACAGAGGAAATACTGCGGATCGCACCCAGGATCATCCGATGTTACAGCATCTCCTTTTTGCTGCTGCCGCTCAATATATTCTCTACATATTATTTCCAGGCAATGCTCAAGCCTAAGGCGGCATTCATCGTCTCGGTGGCAAGGGGACTTGTGGTCAGCGGTATTTTCATATACCTGCTTCCGATCATCGCCGGACCGGACTCTATCTGGTTCGCCATGGTATTCACAGAGGCGATCGTGGCGGTATATGTGGTAAATAAAATGCTCAGATATACGAGAGAGATCAGTAGGAAAACGGAGGTGTCAGCATGAACAGAATCATCACAGTGAGTCGTGAATTCGGTAGCGGCGGGAGAGAGTTCGGGCGGCGACTGTCCGAAGCACTGGGAATCGCGTACTATGACCACGAGATTATAACAGAGATCGCGAAGCGAACTTCGCTTTCCGAAAGGTATGTGCAGGATATTGTGGAGCATAATCCGATCCGGTCTTTCCCGATCACCATTGGCAGGAGCTTTTATCCGGCGCCGAACCCTGTCTTTGAGCAGAGTATCTCTGTCTATCAGAAACAGACAGAGATCATTGAGGAAATGGCGTCAAAATCCGACTGCGTGATCGTAGGCCGGTGCGCGGATTACATCCTGAAGGAACAGTCGCCGTTTCGGATCTTCGTATATGCGGATATTAAGAGCCGGATAAGCCGGTGCAGGGAGAGAGATTCCCAAAATGCGCTGTCGGATAAAGAGATCAAGGAAAATATCGCACTGATCGACAAGAAGCGTGGGAAATATTACAGGGACTATACAGGAAAGCAGTGGGGAGACAGACTGAACTACGACCTGTGTATTAATACGACTAATATGTCCATCAAAGAGATGGTTCCCGTGATCGCGAAACTTTTTACAACATAAATGAATCATCTGAGGACCAGCAGCCGCAGCTGCAGAGTCGGAGAAGATGTCGGGTGCGCCCGGTTATTGTCAGGATAACCGGGCGCATATTTTATGCGATACGCCCGGAGGGCGACCGCCGTGCTTGCACGAGCGGGCATCCGACGGGCAACGGACAGCGAGCGGCTTTGCCGTGAGCCGCCCGAGGTATCGCGCTAATCGGATAGGGGGAAGGAACTTCCCCTATCCGATTGGCCTCAGGAAGGTTCCCAGAACCTGACTGACAGTTTTATGGATGGCATCAGACGTGGACAGAAGTGCCGGTCTGTTGACCATAGATATGAAAAAGAAAGGAAGGCAGATTATGAGATTAGTCTTAAAATTTCTGAAACCACACTGGAAACTCTGTGTGGTCACCGTTTTACTTTTGATCATCGACGTCGCAGGGGCGCTGTATATCCCTACACTGGCGGCGGAGATACTGAACCAGGGAACTTCAGGCGCTACATTTGATGCGCTGCTTGGCACAGGTGCTCAGATGGCGGCAGCATCCCTCCTGTCAGGAGTATGCGCTATCACAGGCGGCTATACCTGCGCCATGCTCTCGGCAAGGCTGGGAAAAGACATGAGAGTAGCTGTCTATGAAAAGTCCCTGAAGCTGTCTATTTATGATTTCCGGCAGTTTGGGACCGCTTCCATCACGACGCGTACTGTGTCTGACATTACGACAATCCAGTTCGCAGTCACAAGCTGCATCCAGATGATCCTGCCGGTACCGGTCATCTTCGTGATCGCGCTGGCGCTCTCTTTCAGCCTGGATGTGGAGATGGGATTTATCCTGCTTGCCGTGGTGCTTGTGGTACTGATTCTTGCATTCATCATTATAAAGAGCGCATCGCCTCTCTTCAAGCGGCTGCAGAAGCTGCTTGACCGCATGAGCACAGTGCTGCTGGAAAATATCACAGGCGTCAGGGTAGTCCGTGCGTTTAACAACGAGAGAAGAGAAGAAAAACGTATGGCAGAGTCCTTCGCAAACTATGCGGACACATCGATCAGGGCAAACCGCCGTTTTGCCAACCTGGACGGACTCTCCTTCTTCTGTATTAATTTCTTCGTAGTGACCGTCTACTGGCTCAGTGGAGGGCGCATCAGCTCAGGGCATCTCCAGATCGGCGATATTACCGCTGTGATCGAGTACGCAATGATGGTGCTCTTCTTCCTGATGATGGCGCAGATGGTCATCCTGACCCTGCCCCGCGCTCTGGAGTGCTGTGAGAGGATCCGCGAGGTGCTGGACCACTCTCCTGAGATCACGGACATGGTGACAGAGAACCCGAAAGAAACAGAGGCGGACGATAAGGATAAAGAAGTGCTTTCATTCCGGGATGTGTCCTTCCGGTTCGCGGACGCGGAGGAAAATACACTTCACCGTCTGAACTTTACCTGCCGGAGAGGAGAGACGACAGCGATCATCGGAGGCACCGGAAGCGGAAAGTCCACGATCGCGCTCCTGATGCTGAGATTCCACGATGTGACCGCGGGGAGCATCCGGCTGAACGGAACAGATATCCGTCAGGTAACTCAGGAATATCTGAGAGATCATATCGGTTATGTGCAGCAGAAAGCATGGCTTTTCTCCGGGACGATCGCAGATAACTTACGCTACAGCAGCCCGGAGGCAACAGACGAGGAGCTGATGCATGCAGCAGACGTGGCGCAAGCAGGAGATTTCATACGTTCCCTTCCGGATGGCCTGAACTCCTATGTGGCACAGGGCGGGACCAACTTCTCAGGAGGACAGAAGCAGCGTCTTTCTATCGCGAGAGCGCTCGTCAAGAAGCCGGAGCTCTATATCTTCGACGACAGCTTCTCAGCGCTGGACTTCAAGACAGACGCAGCGCTCAGAAAAGCGCTTGCCCCGGAGACAAAGGATGCGGCGGTGGTGATCATCGCGCAGAGAGTCAGCTCGATCCGCCATGCAGACCAGATCATCGTGATCAACGAGGGCGAGATGGTCGGGAAAGGAACCCATGACGAGCTGATGGAGAACTGTCCGGTATATAAGGAAATCTCAGATTCACAGACAAAGGAGGCGTAGACTTATGGCACAGAATGCAAAGAAAATACAGAATGTAAATCACGTGCAGGATGTAAATAAAGCGCAGAATGTGTGGAAGACGACTGCGCGCCTTGCAGGCAGGCTCCATGGGCAGCGTATCCGGCTGACTGTGGTGGGGATCTCCATCGTGATCTATGTGGGCCTCAGCATCTGGAATCCCCTTTACAGCGCAAAGGTCATTGACCTGCTCTGGACGAATATCCAGGCAGCGTGGAAAGAGGGAACGCCGTTTGTCATCACATGGGACCACATGGGCAGAGAGCTTGCCCAGCTTACGGTACAGTATTTCTTCACATGGATTTTTTACTACCTGCAGTCCTACCTGATGGCAAACGTGGCAGAGACGCTGACCTGCACGCTCAGGACCGAGATTTCCTGCAAGCTGAACCGTCTGCCTTTGCGGTTCTTTGACCAGAACAAGGCGGGTGAGATCTTAAGCCGTGTGACCAGCGACCTGGATAAAGTCGCGGAAGTCCTGCAGACCGGACTTCTGAAACTGATCGTTGCCATCGGCACGATCATCGGCTCTCTGATCGTTATGTTCATGTACAGTGTCCCGCTGACGCTCATTTTCCTGCTATTCATGCTGGCGGCGCTCCTGGTGACAAATACGGTGGCGAGAAAGAGCCTGGAGAGCGCCGCGGCAAGGCAGGAGACGATCGGTACTCTGACCGGTATCGCGGAAGAGTATTATAAGGGAAGAGACGTGATAAAGGCATATAACCATGAACGGCAGAGTATTGAGCAGGTAAAGGAAGCGGCGGAAGAGAACCGGCTTGCCAACCAGAAGGCAGACTTCCTTACCAACTGCGTCAACCCACTGATCCGACTTCTTACAAGGATCGCCCATGTGGTGATCGCGGTCATCGCCGGAAAAGCAATGCTGGACGGCAGGATGACAGTGGGAGTGGTCCAGGCGTTCTTCCAGTATGTGAACCAGACGGCAGAGCCCATGACAGAGGCGTCTTATATGATCAACTCACTGCAGTCGGCGCTTGCCTCGGCGGAGAGGACCTTCGAGCTTCTGGATGAAGAGGAAGAAATCCCGGACAAAGAGGTGGCGTCAGCCATCGGCCGGGCGGAAGGCCAGATCAGCTTTGAGCATGTGAGCTTCGGGTATGACCCGGGCAAGCTTCTGATGAAAGATATCAGTTTCAAGGCAGAGCCGGGACAGAAGATTGCCGTAGTAGGGAGCACGGGAGCGGGCAAGACGACGCTGATCAACCTGCTCATGTGTTTCTATGAGATCAACGGCGGAAGCATCACCGTAGACGGCGTGCCCACCACAGAGATGAGCCGCAGCGGACTGCGCAGGAACTTCGGCATGGTGCTCCAGGACACATGGCTCTTCGGAGGAACCATCGCGGAAAACATTGCTTATGGAAGGGCGGACGCCAGCCGGGACGACATCATCGCGGCGGCAAAGGCTGCAAAGGTGTATTACTTCATCCGCACCATGCCCAAGGGCTATGACACGGTACTGGACAATGAGGCGTCCAACCTGTCCGCCGGACAGCGGCAGCTTCTCACCATTGCCAGGGTATTCCTGTGCGACCCGCCTGTCATCATTCTGGATGAGGCGACATCCAGCGTGGATACCAGGACTGAGGTAGAGATCGGAAAGGCGATGAAAAAGCTGATGAAAGGGCGCACCAGTTTCGTAATCGCTCACCGTCTGTCCACCATCCGCGACGCGGATATGATCCTGTTCATGGAAAAGGGAAATATCATCGAGCAGGGGAACCATAAGGAACTGCTGGCGAAAGACGGGGCTTATGCGAAGCTGTACTACAGCCAGTTTGAGTAAAATGAGTTTGAGCAGGAGAGAACCTGCAGAAATAGAAAGGACCGCCGGGTTTCGGCAGCGGCCCATAAGGAAGTAAAAAGAATTTTGGTCGGAACCGGCGTGACTTAACACGCCGGTTCCGATTCGTTTAAGGTCTCCTTTCCAATCTTCAAAGGAATGTGGATTTGCCCCACATAGGTGAAATGCAGGTCGATTTGAACCTGCTTCCTTCTGTTCTCCTTTAACGGGCTGTGTACCACAATCCTGCTCACAAGCTCATTGAGAATAGCGGCATCAAGTTCCATTTCACTTCTTTCCCACCAGCATTCTCGACTCACCAAGCATTATCATGGCCGCCCGGCGGCGGGAACCGAAGGCTTCTTCCGCGGTATCGATCAGCCGTACATCCTCATAGCCCATGTCCCGGAGCCTTTGCGCGAAGGTCTCCATATCCCCGTACATCCGGGGCTTCATCTCATCGTTCAGGGCGAACATACCGCCCTTTTTCAGCACCCGCAGGGTCTCCAACAGCAGCTCATACTTATCCGCCCCAGTAATGTTGTGATAGACATAGTTGCTTACCACGGCGTCAAAACTCTCATCGGGAAAATCCAGCCTGTTGGCGTCGCCATGCTGAAAGGTACACCGGGAACCCACGCCTTCACTGGCAGCGTTTTTCTCGCACATAGCCTGGCCGTATCCGTAGGTCGCGCCCCAGTAGTCGATGCCCGTTACTTTTGCCTCCGGCCACGTCAGGGCGGCCCGGATGGTCAGCGCGCCGGAGCCGCAGCCCACATCCAGCAGCATACCCTTTCCGTCGTAATTCAAATGGGAAAGGATGGTGTGATGCACCCGTTCCATCATGCCGCCCCCGCCAAAGGCATACTGCCGCCGGATCCAGGCGATCCAGCAGAGTAGTGCCAGCAAGAGAACAACTGCAATCACGAATATCACGCCAAGCACTGTAAGACGGAACACTGTAAACGACAGCACGGCCAGCACTACTGTCAGGGCAAGGAGCCCTCCTACCAGTCGGAGCATCGAGACCGGCATCCAGTTTCCATAGTCTTCGCCGTGGGTACCAAGGCAGATTGCCGCCTGTCGGGAATTGCTGTCTTGCATGATACTATCATCTCCTTACTTAGCTAAATCCTTCTTGTTTTATTTCACATACACCATCTTCACCATACAAAATCGGTCGGATACGATCATGCTGAGTTTTGTGGAAAGCTTCAGCCCGGTCTTGTCGATATGACGGTAATAGGATTCCTCCGTAATGGCGCAGGCATCACTACCAATTTTCCGGGCAAGCTCCGCCGCGGAATCAACATAGAAAAACATCCTTGCATCAGCATGACCCATCTGCTTCATGTATTTCTTCCGCATCATATCCATTCCACTTTTATTCACGCTGTCGAACACTAGCTCCATATTTCCGAAGCTTTGCAGCATCCGCAGAAGGGCAAGCACTTTTTCCTCTTCAAAATAGTGGAACAGACCGCCGGCAGTAACCAGCACCGGCGCATCCGGTGCATCGATACGAATCTGCCTGATCCAGCCATCTAAAAAGGCATCGCCGGCAAAGTATGTCTGCCGTTCCGGTTCCGGGAGCAGCGTCTTTCGATATTCCATTACATCCGGCAGATCGAC
>CALWQP010000027.1 GCA_944383695.1 uncultured Mediterraneibacter sp.
AATCGGCTCTGCCCAAAGTAACTAATGACATATCTTATATCAGTTTTTTCAGTTTACACAAAACTTGAAACGGTCTCGAAAAGTGAGCAATGGAAAAGTGAAACAGTGTCCAGTAATCCGTTTTAAGGAACACTGATCTTCTACGCAGGAAACAGCCACTTTACGACACAGTGGCGTAAAGTGGCTGTTCTTCTGCCCCTAGCCTAGATTATGAAGACTTTTTCACATTTTTCGATTGTTTTACATTTACGATAAAAGTTGTGTCGCCTACGCATGTTACATAAGAAAATTCTTTTTCGAGGTAAACCTAAAAATATCCGCCTAAAATCCCCATCTCTTTTAACTTTCCATTCAGTTCCTTTAAAATCCGCTTTCGTCGGTTAGTAATAGTTTTTCGGCTACACCCACAAAGCTGTGCAGCTTCCTTTATCGTCACTTCCTGAAAAAACAGTAAATACAGAAGATAGGCATCTGCCTCCGCCAGTTCTTCCATCACTGACTGAAGCTTCTCCACACACATCTTTCGGATCACTGTATCTTCCGGACTGTCTACCATCCCAGCCGGGATCATCCCTTTCTCTGACAATGCTTCCAAACTGGATACGCTATATTTCTTCTTTTTCTCATTTTGGTAGCGTTCTCGCCGCCGTGACTGATACCACTCCAGATAGACTTCCCTGGTAACTTCCACTATAGTCCCGTCACTTGTGCGAAGTACATAACATCTCCGCTCCTTTGGACGTTTACCCCGCATACAGCGCACCTCCCTCTCTTAAATCCGCTTTCTTTCCAGCGGGACTGTCTTTCTGACTGTCCCTCATCCGGCGAAGTGCTACCATAAGCGTCTGAGAAACAGTGGGCTGTGTAATTCCAAGTTTCTTTGCAATCTCCCACTGTGTTTCCCCATAATAAAAATACAGGATTACAATATCCCTTTGCCGTTCTGTCAGAAGTCCCATCAATTCCAGAATCTGTTCTTTTTCTATCAGCTGCTCCAATGGCGGCAGTGTCGGCGAAGACAGAAAAAACCATTCTTCTGAGACAGCATGATAAGAAACCGCTTTCCCCCTGTGGCACGTTTCCCGGTTCTTTGCCAGACGATCCTCTCCCTCCAGAAGCAGGCGCAAATACCATTCCTTCTGTTCAAAAAACGATGCGTCCACGCAGATCTGCTGTCCATCATTTTCATAGCAGTAATCTCCGCAGCTATGTACCAGAAAAACTGTAGTATATTTTCCTATCCGGTAAAGTACATACCCTTCCCGAAATACCAAAAGCTGTACTTCCCCACCATTTTCCATACTTACAACCTGCTCTCCCTGTTCCAGTAAATATCGTGCTGTGGGAACTTTTTTCCCTGTTTCTGGTTCTTTCACAATCCACTTTAAATCCTGTAATGTTAGCATAGTGGCCACCTTTCTGCCCGTAGGCTTCGGGCGGCCAGATGACAACTCACAGAAAATCCAGCGAAAAGGCAGCAAAAAAAGATTCCTGGCACACCCGTTTTTTTTGACGGGAGTCTGGAACTCCTTTTACTGCCTGCAAACAACTTTAATTTTTATCGTTATTGTCGGATCAGTTTCTTTACAATGCTATCAATTTAGTCTGTTCTATTTTCATTACCAATGAATAGCCCCCATGTGTCATAAGAACAACTTCTCCGATAAAACAACTTTTCTCCTCCTCTCACATATCTGCGCTTTGTACATATTCAATGTATCATTTCCCCAGTTATTGTTCCCTAGCAGATTTGAGGAAACCCATAAGATTTCCCCTCATATTTGTGGATTTTTACCGGATTCCTTCAATCCCATCCATCAGGGCGCTTATGGTCTGGATTACAACTTTCTGCTCCTTTGGCTGTAGATTCAAGACACGGGAAACCATCTTGTGGGCAGGATTTCTGTCTCCTTCGGGATTCTTTCCTAATAACTCGTTTGCGTCAGCATCCAGTACCTCCACCAGTTTTGCAAAAATCTCAATGGACATTGCCGCCTGCCCGCCCTCAATGCGGCTTACTGTGTTGACACTGATACCCGCTTTTTCTGCAAGAGTTTCCTGGGATAAATGACAGTCTTTTCTCTTTTGTCGAACACGTTCTCCTAACTGGATCAGCTCCTGTGAACCCGCACGGTTTCCCAACACAGTCCCCCCTTCCATTTAAGATTTTACTTTACGACATAGTGTCGCAAAGTTTTGCTTTCAGATAACAAAAAGCAGCCTGGTACATAGACTTAGCTGCTTTTGTAATCTGCTATTCAATTCTTCTTTCATAAACTCCCTACACTGTTTTTGCCTTTGCCAATCGACAAATACTTACTGCAATTATTTTCATCAGGTAAAAAACTGCCATAAACAGCCGACCAACTAGGATCACGCCCCCTATCACACCACCAATCAGCAAATTAAATACAAACAGCCCCACAGTGCCTCCAATATCAAAACCTTTCGGGATAATCCAAAGGAACATCCGATGTACCCCAAAGGGAATTCCTACAAACATCCATAGTTTCAAGTAATCGCATTGTCCATTCTCCACACAAAGAGGATAAAACAACACTGCCAAGACTCCTGCCGCGCCTACCGGAACAATCACCTTTTTTACAAACTCGCACATCTTAGCCACCTCCGTACAAATCATGGTTCACTTCTGCCTGGTAATAATGGTTCATGGTCATGGACGAATTATAAAGCGTCGTCAAAAGATACGCCTTAATATTCGCCACTTTGGATGTATTCCTATGCAAGCTAAACAGGACATACTCAATGTGAGAATACGTCAGCTTTAGAAAACGGCTCTTAACTACCGCAACCGGCTTATCTGCCCCTCCAATCCGCACCATACTATCATCCGGAAGCATTAAGATTTCCACCATCAACTCAATAAGTTCGTCCACGTCCTCCTTTTCACCTTTCTGGACAAAACCTGCATAATCAACATTTGTCCGTAAGATTTCCCGGTAGACTTCCATCTTCTCCATCATATCCCCACTCACAAGGCACTCTTCACCTGCAGAGCAAAATTGATAAGATTGGATAGGATCAGTCTCACTATAATCAGTCTTGTTTATATCAGTATTATTAGATTGTGATTTTGGAACTTCTTGAGTTATGATTTTCACTATTCTTGAATTGTGATTTTCACCATCCTTGAATTGTGATTCCGGAAATTCCTGATTTGTGATTTTCACTATTCCTGAATTGTGATTTTCATCATTCTTGAATTGTGATTCCGGAAATTCCTGATTTGTGGTTTTCACTATTCTTGAATTGTGATTTTCACTATTCTGCATATTTTCAGTGTTTACCGCCGCTTTTTCCTCCTTCTCAAAGGAATGTTTTTCCTTCAACATAAAGTTTTTCACATAAATTACATTCGGTTTTCCTAACCCCAAACGCTTCTTTTCAATCAATCCGATCCCCTGATTACTATCCAATTCTTTCATCAGCTTGACTGCTTTCTGTGATCCACAATTCAGAAGCTCTGCTATTTCTTCCACGGTAAAAATAATATATACCCGGTCTTCCTCGTCAAACCATCGGTTCTTAATGCTAAGGCTCATACGGTCTAACATCAGACCGTATAAAACCTTTGCTTCACAGGAGAGGGATTTAAAACATTCTGCTGTAAACAGCACTTTCGGGACACGATAAAAGCTGTACTGTTCCGCTTCCATACCTCGGAAGTAATCAAACTGTATCTCCTGCATTTGTTTTTCCCTCCTTTCCCTGTTTCCATTGATCCAGAAGTGAATAAATCACTTCCTCAATCTGTGCCTTTGTATATGCCGGCGGGAAATAATTTCGGATTCTTTTCGATGAAATCGTCACCCCCGGACTGCTGTTTTCTTTTTTTACCAGAATCGCATAACAATTTCCTTCTGACAGTTCTCCATGATCGCTCATTTCTTTAAGTTGTGCTGCCTGTCCCGGTGTCGGATACATCCCGGTATTTTCCGCTGCTCCCAGTACCCATTTCTGTGCTTCCTTTTTCAGATAGGACAAGCGTTCTCCGGCTACCATAGCAATTTTTCCTGAATCTACCAACTCCAAAAGCCCATCTATTAGACTGGCCAGACGAATATATCGCTGTACTGTTCTCCCACTGTCACCAGCTTTCTCTCCCACAATATCCGCAGTATTTTTATCACCTTTACTTCCCTGGTGTTTCAACGCCTCATATTTCATCTGATATGCTCTGGCCTTCTCACTGGGCAAAAGATTCTCTCTCTGAATATTGGTATCCACCATCAACACCGTGGCGGCATCATCGTCCAGATTCCGGACAATCACCGGCATCTCTGTCTTTCCTGCCAGCTCGCAGGCTCGCCATCTGCGGTGTCCGGCCACCACCTCATATCCCTCTGCACAGGGGCGGACAATTCCTGGCTGGATTACACCATGTTGAATGACACTTTCCACTGTCTCCTGCATCTTTTCATCATCTAACACCTTAAACGGGTGATTCTTAAAGGGACGAAGCTGACTTAATGGAACTTGCGTATAAGTTCCCTCCACGCAGCTTTCTTCTACACCAAACAGATCGTCATAAGATGTCAGTTTGATCTTTTCCGCACTCTTACTTTTCATCTGCAATCACCTCCCCGGTCAGATGGCGATATCCCTCCGCCACAATCCCTTTCGGATCATGAAGATAAATACTTTTCCCCTCTGCTGTTGTCTCTGCCGCACGCACAGACATAGGGATACAGTTCTTAAAAATATGGATGTTATTTCCATAAACCTTCCGGATTTGCTCGGAGATATCCCGTGCAAAGTTTGTCCGGCGGTCAACCTTTGTCAGCAAAATTCCCATAATAGACAACCTGGGATTTAACCGTCTATGTACCTTTCCAATGGTCTTAATAAGCTGCTGCAAGCCCTTCACAGGCAAGTAAGCCGCTTCTACCGGGATCAATACATTATCTGCCGCTACAAGGGCATTGATCGTGATCATACCCAAAGAGGGCATACAATCAATGAGGATGTAATCATATCTGGCTTTTATCTCGTTCAAATATAAGCGAAGCACCTGTTCCCGGCTCATCACGTTCACAAGAGAAGTTTCCAGTCCGGCAAGCTCGATATTTGCCGGAATAAAATCAATTCCTTCTTCATGGTGTATAATACCTTATCCCGGCTCTACATCTTCGTCATTGATAATCTTTTCCATTAGATTTACTAATGTCACATCTAGTTCATCTGGTTCCTGTATACCTAAACTCACTGCCATACTGCCCTGGGCATCTGCTTCCACCAGAAGCACTTTTTTTCCTTCCCTGACCAGTCCAATACCTAAATTCACACACGTTGTCGTCTTTCCGACTCCGCCCTTTTGGTTTGCGATTGCGATAATCCTGCACATAACTTTTACCTACCTTTCATCCTGATCTGTCTTTTCAATTTCCACATAAGAGCGGAAATAACGGTTTGTTCCTTTATTAGAAAATATATCCGACATCTGGAGAACCCGGATCTCCGGGTGTCTCTCCAGCAGCCGTTTAAACCAACGAATATCTCTCACAGTGCCTTGTAGTCTAATCTTCAGCATAAAACATAGCCTCCCAGTCCACATAGTAACAATAGTCCGGATACCGGATTTTAATTGCTTCCCAAAAATATCTGGCATCCCCTGTGCAGAATATATCACTGACGGAATAAAGTCTGGTTTCTACAATCTCTTCCTCCGTATCGTCATATTCATCTGTCGTAGGTGTCCCGTCTGTATAGAGATTAAATGCAATACGGACAATTTTCTCGCTTCCACTCGTCTGCCATCCTTCCTGCAGACACTCTGGTTTTATTAAGCCTGTTTCAAAATCATAAATACGTTTTACATTTCGTCTGGTATCTTCTGACAGTCCCAGGCAGTAAACCAGCACTTTATGGTAGGTGTCCTGATACCGGCATTTTGAAAGATAGGTATGATAGAATTTCTCATGTTCCTTGTTCTTAAACGTAATTTTTCTTTCCTTGCTCTTTTCTGCACCTAACGCTGTACTTTTTGACATTTGTTTTTCCTCCTGAATTTTTAAATTTTATATAAAAAATAGGGACACTCTGCTGCAAGTATCCCTATCTTCTATCAATAAATTGATAGCTTAATATTCACTTTCATAATTCAGGATTTTTTGTATTCCCCGTACCGAGGTCTAAGGCAACCACAACGGTCACTTTATTTACAAGCACCTTTTCCTTGTGATTTTCCTCTAATCTGTTGAAACTGAAAAAGTCAACAAAGTGCGTAAATTCAAGGATTTCTAAGTATCTTTCCTTTGTAGTCTCACCACAGTCTCCACATGCACCGTCTCGGGAAACATATCCACCGCCCTCACTCTCTCCAGCATATATCCCTGCCCGCACAGATATTTCAGATCCCTTGCCAGCGTCGCAGGGTCACAGCTCACATACACAACCCGCTCCGGCGCCATCTCCACGATCGTCCGAAGCAGTGTCTCATCGCACCCCTTTCTCGGCGGGTCTACAACAACCACATCCGCGCGCGCTCCATTGCCGGCGGAAGCCTCTCCCGCGTCTGCATGTTCCTGATACCACTCTGGCAGCACTTCCTCTGCCCTTCCCACGAAGAACTCCACATTTTCTATCCCATTGATCTTCGCATTCTCACGCGCATCATCGATTGCCTGAGGAATAATCTCCACACCGTACACCTTCCTGGCTCTCTGCGCAAGAAAAATGGAAATCGTACCGATGCCGCAGTACAGATCCCACACAGTTTCATGTCCCTTTAGATCCGCATATTCCAGCACAAGAGAATACAAGTTCTCTGTCTGCACAGGATTGACTTGATAAAACGACAGCGGAGATATCTGGTATTTGATGCCGCCGATATAGTCCGTAATATAGCCGCCGCCCCACAGTACATCAACAGAATCCCCCATGATCACATTTGTCCGGCGCATATTGGGGCTGAGCGTGATGCTTGTCATTCCCGGAATCTTCGACAGCCCGCTGATCAGCTCTCCTGCATCAGGAATCTCCCTCCCATTCACCACGAGACATACCATAATCTCCCTGGTGGCAAATCCATAACGTATAAGGACATGACGAATCAATCCCTTCCCAGTTTTTTCATCATAGGAAGGGATCTTGTTCTTCTTCATAAAGTTCAGTATTATTTCAAGGATTTCCCGGTTCACAGACACACCCAGGGCGCAGTCAGTATTCGGGATAATATCGTGCGTTCGCCCCGCATAAAATCCAGTCACCGGATTCCCTTCTTTATCTGTGCCAAAAGGAAACTGCGCTTTATTCCGGTAACCAAATGGAGAGTCCATTCCCAGCGCCGGCTCCATGATCCGGTTCAGGAACTGCGGAGAAAAGCCACCGACCCTCTCCAGATTGGCCTGCACTTTCTGTGCCTTGAACGCCAGCTGTCTCTCATAAGACATTTCCTGTATCTGACATCCGCCGCACTTCCGTGCAAATGAACATTTCGGCGCAACGCGATCCGGGGAAGGCTCAATGACTTCCATCAATCTTGCGTATCCGTAATTTTTCTTCGCCTTCATGACCTTCGCTTCCACGGTATCCCCGATCACTGCATCTTTAATGAACAGGGTATACCCATCCACTTTTCCGATCCCTTCGCCGTTCACCCCGATATCCGTTATCTTCACGACCGCCGTATCATTTTTCTGCATTGGTTTCTGCGTCATACTCATTTCAATCTCCAGCATCCTGAGCCTATACCCCAGACGTCCGTCTCAGATTTGACTCAAACAATTTGTTATAACCCAGCCAGTCCTGTCCGGTCTTTCCCTTGAATATCTCCGTCAGTGTCTGCATCTTCGCGTCTGCATTGTCCGCCAGGTTCAGCGCCAGAGCTTCTGCAAGAGCAGGCTTTTTCGGCGAACCATATTCCAGTTCTCCGTGATGCGCGATCACACAGTGTTTTAATTCATTGGCAAGCTGTACCGGGAAATCCGGTATCGTACGCACCGCCTCACTGATCATCTCCACCCCGATTACGATATGACCAATAAGCTGCCCTTCATCCGTATAGTCATTATCAGGAAAAGCCGACAGTTCTCTTGTCTTTCCGATATCATGGCACATGGCCGCCGCAAAGAGAAGATCTCTGTTCAGGATGGGATATGCCCTGGCAAAATATTCGCACAGATGCAGCACGCTCAGCGTATGCTCCAGCAGTCCCCCTGAGAATCCGTGATGCACGGTCTTTGCCGCGGAATGTTCTTTAAATAACTTTATAAACGCTCCGTTGTCCACGAAAAAATATTCCAGCAGCTTTTTCAGGTAAGGATTTCCGATCTGCCGGATATAGGCAGTCAGCTCTTCATACATACCTTCAACGCTTTTCTCTGTAGTGGGCATATAATCGGCAGGGTTATATTCTCCCTCCTGCGCCTTCCGTATCTGCTTGATATTGATCTGGAGATTTCCGTTATAACTGATCACATCTCCATACACTTCAATAAAATCTTTCTCATCATAGTCTGCGATACCCTGAGAATTCGGGTCCCACACTTTTCCGTCCAGAACGCCGGTTTTATCCTGCAGAAGCAGATTGTCATACGGTTTCCCATTTCTTGTCTCCGCGGAACGTTTCCCTTTACAAAGATAAACATTCCTGATGGTCTCGCCTTCATGAAGCCCATTGATATATCTCATGTCTTTCCTCTTTCTATTCTCATTTTGAGCACATACTGTGCCGCCTGATTTATTTTTGTCTGATCGTTACCCGGTCATTCTCTGCTTCCCACTGTTACATAAAAATCAACATCCACATATCCTTCCGCGCCGATCCTCCTGCCCTCAAACAGAACCTGCTGCCCTGTCCTCGTTTTAAGGACAGCGCTCTGGTATGAGCCGATGCTCACGATACTGTCATTTCCCACCGCATAGATGATATCACCGCTCTGGATACCGGCTGCCATGGCGGGAGAATCCGGGTCCACGTCCACCACATAGATGCCGCCGGGCATTCCCTGCTCCTCTTTGAGCTGGGTAGTCACCGTTGTTCCATATATACCGATATATGGAACGCTTTCGCCATTTGCAAGGAATTCTATGATAGGCTTCAAGTCCGATATCGCATAGGCGTTTACCATGGAGCTCTCACTGTCATCCCATACTGTTTCGGGAATCAGCCCGATGACCTCACCCTTCATATTGAAGAGGACTCCTGTTCCCTGTGACGCTGCCGGAATATTGGTTGCCAGAATATCGCATTCTCCGTCAAAAAACGCTTCTTTATAGTCCGTGGAGCTGACCATGCCATATCCCATTCCGTCCGCATAACCGAACAGATTCCCCAGGGCCATCACTGTATCTCCCTGTTTCACCAGATTCGAATTTCCGAGTGTGGACACCTTGACCGCAGACCAGGTTGAAGCCGCAATATCTCTGCGCGGCACACTGAACACAGCCAGACCGGTGTTTTTATCCTGTTTTTTCAGGGAAGCGCTGTATTTCTTTCCATCCTGGAACGTAACCGTCCACCCCGATGCCTCTCCGCACACAGAATCATCCGCAAGGATCAGCAGCTCCTGACCGTTATCCGCAGTGACCACACCGGCTGCTCCGGCACTGATGCCGGTCATCTCTTTCTTCCAGTCTGCTTCCGTTTTCACCGGCTCAATTGATACGATTCCTTTTCTTGCTTCTGCCGCTCTTTCATTCATGCTTGCCATCATCTCTTCATAGCTGTCGGCATTGGCGGCAGGTACGGAATCTTCCTCCGCTGTACTGTCACTTTCCCCGCCCTCTTGCGGCTCTTCATCTTCCGGGATCGTCACAGTCTTGGCATCTCCTTCGAATTTATCTTCTATCCATGGTTTGAGCGCAAAAAAAACAAGGCAGGCAAACACTCCCAGGATCACGCCGTACACTGCAAATCTGGCAAGCTGTTTTGCGAACTGTTCCCTGCTGATCGGTTTTGGTTTGATCGTTTCCTGTAAAAAAGAATATTTGTTTTCCTCCGAGCCCTCTTCCGGACTCAGGTTCCGGTCTTTATCGTTCGGCATGGACATCATTCTCCTCCAAATCCTAGTATAACTGATTCATTGGGATTGTTCAATTCATTTTGGAAAAGCCTTTTCTTTATCTCCAGAATAGGGTAAAATGTGTTTACAGCAGGCGCAGTGCGGATATGCCACATATATTCCGGGGCGCATTGAAACCAACATGCAAATAAGGTGACTTCATGAATCAAAAAACACTGACCAAACTTGAGTTTGACAAAATCATATCCCTTCTTGAAGAAGAAGCAGGCTCATTCCGCGGCAGACAGTTATGCCGGCGTTTAAAGCCTATGACAAACCTGGAGAAAATCAATACATTGCAGGAACAGACAGCCGCCGCATTTACCCGCATCGTCAGGAAAGGGCGAATTTCTTTCGGCGACGCGTCCCCTGTGGAGGAGTCCATGAAACGGCTGGAGGTCGGCGGTGCTTTAAGTATCTCCGAACTGCTCCGCATCTGCCGTCTTCTGGCGAATGCCGCCCGGGTGAAATTATACGGACGTCACGACACTCAGGAGGATTCCGCAGACTGCCTGGACTCATTTTTTGAGCAGCTTGAGCCCCTCACTCCTCTGTCTTCGGAAATCGAACGGTGCATCATCTCAGAGGACGAGCTCAGCGATGACGCCAGCAGTACATTAAAGCACATCCGCCGCAGCATCGGCAGCATCAACGATAAAGTACATTCCACCCTGTCCGGGCTGGTGAACGGATCATTGAGGACGTATCTCCAGGACCCGATTATTACTATGAGAGGGGATCGCTATTGCATTCCTGTAAAAGCAGAATACAGGGGACAGGTGCAGGGACTCATCCATGACCAGTCATCCACCGGCTCCACTCTCTTTATCGAGCCGATGGCCGTAGTGAAGCTGAACAATGACTTAAAGGAACTCTACGCAAAAGAGCAGGAAGAGATCCAGGCAATCCTAGCCCGGCTCAGCGAAGAAGCCGCCCAATATATCGAGGAAATCCGGACAGACTATCGGGCGCTCACGGATCTGGATTTTATTTTTGCAAGAGGCGCGCTGGCGCTTTCCATGCGCGGCAGCCGTCCGCTCTTTAACGAAGAGGGGCGCATCCGCATCCGTGAAGGCAGGCATCCTCTTCTGGATCAGAAGAGCGTTGTTCCGATCACGGTATCTCTGGGGGAGGATTTTACCCTTCTCATCATCACCGGACCGAACACAGGCGGGAAAACGGTCTCACTTAAGACAGTGGGGCTCTTTACCCTGATGGGGCAGGCCGGGCTTCATATCCCTGCGGGCAACCGTTCCGAGCTTGCAGTATTCCATCAGGTCTATGCGGATATCGGAGATGAGCAGAGTATTGAACAGAGCTTGAGTACATTCTCGTCACATATGACAAACATTGTGTCCTTCTTGAAAGAAGTAGATGAGCGCTCCCTTGTTCTTTTTGACGAGCTGGGGGCAGGGACAGACCCCACCGAAGGAGCGGCTCTTGCCATTGCCATCCTGTCCCATCTGCACAAGAGGAACATCCGAACCATGGCTACCACTCATTACAGCGAGTTGAAAGTGTACGCACTCTCAACGCCCGGTGTGGAAAATGCATGCTGCGAATTTGACGTGGAAAGCCTGCGCCCCACCTACCGGCTCCTCATCGGAATTCCCGGAAAGAGCAACGCATTTGCCATTTCAGGCAAGCTGGGGCTTCCGGACTACATCATTGAGGACGCAAAAAAACATCTCAGCGAGCAGGATGTTTCCTTCGAAGATCTGCTGGGCGACCTGGAGACGAGCCGCCGCACGATCGAAAGAGAGAGGGAAGAAGTCGCCGCGTACCGCCGAGAAGCAGAAAGTCTCAAGCAGCAGGCGGCACAGCGTCAGGCAAAACTGGACGAACAGAGGGACCGGATCATCCGAGAGGCGAACGAAAAAGCGAACGCTATTTTGCGCGAGGCAAAAGAGGTGGCTGACGAGACCATCCGCAACTTCCACAAATTCGGAAAAGAGAATATTTCTGCGGCAGAAATGGAAAAAGAGCGGGAGCGTCTCAGAAAGAAGATCAAAGACACGTCCTCAGCTTCTGCCCTGGGTTCACAGAAACCGAAAAAAGCGCACAAGCCCTCTGATTTTAAACTCGGTGAATCCGTCAAGGTGCTGAGCATGAACCTGACCGGCACTGTCAGCTCCCTGCCCGATTCACGCGGCAATGTGACAGTACAGATGGGCATCCTCCGCTCTCAGGTCAACATATCAGATCTGGAGATCATCGAGGAGCCATCGCCCGGTACAGCGAAGAAATTCAGCCGCACATCCAGAGGGAAGATCGCCATGGGCAAATCCCTGTCCGTAAGTCCCGAGATCAACCTTCTCGGCAAAACAGTGGATGAGGCTGTCTCAGAGCTGGACAAATATCTGGATGACGCTCTCCTCTCCCACCTGAACACGGTGCGGATAGTGCATGGGAAGGGCACCGGGGCTCTGCGCAAAGGCATCCATGAATATTTAAGGCGCCAGAAACATGTGAAATCTTATCACCTTGCCGAATTCGGCGAAGGCGATGCCGGGGTAACTATCGCAGAACTGGGATAGGGGTCAGCCCCTTTTGCCACCGAATTTTCGAATATTCTGAATATTAATCATAGGGAGGGACCCAAATGGTCGGAAAACAGAAAATCCTCATCGTAGACGATGATGAGAATATCGCGGAACTTATCTCACTCTATCTTACAAAAGAGTGTTTTGACACAAAAATCGTATACAATGGGGAAGATGCCCTGACTGCATTTGGCACCTACAGCCCCAACCTGGTGCTGCTGGACCTGATGCTGCCGGGCATTGACGGCTATCAGGTGTGCCGCGAGATCCGCGCGCGCTCCTCTACGCCTGTCATCATGCTCTCCGCGAAAGGCGAAGTATTTGACAAGGTACTGGGACTTGAGCTGGGCGCGGATGACTATATCATGAAGCCATTTGACTCCAAGGAGATGGTGGCCCGCGTGCGCGCTGTGTTAAGGCGTTACCAGCCTGCCAGAAATGATGACGCGGGTGCGGAAAAGGCAAAATGTGTAGAGTACGAAGGCATCACCATCAACCTGACCAACTATTCTGTAATGTGTGACGGACAGCATGTAGAAATGCCCCCAAAAGAACTGGAGCTTCTCTACTGTCTCGCCGCCTCGCCGAACCAGGTGTTCACAAGAGAGCAGCTCCTGGACCGCATATGGGGATATGAATACATCGGGGACACAAGGACTGTCGATGTCCACATCAAGCGTCTGCGTGAGAAGCTCAAGGATCATCCCCACTGGAGCCTTAGTACAGTGTGGGGAATCGGATACAAATTTGAGACAAAATAATTTGAGGCTGCGGACCGCCTCGTCTGAAAGGGGCGCCCGCAGTCATTACTGTAACAGGGGGATGATGTCATGAAAAGCATGCTTCACCTGAAATTTATTGTTCTTTATATAATATTTGGTTTTTTGTGTCTGTTCACGACTGCCACTCTGACGACACAGCTTATGGAAAACCGTCTTATGGAGGACACCTCCCGGATACTGTACCGGGAAGCCACCCTGATCGCCAGTGATTATCTGCCCTCGTATTTTACGGACGATTCTTCACTTTACGCAGTACAGGCACAGCTTGCGGCAATGCGGCTGTATCTGGACGCCTCTCTGTGGTTCGTTGACAGCACAGGCACAATGATCACATCATCCAATATAGAAAACACATCCGCCCCGGAAGTGATCCAAGAATTCAACCCTGCGGAAATCGGAGGCAGCCAGTATATTTCAGGCACCTATCACGGCTACTTTGACGAGGATGTCATCACCGTGATGGCTCCTGTGACACAGGGATTTTACACAAAAGGTTATCTGCTGATCCACAGCCCGGTGTCCGGTGTTGAACAGCGATGCTCTTCCCTTATACAGCCTGTTTACATTTCGCTGGGCGTTATCTTTCTGCTCTCCTTTATCTTTCTTCTGGGCGTCCATTTTATCGTATACCGCCCTGTCAAAAAAATATCGGAGGCGGCAAGACAGTATGCGCTTGGAAACCTGGACTATGAAATCCCTGTCGCCACACATGACGAGGTGGGGTATCTCTCCGCGTCTCTGAACTACATGGCGGCACAGCTCAAGGATATGGATGATTACCAGAAGAAAATCGTGGCGAATGTATCTCATGATTTCCGCTCTCCGCTCACTTCGATGAAAGGATATGTGGAGGCGATGGCTGACGGCACGATTCCCCCGGAAAAGTATGGAAAGTATTTAAATATCATACTGTTCGAAACAGAACGTCTGACAGACCTTACGCGTGACTTGCTGACTCTGAACGAATTCGATACAAAAGAGCTCCTCCTTTCCAAGGAAAAATTCGACATCCAGAAGGTTATCAAGAGCACGGCAGAATCCTTCGAAGCAGTCTGTACCCCGAAACACATCTCCATCGAACTGCTTCTGATGCCCGGTACTGTACGCGTCTATGCTGACAGGCGGAAAATCCAGCAGGTCCTCTACAACCTGATCGACAATGCGATCAAATTCAGTGAAAACGGATCTTCCGTCACTATAGAAGTAACTGTAAAAAGCGACAAAGCGTTTATCTCGGTCAAAGACCATGGGATCGGCATCCCCAGGAAAGAGCAGAATAAAATATGGGAACGTTTTTACAAATCAGATCTTTCCCGCGGCAAAGACAAAAAGGGCACCGGCCTCGGGCTGTCCATTGTAAAAGAAGTCATCCAGGCACACAACGAACACATCAACGTGATCAGCACAGAAGGCGTGGGAACAGAATTTATCTTCTCCTTAAGCCGAACCTGATAAAAAATGCTGTGGGACCCGCAGGCTCCACAGCATTTCCTTTCATCTTTTCTTTACTCGTACAGCATCTCCTGCACGGATTCATCGTCCATATTTTCCTGGTCCACCCATATATATCCGGTATCGACCACTGCTTCGTTCCCAATCTCAAGCACCGTACGCGCGGCGGCAACAACAGCAGCATACCCCATTCCAAACGGATTCTGCACGATCAGGCCATTAATCTCGCCATTTTCAAGCGCCGCGGTCTGCCCGCTGCCTGTGTCAAATCCTGCCAGCACGATATCCTCTGTCTTGTCCATATATCTGAGCGCTTCGAGCCCGGTCGTGACTGCGTCTGCATTTGTGCCAAAGCATCCATCCAGATCCGGATGCTTTGACAGGTAATATGCCACCGTCTCCTCGTCGCTCATGGCTCCGGCTTTCGAATCAATTTCCGCCAGTCTCGCCTTTGCTTCTTCTGATATCGCATCCTCTCCTGCATCGCTGTCCCCATCCGCATCTGTGCCCAGACCGGACGCCGCCTCCGTCCATGCAGTCAGCTCTTCCGGTGTGACTCCCAGTTCTTCTGCCGCTGCCTGCCGCTTCAGTTCGCCTAGCTGGTCCAGATAAATTGTCTCCACGAGCGAAACTCCAGGATGGTCTGCTGACAGCTCGTTCTGGAACGCCTCGGCCCGCTCCCTCGCATTTCCTGATACAGAATCCTGCACGATGAGCGCCACCTCGCCGCTGTCTCCGATCACGTCACAGAGTTTTTCAGCTCCAGCTGCCGAGGCCTCGGCATTATCTGTCATGCAGGTACACTGGATTCCCTGATAGCTGTTCCCTGAATCAAAGGCAACGATGGGGATTCCATTTCCCACAGCAAGATCGAACTGGACTGCCGATGAATTTTCGTCAATACTCGCGATAGCAATCACATCCGGATACCGCGCCATCTCTTCATCAAGAATATTGACCTGCTCGTCAATATCTTCGCTGTCAGCCGGAGCATTGAAGAGAACCTTGACCCGGTCGTCCCCACTGTACCCCAGCTTCTCGTTTATATCGTCCGCCGCCTGCTGGACGCCTGCCCTGACCTGCTTCCAGTAAGGGGAGTTCTCCATTTTTCCGATGACGGAGATATACGTCCCCGGTTCCAGCTCCAGGTCATCAACCGTGCCGTATACGGCAGGAGAAATCATATTTAGTTTTGACTGCCACTTGGGCGTCCCGGTCTCCTCCCCTGTAAACACATCGTCCGTATCTCTGGAACTGCAGGCGCAGACTCCCACAGCCGTACAGAGCGCCAGAGATACAGCGGCCATAAATCTCTTTTTCATTTTCTTCCTCCATAATAGACAAAATTTTCCCGAGCGGCCCGCTCTGGCCCATCTCAGCAAAATTTCCACGCTGTCTTCTTATCATACACCAATTCCTCTTAGAAAAATGTGAATTTTTCCTAAATTTTCACCAAATATCATAGCCATATTCCCATGCGGCATCCCTCTTTAATTTCAGAACATTTTATGTGCTTAATTTAGAACATTGCAAACTCTTGTATAATCTCATTTATTGTATTAAAATATAGGTATCGAAGGGGGACATCCCTTTTCGGAAATCCAAAGAAGGAGGATACATACTATGGCACACGTAATCAGTGATGAATGTGTAAGCTGTGGTTCTTGCGAAGGCGAATGCCCGGTAGGAGCTATCTCCGAAGGCGACGGCAAATACGAGATCGATGCTGATGCCTGCGTAGACTGCGGAGCCTGCGAAGCTGCCTGTCCTACAGGTGCTATCTCAGCAGAGTAATAATATAAAATCGCAAAGTGATCACAAGCAGACAAGAGTGCCGCAGGATCATCTGAAAAAGATGGATCCGCGGCACTCCTTCTTTTTTCCCCGGGTCACAACTGCTTATATTGTTTCTGGAGAAAAACAGAACTGTTGACAGAGTCCACAAAGTGTATTATCCTATAAAAGTAGACTGAGTCCACAAATATGAAGCCAGAAAGCGGGGTACCGATATGGAAGAAAGTCTAAAGGACAAAGCAAATACCGTCAGGATAAACAGCAGCGTACAGGGGACGCCCAGGAAAGAACTGCGGCCAAAGCTCATGCTCAGCGTATCCATGGCAATCTTTGGGACACTGGGACTCTTCACAAGGAACATCCCCTTAAGTTCCGGGGAGCTGGCGCTCTACCGCGCCATTCTGGCGGCTGGGCTCATCATGATCTATCTGGCAGTCACAAAGCAGAAAATCGACCTGAAGAGCATCCGCAGGGATATTCCCCTCCTGCTGGCATCAGGCGTGGCTATGGGAATCAACTGGATACTGCTCTTTCAGGCTTACCGCTATACTACTATCTCGGCTGCTACACTGAGCTACTACTTTGCTCCGGTCATCGTGACGGTGGTATCGCCTTTTCTGTTCCGGGAAAAGCTGACAGCAAAGCAGATCGTCTGTTTCTGCATGTCCACACTGGGACTTGTCATGATCATCGGGGTCAACAACCTGGGACAGGGCGGGAACGACCTGATCGGAATCCTGTTCGGCCTGGGCGCCGCAGTTTTCTATTCGGCTGTCATCCTTCTCAATAAATTTATCAAAAATGTAGCCGGAATCCACCGCACACTGCTCCAGTTCTTTGCCGCCATCATCATCCTTATCCCCTATGTAGGGTGCACTGACGGAGTAAACTTATCCGCGCTGGACAACATCGGCTGGGCCTGTCTGCTTATCGTCGGACTGATACACACAGGCGTGACTTACTGCATGTATTTCTCCGCGCTGAAAGACCTGCCCGGACAGGAAGCGGCCATCTTGAGTTACATCGATCCGCTCGTGGCAGTCATCGTCTCTGTCCTTATCCTTGGGGAGAGCATGAGCGTCATGCAGATGGCAGGAGGCGTACTGATACTCGGATTTACTCTTTGGAATGAAAAGAACTCATAGACGGATACAGCGGCATACTGACAGCAAAGATATATGTACAGGAAATACAGGTACAGGAAAGGAATAGGACAGCAAGATGTTTTCATCAGATCAGATCGCAGATGTGCAGGGATTTAACAAAGTCTATCTGTATCTGTGCAAACGGATCGACAGCGCGATCCTTGACGCAGGTTATTCCCTGACAGAAAAGGATGTACTGCTGGAAATCAGCAAGGCAGAGCGGTGTACGGCGAATATACTGGCACAGCAGCTCCATATCGACCGCAGCTATATGAGCCGTATGGTCACAAAGTTCGAGAAGAATGGGCTTATTGAAAAGACATTATCAAAGACAGACAGCCGTGTCCGGTACATCCGTCTTACGGAGAAAGGGCGAAGAGAGTTCAACCGCCTCAGCGATATCCAGAGCACCCAAATCCGTAATATCTTCCAGAAACTCAGCGATAAAGACCAGCGTATTGTACTGGACGCCATGGTCATGATACGCGGCAAACTCTCAGACGCCAACGACGTGATCACAATACGGCCTTTTACACAGAGCGATATCGAATACGTAATTTCCCGCCACAAAACGCTCTACTATGCGGAGCGCCATCTCTCCGACGTCTTCTCTGCCTATGTGGACCGTATCGTATATAATTTTGCCGATAAATATAACCCTGAGACCGACTGCCTGAACATTCTGGAGTGCAACGGCGTCCCTGCCGGGAGCATCGCCGTGGCCAAAGCAGAGACAGAGCAGGACACCGCCCAGCTTCGCTTTTTCATGCTGGAACCGGAGATGCGCAGACGCGGATACGGAAACCGGCTCATTAAACTGGCGCTTGATTTCTGCCGTGAAAAAGGCTATAAAAAGGTATTTCTCCTGACCATCACCGCCCAGGTCGTGGCAAGGCATGTGTACGAAACACACGGATTCTATAAAGTGTGGAGCCGGGATAAATCTGAATGGGGCGACGGCGTTGTAGAAGAAAGATGGGATCTGAAGCTGTAAAGCTTCAGATCCCATCTTTCTTCTTTCTGTACCGCTTCTTCCCGACAGGAAATGCGTGTTCTAAGTAGAAATTGTCGTAACTTCACGAACGATTGTTTCCGTCACTCCATCCTCTCTGTGATATAATGTCTATAAAGTCGGGACAGCCCTGATGTGGCTCAACTGTAACAGTTCCCGCACAAAGATCAGCCGATCAGAATAAGGAGGTATAAATATTAATGGGCGAGGTCAGATTCATGATTTCCGAGGCCGCAAAGCAGGTAGACGTTGAATCCCATGTCTTAAGATACTGGGAGGAAGAGCTTGGCCTGACGATCGGGCGCACGGAGATGGGCCATCGATATTATACCAATGACGACATCCAGCTTTTTCGCTGTATTAAGAAACTAAAAGATGAAGGGATGCTGCTGCGTGAGCTAAAGCCCCTGATCCCGGAGCTGAAAGAAACCCGCCTGAAGATGAAGTCAGCCGGAGGTTCCTCTGAGAAACATGCAGATGCGGCCCATAAGCCGGCATCCGGCGCCGTAAGCGCCGCGCCAGCGGACAGGAAGCCGTCCGGGCAGACGCCAGATGTGGACAAATCTCAGGCTGCGGTTTCCGTTCCTGCCGCTCAGACCGCACCCGAATCCGGCGACGTCATGATTCCGCTGAAAAACGTAGAACAGATGCGCTCTCTGGTGGGCGAGGTCTTCCGGGAAGCGCTCAGTGAGAACAACACTGTACTAAAAAAAGACATCAGCAGCACGGTGACCGCTGATGTCATGCATGAAATGGACTTTCTCCTCCAGGCTAAGGAGCGCCAGCAGGAAGAACATTTCCGCAGGCTGGACTCCCTGATCCGCCAGCAGCAGGCATCACGAAAAGAATCTGCCAAAGGCGGCGCCATCATGAGACTGAGAAAGATATTTACCTGAGAAACATATTTACATAAACGCCTCTACTGCTGCCGCAGTTCATTCCCAAAACGTGTGTACTGCGGCATCCACGCAAGACGCACGGTCCCGATGGGGCCGTTTCTCTGCTTTGCGATGATGATTTCCGCTATATTCTTATCTTCCGTATCAGGATTATAGTAATCATCCCTGTATATAAACATACACACGTCCGCATCCTGCTCGATAGCGCCGGATTCACGGAGGTCCGAGAGCATGGGGCGCTTGTCCGTCCTCTGCTCTACCGCACGGCTGAGCTGGGACAGAGCGATGACCGGAACGTTCAGTTCGCGGGCAAGCCCTTTCAGCGAGCGGGAAATCTCCGAAATCTCCTGCTGGCGGCTCTCATTCTTTCTGCCGCCGCTCCCGCTCATAAGCTGCAGGTAGTCGATAATGATCAGGTCAAGCCCCTGCTCCAGTTTATATTTCCTGCACTTGGACCGCATCTCAGAGATAGAGATACCCGAGGTGTCGTCAATGATCATCCTCGAGTTCCCTATCGTCCCCGCCCCCTCGATCAGCTTCTCCCAGTCCGTGTCCGTCAGGGTACCCGTCCTTAATACCTGGGCATCCACATGGGACTCCAGAGAGAAGAGACGGTTCACGAGCTGTTCCTTTGACATCTCAAGACTGAAGATCGCCACCGCCAGATTCTGACGGAAGGCAACATGCTGCGCGATATTGAGAACGAACGCTGTCTTTCCCATTGACGGACGCGCCGCGATCAGCACCAGGTCAGAGCGCTGGAGCCCGGAAAGCTTATAATCAAGGTCAATAAATCCGGTGGGGATGCCTGTTACCGTTCCTTTTGTCTTGGAGGCCCTCTCGATCACATCCAGGGCGTTGAGCACGACCTGCCTGATAGGCACGTATTCCTGGGAATTTCCATGTTCTACAAGCTCAAACACCTGCTTTTCGGTCTGCTCCAGTATCTCATCCAGAGGACGGTTTTCAAGATAACAGGTATTGGCAGTCTCCTCGTTGATCTTAATGAGTCTCCGCAGGATTGCCTTGTCCTTTACGATTTCTGCATAGTATTTAATATTTGCGGATGTCTGCGTGCCTGCGAGAAGCTCTCTGGCAAATTCCATGCTGCTGATTTCCGGCGGGACATCCTTTTCCTTCAGATGCTCCTGCAACGTGATCAGATCCACAGGCCGTCCTTCTTTGAAGAGCTCCACCACAGCGTCAAACAGGATTCCATATGCTGTCTGGTAAAAATCATCGCCTGTGAGCATCTCCGACGCCACCATGACAGCATCTTTATTCATTAGCATCGCCCCCAGCACTGCCTGCTCTGCCTCAATGCTGTGGGGCGGTATCCGTTTCATTGCCGCTTCTATATTATCCATAAAGAATGTCTCCTTATGAGTCTCTCTTTTATGCTTCTTCTAACTTCTTCTATACTTCTTTTACGCTTCTTCTACACTTCTTCCTTTACGACCACTTTCAGTTCTGCCGTCACTTCCGGATGGAGCCTGACAGACACAATGTGCGTCCCGAGTGACTTGATTGCCTCTTTGAGCTGGATTTTTTTCTTGTCCACGTCAAGATTCATCTGCTCCTTCACCGCAGCCGCGATTTCTTTGCTGGATACCGAACCGAACGCTCTTCCGCCCTCGCCCACTTTGATGGCGAGCACTGCCTGACCCTCCGCCAGCTCTTCCGCAAGCTTCTTGGCCGCCTCCAGGTTCTCCTGCGCCACTTTCTTCTCATTATTTTTCTGGAGCTTCAGGTCATTGAGATTCTTTCCTGTCGCCTCCACGCCGAACTTTTTCGGGAGGATAAAATTCCTTGCATATCCGTCATTTACATTCACGATTTCCCCCTTCTTTCCGAGGGACTTTACATCCTGCAATAAAATAACTTTCATATCTAAATATCTCCTTCCTCGATCATTTCATCTATCGTTTCTTTCAGCACACTGATGGCTTCCTGTATATTGGTATGGTCGAACTGCGCCCCTGCGGAATTGATATGTCCGCCGCCGCCCAGTTTCTCAGCAATGATCTGTACATTGACTTCATCGATAGAACGGGCGCTTAAGTAAATCTTACCCTCATAGACTGTCAATACAAAAGATGCCTTGATTCCGCTGATGTCCAGCAGCTCATTGGCCGCCTGCGCCGCCAGCACAGTAGGGCTGTCTATGTCCCCGGGACACTCTGCGATGGCGTATTCTTTCCGGTACACCTCCGCCTTTCTCATTGCCTCAGCCTTCGCGCGGTAAGACGCCATATCATCCCGGAACATCTTGCGCACGCGCGTGATATCCGCGCCGCATCTCCTCAGAAATGCAGCCGCCTCAAAGGTACGCACTCCTGTGCGGTTCATAAAGTTTCTCGTATCGATCATAATACCGGCATACAGACAATCCGCCTCCACAGACGGAATCTTGATATCATCCGCAATGTACTGGAGCACCTCTGCCACCATTTCGCAGGTAGATGAGGAATATGGCTCCACATAAGAGAGAACTGCGTTCTCGATGACATTGCTACTCTGCCGGTGATGGTCCAGCACCGCGATCATGCGGGAACGCTTCAGCAGTTCCGGACACTCTGTCATCTGCGGCTTGTTCGTATCCACCACAACAACCATCGTATTATCCGTGATATAATCCATTGCCTGGTCCGATGTAAGGAAAATGCCATCCTCATACGCCGGACTGTCCACGATCTCATCATACAGCGGACGCACAGACTCTGTCACTGTATTGATGATGATGTGCGCCTTTTTCTCCAGACTTACAGCCGCTCTGTAGATTCCCATGGAAGCGCCGAAGGCATCCGGGTCTGCGATCTTATGTCCCATGATCATGACCTGATCCTTTGTGGCGATAAACTCACGCAGCGCCTCTGCCTTCACGCGGGCCTTCACGCGGGTATTTTTGGCTGTCTGCTCCTTCTTGCCGCCAAAGTAAGTGATGCCGTTACAGTCCTTGATGACTGCCTGGTCTCCGCCTCTGGCAAGAGCAAGGTCGATGGCCACGCGGGCATACTGATAGCTCAGGGCATACGTCGCGGTATTCAGCCCAAGACCGATGCTTAAAGTAGCGGAGCGGGCATTTCCGATGTTGACCTGCTTTACCTCTTCCAGGAGCGAGAACTTATCTTCCGCAATCTTTTTGTAGCTCTCTTTCTTAAGGACGATAAAATATTTGTCCTTTTCCATCTTTTTAACGATGCCGTCCACATCGCCGATATATTTGTTGATCTTTCTGTCAATGAGCGCCACCAGCAGCGACTGACGCACCTCCTCGACACTTTCCATGACCTCGTCAAAATTGTCGATGTAAATCAGACCCGCGATCATCCGCTGGTCTTCGTTTTCGCGGATGTATGCATTCAGCTCCGTCACATCCTGCATGGACACTGCCACAAAAAACTCCTCATCCTCCGGGATCTGCAGGAGTTCTTCCTTCTGGCTGAATCCCTGCAGGGACACACGGCGCATTTCCACCAGATAATCCCTGTCCTTGTAGGTCACCTCCAGCTCCGAATGCTCCAGATCCTTTTTGGGAAACACTCCCGGATGCAGCTCCGGAATCATCCGATTCAGATACTTCTCCTTCCTCAGTCCGGCCGTCAGCGCTGTAAAGGCGTCATTGCCCCATAGGATCTGACCATCCTCCAGGGTGATCGCATAGGGCACTGCAAGCTCTTTCAGCAGGGTGTGCTCGATCCCTTTATACTGCGCCGAAAACTGGATCAGGTCCGCCAGGATAAGAGAACGGTTGTAAAAATACAGTCCCCCCGCAATGGCCAGATAGACCAGGATAAATATAGACATTATGAACCCTGCTTTTTTGTCCAGCATATAGAGCCAGACATTCATGGCCACAAGCAGGACTGTCATAATGAGCGGCCAGTTCATGTACATCCTGAGCTGACCTTTTAAACGCATTCCTTTTTTCTTTTTCATAACGGTTTCACCTCATCCACATCCGACGGATCCCGCCGGATATGCACAATGCAGAACTTATAAAAATTTTCTGCTTTTTGCTATGCTGTCTTATTATAACACCTTTTCTGCTTTTATTCCACTGAAAAAACAGGCGGTGTATCCAATAAAAACAAGCGGCGCTCCCGGATTTTTATCTCCGGTGCGCCGCCCGCAAGCCGCATATTGTCATACAACATCTTCTGTATCATTCACTTTCACATCATTAAAGAACGTGGCTCCTTCCAGGACCACGGTATTTTCATATCCGTAGTAACGCATCCTGTTCTGAAGGAAATAGGCTCTCTTCCCTCTCGCGCAGACAATGAGGATTTTTTCCTTCTTATGCAGCCCTTCTATCTCTCCGTTTACCTTTGCCAGATTCACAAAGAACGCCCCCTTGATCTCCGGCTCCGGCAGTACATCTACCACGCGGTATCCTTTCGCCTTGCCCGCCGCGTACTCTGCCGGCGTCATACTGACCAGTGTTCCGTCCAGTTTGTTCATCAGCACATAAACTGCCTGCACGAACGGATGGATGGCTGTGGAGAAAGGCGGCGCATAAGCGAAGTCCGCATTCTCAAAATCTTCCAGAACTGCTCCCATATTGATGCCCATGACAGCGATATCCACCATTTTGTCTACTTCGCCCGGTCCTAATACCTGCACTCCTAAAAGTTTTCTGGTCGCCCGGTCTGCGATCAGCTTGGTGATAAAGAAGGATGCATCGGGATAATAGTGTGCCTTATCATCTGTGGGCACAAGCACGGTCTCCACATCATATCCCGCTTCTCTTGCCTGCGCCTCAGTCAGCCCGGTGCGTCCTGCATTGAGTCCCGGGAGCTTTACGACGCCTGTGCCAAGGACGCCCGGGTAGGTTTTCTGGATGCCCGCAAGTACCTGTGCCAGAGTCCGCCCTTCCAGATTGGCAGAAGAGCCCATGGGTGACCACTGGCGTTTCCCGGTAATACGGTTCGTCACCATCGCGCAGTCGCCCGCCGCATAAACATCGTCAAGGCTGGTCTTCATCTGGCTGTCCACCAGGATCGTCCCTTTAAACATCTCAATCCCGGTCTCCTCAAGAAAAGCAGTATTCGGACGGATTCCCGCCGCCATGACCAGCATCTCGCAGGGGAACGTCCCCTCTGACGTCTCAACGCCTGTCACCTTGTCCGTCCCCAAAATCTGCTTCGCGCTGGTCCCTGTGATCACACGGATGCCTGCATTCTCAAGGTGTTTCTTTACATAGTCTGCCATTTCCGGGTCAAGGATGTTCGGCAGCACCTGTGGAGCAAAATCGATCACTGTCACATGAATGCCTTTTGCATGGAGATTTTCCGCCGCCTCCAGGCCGATGAACCCGGCTCCGATCACCACTGCTTTCTTAACATGATTTATCTCGGCATATGTACGCATGCTCTCTGCATCATCCGGCGTCCTCATCCTGAACACGCCCGGAAGATCCTTCCCCTCAATAGGAAGCTCTGCGGCAGAGGCACCTGTGGCAATTACCAGCTTGTCATAGGACCAGGCTTCTGTATTCCCGGTCTGCACATCCTTTAACGTCACTTCTTTCTTTGCCGCATCCAGCGCCACAGCCTCTTTTCCGGTGCGGACCTCCACTCCGGTCAGCCCGGAATATTTCTGCGGCGTATTCACGATCAGCTCGTCCCTGCTCTCGATAAATCCACCTACATAATAGGGCAGCCCGCACCCCGCATAGGAAATATCCTGGTCTCTGGTAATGACTGTCACCTCAATGCTCCTGTCTTCCCTTTTTAATTTCGCCGCAGTCTTTGTCCCGGCCGCGACGCCGCCGATAATCAGTACTTTCATTATTTACATTTCCTTTCTCTTAATGATCATCACTGTGAGCTTTCCGCCAGCCTCTCTCCAGCCCCGGATTCCTGTGACAGCAGTGCTTCTCGCCTTCACACTCCGGGCGCATGGCCGGACAGACATAGACATCCCCTCCGCTGATCGTAAGCGCCCTGACATTGACGAGCATATCCGCCATCTTCCGGCGCGCCTCGTCATAAATCCGGGTCACCGTCGGGCGGGAAATCCCCATCCTGAGCGCGCACTGTTCCTGTGTCATCTGCATGTGGTCCAGCAGACGGATCACCTCGTATTCATCATATGTGAGATTGATGCTGCCTGATGCCTCGCACCCCTGCGGGACAAACCTCTCGCCCCGGGGCAGGGAGCAGATGCAGCGCTGTTTCTGTGGTCTTGGCATATGAGCCCCCTTTCCTTCCGCGCATAACAGGACATTTCATCCCGGGATAAATGTGCTCCTGATTACAAGTATACTCAATTATGAACATATGTCAATAAACTCTTCATAATTTTTTCAAAAAATTACAAAGGAGCAGTCAGTTAAAAAATCAACTGACTGCTCCTTTATATCTCTCAATTAGTCCTGAACGTACGGCATAAGAGAAATATGTCTTGCCCTCTTGATTGCTACTGTAAGAGCTCTCTGGTGCTTTGCACAGTTTCCTGTGATTCTTCTCGGGAGGATTTTTCCTCTCTCAGAAACATATTTCTTCAGCTTTGCAACGTCCTTGTAATCAATTTCGTTATTCTCTTTGCCACAGAATACGCACACTTTCTTTCTTCTGCGTGCCGGACCTCTTCTCTTGAAGCCGCCTTCTGGTTTGCTCCCCTTTTCGTAAGCCATGATGGTTATCTCCTTTCCTTAGTTGAACGGTAATTCCTCATCAATGCCATCAGGGATATTCATAAATCCGTCGCCCGCCGGCGCACTCGGAGCCGGCGCCGGAACCGGCTGCTGGTAAGAAGTTCTGCTGGCCTCACTCTCAGCCCTGCTCTCTGCGAATTCCTGCTCCTCCACGACCACTTCCGTGGTGTATACTCTCACCCCTTCTTTGTTCGTGTAGCTTCCAGTCTGGATGCGACCGGAAACAGAAACCCGCATTCCCTGGCGGAAATATTTCTCCGCAAACTCTGCGGAACGCCCGAACACGACACATGGGATAAAGTCTGCCGTCGGCTCTCCGTCCCTCTTAAATCTGCGGTCAACGGCAACTGTATATCTCGCGACTGCCGTTGCGTTCTCTCCCTGTGAATATCTGACTTCAGGATCTCTTGTCAACCGTCCTACTAAAACTGCTTTATTCATATATACCTCTTTCCGCTTATGCTTCCTGCTTCACGCATAAATATCTGAGCACATTGTCCATAATGCGGATACGCTGTTCCACTTCACCCGGAACTGTAGGCTCAGCCTCGAAGTGTACGAAGTAGTAATATCCTTCTGTCATCTTCTGGATTTCGTAAGCGAATCTTCTCTTGCCCCACTCATCCACGTCTGTCACGTTGCCGCCGAAACGTATGATAAGTGCTTTCACTTTCTCGATTACGTCTGCTCTTGCTTCGTCTTCGAGTTTTGCGCTCACAACAACAGCTAATTCATACTTATTCATGTTCTTGCACCTCCTTATGGTCTCTGGCCCCCGGCTTCCTCCCGGGAACAAGGAATTATGATACTTGCCGAAACAGAATCCGACAGTATGTCACGGTTATTCATGATACCATAAGAAAGCACGTGTTTCAAGCTTTTTTTACGATATTTCTCGTGTTTTTTTCCACCAGACGGCGCGGGACCATGATCTGATGTCCGCAGCCTGTACATTTCAGACGAAAGTCCGCGCCCACCCGAAGGACTTCCCAGTCTTTACTGCCGCACGGATGCGGTTTCTTCATCGTGATGATATCTCCCACATCAAATCTGTCTGCCATTCCTTCCGCTCCTTTCCTGAATACCACTCTGCCGCAGAGCCCGCCGCCCGGAAGTTTATTCCGCGGGATTTATACTGCGGAGCTTATTCTGCGGGGCTTATTCCGCAGGCTGTCATCCCTCTCTTAATCAGTCGCAGTCAGCACGCCCTGCACAAGGAACCGCTCGTCATCCCTGATATTGGTGCAGGTAGACAGGCTTACGATCTGGGACTGTGCATTCAGCTCCACGTCTACCGTATAATTAGATGAGTCCTGACAGAGCCTGAGATATTCTTCGTACTCTGCATCCGTGGCATATTGTATCTTATAATTGTCTGCCGTGTCCTTCACTACCCCGGCAGAAAATATTGTATATGTCCGCACCTTCCCATCCGGCGTATAGATATAGAAGTTCGGGTTCTCTTTGCAGAATGACTCGCTCTCATATTTGAGCAGTTCGGAAAACATCTCGCCGCCCACATTCAGGTGATGCCCATAGATAAATGTATTTCTGTCAGAAAAATCCGAGCTGTTTCTCATATCCATGAAGATGGCACCCAGTTTGTTGTCATTCGCAGTAAAAGTCTTAGTCAGATATTCGACATTGTCAGAACTCTTGACCACCGGGTAGCTGATAATTGACGGTTCATCAAAACGGATCCACGCCACGGTATCTGAATTTTCTTTCATCAGCGCGTCAAAATCCACCTTAAATCCGCTTCCGTCCTCGTCCGCCGTGATCGCGATATTTTTAATCTCATCATAAATCTTGCCGCCTGAATAATATGGTATCAGCATCGTCACGAGTTGATACAGGGAAAATACAAACACACAGACCGCAGCCACCAGGATCAGACTTGATACCACATTGAATCTGGTGCGCTTCTGCTGTCTCTTCTTTGCACTCATCCGCTCTCCCTGCCTCCCGGACTTCCTGCGCTTCCGCACCTGCTCTGTTTTCCGCGGGGTGCTTCCGTCGGTCCGGCGGCGCTTTCTATGTACCGGGCGTTTCTGCGCACCGCTTTCTGTTCTGTTCTTCTCTTCTCTGTCCATTGCACCTTTTCCTTTTATTCGTTTAATGTCCTGTTAAAATCCGAGATTCTCATCCACGAGGATAATCTTGAACCGCTTTGGTATCCGGCTGAACCTTGTGACCATGATCTGACAGCAGATGCAGTCCGGGCTCTTGCAGTCAAAGCAGCTTCCGTTCTTCACGCATGGTGGGTTAATATCGAACCGCTGTGTATTGATAGGCGCCGCCTCATTTCTCGCCCTGTGCATTGCATCTTCTTCTGTCTTCACGACCTTGTTCATTCCTACGATGAGAAGGACATTTTTCGGCCCGAAAGCATACGCCGCAACACGGTTGGCATTTCCGTCTATATTGACGAAGACGCCGTCCTCGCTCATGGCATTGACACTGCCCAGGAACCAGTCGCAGGTAAACGCTTTAAGCGCGATTTCATGTCTCTCTTCCGGCGTCGCCGCTTTATCCCTGTCGTAGAACTGATAGTTCCCCGAACAGACTGCATCCAAAAGTCCCACTTCGCGGACAGACATCGAACCGCCCATGTTGATACTGCCCCCCTCCGGGATCAGTTCCAGCGCTTTCTTTACAGCCTCCTCTTTTGACGCCGCATAGTACGCTTCCATATTTCTGGATTCCAGCGCCTTTACGACCCGCCTTCCCAACGCTTCATTTCTTTTCTGCCTTACATCCATACAAACGACCTCGCTTTCTTTCATTTCCGGCCGCGGCATCTGCCGCTCCGGCAGCAATTATCCTCCTGTTTTCACCGGCGCATGGAGCGCTTTCGTCACACTGCCGCCGCAATTACAATTAGTATAGCATATTTTCGACAGAAATCACATTCTTTCTCTTATTTTTCTGCTCCGGCGTTTTTCTTATGTCCTGCTTATTTCAGCCCCGCATTCAGCATGGTTTCTGCTTCATCCATCTGCCTCACCACATCCTGATGCCTCTCGTCGAAAAGAAGCCCTTTGTTGTACCTGTAATACAAGTCGCATCCATTTTCCCTGATAAACCAGACGCTGTAGTAATTGGCGTTAAGCTCTGTGACGAACGCCACCATCTCCTGGCTCTCGCCGAACGCGTCCTCCATAAACTGAAAAGCGTGTTCCAGCATCACGGAGGCATGGGTCCGGGCAGAGTCGAGTTCCTCTTTCTCCTGTCCGAACAGTTCCCTCACGCGGACAAATGCGGCATCATCCGCAAAGAGCTCTCCCTTTAGTTCCAGGGAGAAGCGGGTCAGCGCATCGATCACCCGGGTCAGGGTATTTTCCTGTTCTCTTGTCAGGACCTCCGCCTTCTTCTGCTCCGCCAGGTCCTTTTCCGCCATCATCCGCACATCATCCAGCATCATGACGGACTGGTTCTCCCGGTAATAAATAAGATATTCATACAGCTTTGCCACATATGCATCATGACGGTGACACTCCCGGAACATTTCGCCCAGTCTGCCGCTCAGCAGGCTGATGATGCTCAGATGTTCGTCGAAAGGCGCTGTGCCTATCTTCTGAAGGACTTCTGCATCCCACCTGCCGTTTAAGATGTCCTCCACTTTATAATCTGTCCTGTACTTATAGTAGAGTTCCAGATAATTGGCAAAATCTTTGGCGGCCGTCCTGTGCTGGATATACTGGTACACCACAGCCCTGTCCACCGTCTTACCCAGCTTCTCGTACACCTGGATGAGTTGTGACAGGTCTTCCCAGCCTCTTGCGGTGGCAAACAGCTTCCCATCCACTGTATTTTCTATCCGGTAAAAATTCTCCCTGCGCAGCTCCAGATAGGAAATCACAGCGGGATGGATGCCCTGCCGGTACGCATACTCCTTCCACACCGGGAAGTCCGCCTCCACTTCTATCTTCTTGAGACGGTCCAGTGTCACCACGTCAAACTCACGAACAGACTTATTGTACTCCGGAGGATTGCCCGCAGCCACGATGATCCAGCCATCGGGAACTTTGTGTGTACCAAAGGTCTTTCCCTGGAGGAACTGGAGCATGGCCGGCGCCAGTGTCTCGGAAACACAGTTGATCTCATCAATGAAGAGAATCCCCTCCTGCATCCCGGTCTTGTCCATTTTCTCGTACACGGACGCGATAATCTCGCTCATAGTATATTCTGTCACAGAATACTTCTCCCCGCCGTATTCCTTTTCCTTTATAAACGGCAGCCCCACGGCGCTCTGCCTCGTATGGTGAGTGATGGTATAGGCCACCAGCCCGATTTTCAGCTCTTTCGCTATCTGCTCCATAACCTGTGTCTTCCCGATGCCCGGAGGGCCCATGAGAAGCACCGGGCGCTGGCGTATCGCCGGAATCTCATATTCCCCGAAGGCGTCCTTTAAAAGATATGCTTCGACCGCATCTTTGATCTCCTGTTTTGCACGCTTAATATCCAAACTGTATTCCTCCTGTTATCCTGTCTGTGCTGATTCGTCCACTCTATCCTGGCTGTACCGATTCATCCAATCTGCCCTGTCCGTGCTGATTTATTCAAACTGCCCTGTCTTCGCTGATTCGTTCAAACTGTCCCTGCCGAGCACCAGGCGGACCGCCCATGGCGGCACATCCACATCCCGGTAATTTTCTTCCAGAAACACAAACGCAGCCTTGTAAGACGGCATTTTATTCGGATAGATGCCATATCCGTCGGTAAAATAAATCAGCCCTTTCAGATTTGTGTATTCTCCTGTCTCTATCAGACTGTCCACATATTCAAACGCCGGGCGGAAATCCGTCCCGCCCTCTCCATATAGCCGGAAATGCTCCATATAGCTCTCCATGTCTTCCCGGGACGTGATTTTCACGTCCTGATGCACTTTTTCATCGCACTGGATGATATGGATGTTCACTTTTCGGAAAAAGCTCTCATTCCCCGAAAACACACCGTACGTCTCCTCAAGAAACCGACGTACAAGCTCGCCCGAACAGGACATGGAGGTGTCCACCACAATGGCGAATTCCTCGATCTTCCTAACTTCCCGCGTCTCCTGGGGCTCTATCAGGGGCATATTCCCATATAAAGACAGCCCATAAGTATAAAAGCCATAGTCAAAGGTATCCTCATCCGCTTTGAGTTCCTCCCGAAACACTGAAAACTTTCTCAAAAACTCCCGGTAATCATGCCGCTCCCGGTTCTCCACCCTGAGTTCGTCAAGGAAATCTCCGCTCTGTTCGGAAGCTTCCTTTGAAAAAGTTTCCAGATCTGTCTCCATCTTTTCGTCAATGTCCTTCCACTTTTTCTCCAGCTGTTCATCCGGCGGGCGCTTCTTGTCCTTATCATCCCAATATCTGTGGTCATCCACGTAGAATTCTTCCTCCAGCATGGACAGCTCCTTCTCCGTCAGCTCCCATTCTGTCAGTTCCCGGAACACCCGCTCTGCGTTGAGCACATGTCCTGACGACTCCAGTTTCCGGTAAGTCTCTCTGCGCAGCAGGCTGCGTGAAAATCGCACAGGCCGTAAATCACAGCCGTCAATGATATGCTCAGCCGCGATATCACAGCTTAAATCCCAGTACCTGCCATCCGGCCCCCGCTTGACCATATGCCGGAAAACACAGTGGAGGACTATGTGAAGATATCCCCTGTTGGCAAGGATGCGGTTCTCCCGGTACAGGCCGCCGAGCTGCTGCGGATGGAAATAAATCGTGTACCCATCTGTCCCGAAAGGGCTGACCCGGGCATCCATCTGATAAACAAAACTGCTCAGAGCCACGTCCATGAACCGCATGGAAAAATACAGCTCATCCCGGCAGATCCCCAGGATTTCCCTGCCGATCTTCTCCAACTGGCGCGCCGCCTGCTCCTGCAGGGATCCCTGTTCTGGCTGAAGCCCCTGCCCCGCCTCTTTGCTGTCCGCTTTTTTATAACTCATATTTTTCCTTTCTCACAGGAAACAGTCTGTGCCTCTCGTTCATGAGGAAACTCAGGATTTCTCCCCGGTCCGGTGAGCGCTCTGCCGCCGCATGTTCCACCGCCGCCTCAATCGCTTCTTCCGTCCACAGTTCTCTCCGGGACATCTCCCTGAGGGCGTCCAGCCTGCCTGCGTCCGTCAGATACACTGCAATCTTTGGGCCGTGCCCCCTGACGTAATCCTCGTAGTCCTCCTCCGCAGTCCTGACAAGCTCCGCCGGATACATGAGCCTTCCAAAAATCAAGTCCGCAAGGACACTGACCTTGTCCTGTGCCCTTGCCACGATAAAGAGAGCGTCATATTTCCTGTAATCCACCTCTTTGTTATAAAAACACTGTCTGTAATTATTTCCCGACCCGTGATGCTGGGTAAAAAGGAGGCGGGCCGGGGTGTTTTCCACCGCTTCCTCGTAATGCTCCGGGAAAACAAGCTCCGCTGTTTTCTCAAAGACGTCATCCTCCCTGCTGCCGCCCCTTCCGACGCCTCTGCTGTTGTCTCTTCTGCCGCACGGTTCATAAAAGGCCGCGTCCATCCTCTGCCACAAGTCCCCCAGTATATCCGGGACGCAGGAGCGCCTGCTGTTTAAAAAACGGACCTCCAGCCGTTTCAGAGACCGGCAGCCGGTGTACGCCCCGCTCCCGATTTCTGTCAGGCAGTCTGAAAAGCACAGTTTCTTTAAGTTCCTGCATCCATAGAAGATATATTTTCCGAGTTCTCTCATGGTATCGGGAAAATGCACGCTCTCCACGGCATCTCCTGCCAGGAGCCGCTCCTGCTGACGGAAGAGCCTTCCTTCCTCCGTCTCACAGACAAGGACGTCCTGGTCCTCGTGACCCTTTCTGTCAGAAAACGCATATGCCGCTGCCCGCGTCACCGGCCTCCCGCCGAGCATCCCCGGCAGTTCTATCCTCCCATCCATGCCGAAACAGCGCACGATTTCAACGCCGTCTTCCGTCTCCCTGTAATGTATTCTCATATGTTCCTTTCTATCAGGCCGACACATAAAACAGCAAAAATCGGGACATGCTCCGCAGCGAAGACATATCCCGGCATTCCCCTCCTCCGGTCCGCCATGGAGGCGTCCCCCATCATGTGTACCGTTTTATCGTCTCTTTCAGAATGTATTTTCTGTCACTGTACCTGTCCACGATATAGCTGTTGGCCTTGTGTTCCAGCTCATCCGCCAGAGGCTCCAGCGTCACGTCAGGACCGTATTTCTGCCTTAGCGCGCGCTCCAGAAGATAGTCGCACACCTGGGGGTTTTTCGGCAGGAGCGGGCCGTGCAGGTAGGTAGCGATCACATTTTTATATACCACGCCTTCGTAACCGGATTTCCCGGTGTTCCCAAGGCCATAAAACACTTTTCCAAAGGGGGTCTGGTCACCGATATAGGTGCGCCCGCCGTGATTCTCAAATCCCACCACCGGCTGCTCAAAGAGCGGGCTGTTGAGCACGATATTCCGTATCAGACGCTCGGGCTGCCACTCGGTGGTGATGTCCAGGATCGAAAGCCCTTCTATCGTCTTTTTATCTGTCTTATAATATTTCCCCAGAAGCTGATAGCCGCCGCAGACTGCCAGCACAACGCCCCCCTCTTCTACATAAGCCTTAAAATCCTCCCGGATATCCTTTAAGAATCCGCAGACCAACTCCTGCTCCCGGTCAGAGCCTCCGCCCAGGAGGACGATATCCAACTTGGAAAAATCAATCTTGTCCCCCGACAGGAAGGGAATCACCTCCGCCTCCATGCCGCGCCACTCCAGGCGTTTGCGAAAGCACTGGATGTTGCCCCGGTCGCCGTACAGATTCAGAAGGTCCGGATATAAATGTCCAATGGTCAGTTTCATCACGCCGTTTCCCCTCCTTCCTGCGTTTCTCCGGATTTCTGCCCCTTCTCCAGCTCTGCCAGCATATGGTTCGTCCGGTACAGCCCGGAATAATTCACGATAACGTAAAGGTTCTTCGTGCCGTTCTCCACACAGTCCAGAACAGAAGCCCTCAGGTCTGTAGTGGAGTCACAGGGGATATCCTCGTATTTCAGGCGCAGCCCCATATCATGACGCCTTGTTCCCGCAGTGATGATGCGGCGGGCACTGCTGTCTGCAAGGTACTGGAAATCCACATCCCACAGCCAGGAGATATCCTCTCCGTCCTGGTAAGTGTCATTGATCTGTATGATGATGTCTTTTGGTTTCGTATCTTTGAGCACAAGGGACACCTTCTGCTGGAAACCGATGGGATTCTTCGCCAGGTGAAGCTGCACTCTTGCCCCATTGATATGAAAAATACTCTCCCGGTTATTTCCGTAGTCAAACGCCTCTATCATGTCTTTGAACCCGGCGTAACCTGCCCCCATGGTCTTAAGCGCCGTGTATGCGGACAGGGTGTTGTAGATGTTGTACGGCGTGCGCGCTGTGGAGTCCACATGGATGCCGTCCATGTCAAACGAGTAGACTTCATCGTGAAGCCGGATATTCTCTGCTGTACAGTCCGGCCGTGGCCGCTCCCACCCGCAGTTCGGGCAGTGGTAGATGCCAAGCTGTCCGTAGTGGAAGAAATCATACTCCAGCTTCTTCCCGCATTTCCGGCAGAAGATGCTCTCCCGGATTTCCGAGCGGGACATATCGTCAAAGAGCTGCTCGCTGATCCCATATGTGACGTATGGATTGCCGCTGTTCTCCGCAAGGGAATAGGACAGGATGTCATCGCAGTTGATGATGAGCGTTGTCTCTGGCACGCTGGTCACAGCGGTCATCAGTTTATTGTAGGTGATGTCCACCTCCCCGAAACGGTCAAGCTGGTCTCTTGAAATATTTGTAAGAAGGGCGCAGTCCGGCGTCAGCCTGGGCAGGACGCCCACCGAAGCGATTTCATCCACCTCAACACAGGCAAAGTCCGCGTCCAGACGCCCCTTCCGGTCCGTGGAAAGGACAAAGGCTGAGATAATGCCGTTTAACATATTCGCCCCTGTCCGGTTGATGATGACCTTCTTCCCTTCACTCTCCAGGGCGCGGCACAGGATGGCATTTGTCGTTGTCTTTCCATTCGTCCCCATGGTCACGATGATTTTTTCTCTGACCTGGCCAGCCATCTCTTTCAGGATGTGCGGATCGATCAGGCGGGCCACATATCCGGGCAGAGTAACGCCGCTCCCCCGGTTCATCTTTTTGATGAGGGCGCTGGTTGCCTTCGCACATTTAATTGCAAGTTTGCTTCGAAATCTCATAGTCGTTATCCATCTTCTCTTTCATTTTCATTGGGAGTCCCCGGCCCGTTCAGTCTGTCTCCTTCCGCCGCTTCAGCAGCTCCCTGATCGTATAGGCCACCCCGAGTTCCTCATTTGTCTTCGTTATATACTTTGCCGCCTGTTTTACTTCCGGATCTCCGTTTTCCATTGCCACCGTAGCGCCGAAATCCATGGATATCATGGACAGGTCATTGAGGCTGTCTCCCAGCACCATGACTTCATCCATCGTGTAGCCAAGCGACTCGATATACGCCTTTAATACCGGTCCTTTCTGCGCTTTCATATCGGTAAGCTCCAGGTTCGTCGGGAAGGATGACGCGGCGGCAATCTCCTTGTCCGTTTCCAGCCGGCTTTTCATCTCATCCAGCACCCCTTTGTCTTCAGAATAAAGAAACAGCTTGTACACAGGTACTCCCTGCCGCTCCAGCTCATCCAGCCCGGAGATTACCCTTGTCCTTTCCTTCATCCGGAGAAACAGCCTGGTCTGCTTCACTTCCTCCCGGCTGAGGTTCGTGTGGAAAAGCATCGCCTCCAACAGCAGGCTCTCTTCTACCTCTTCCTCCGTCCCGATGCGGTAGTCATATCCGTCCGTGCAGATCACCACAGATACCGGATATTCCCGGATCACACGGTATACTCTCCGGCACAGCTCCATACTCATGGGGTAAGTGAGGATGATGTTCTCCTGCGGATCCCGCACCTCCGCGCCGCTGCCGACGATGTAGTCGCACACAATCCCTGTGTCCTTCAGCTCCTGCATTGCCCCGGGGAAATTTCTCCCTGTGCATATCATAAAACGGATACCCGCGTCAATGGCTTCCTTCACGGCCGCAAGGGTCTCAGGCGCGATCCTGTGGTCATTCCCGAGAAGCGTTCCGTCCATATCGCTTGCGATTACTTTTATCATATCCGTAAATCTCCCTGATATTTCATTTCTTTACCATTTACCTCCTATTATAAATAGTTTCTCCGGTTCATGCAACTATAGACGTCCATAACCCACACTCCGCTCTGCCTTTTATATCCTGATGTCTTTCAGTCTTCCTCCGCCGCGAAGATATTTCCTGTAAATAAGCGAGAACACGATACAGGAAACGCCGGCAGCAATCCCATCCGCCACAGGCTCCGCATAAAACGCGGACTGGGCTGTAAAGAAAAGAGGCAGGATACAGGTCGCCCCAAAGTACAGAGATTTCCGGAACAGGGACAGACTCAGTGAAGTCCTCGTCATCCCAAGGGCGGTAAGCCCGTCCACGATCACATACTGGAAGCTGAGCGGTATGATCATCAGGGTAAACGCCCGAATGCCCCACACGGCAAGTTCCGCATATTCGCGGCTATCTGTAAAAATATATACAAAATACTGAGGCGCGATCCTCGAGATCAGGAACATGACGGATGTAAAGCAGACACAGAGCATAAGGACCCAGAAAAACGTCTTCCGTATCCGGTCCGGCCGATTCGCTCCGTAATTATAACTGATAAGGGGCTGAGAGCCACCCGTGATCCCCAGCATAGGCGATGTGATCAGCAGCATATAACTCTGCACGATGGTAGCCGCTGTAATAAGCGTATCTCCGTACTCTCTGCCGCCATAGTGCTGGAGCACCGCATTTAAGGCGATGATAATGATACTGTCTGTAGCGAGTATGAGAAACGGAGAAAAGCCGATCTTCACGATACGTCCGCCCACAGATAATTCCGGCCGCGCCAGGCACAGGGGTACTTTCATCTTTTTCCTCCGAAGAGTCAGGAGCACAAAAGCGCAGGAGGACATCTGAGCAATCACCGTCGCGATGGCAGCCCCCGCCACTCCCATGTCGAACAGGAAGATGAAGACCGGGTCAAGGACAATGTTGATGACAGCTCCGATCAGGGTAGTTGCCATGCCCAGCACCGGGAAACCCTGGGCTGTGATAAAATAATTCATCCCCATTGAGATCAGGGCAAAAAACGTGCCCGCTGTGTAGATCGTCAGATAACTGTCCGCATAGGGAAAGGTCACTTCACTTGCTCCAAACCAGTTCAGCAGCCGGTCCTTTGACAGCAGGAACAGCACGGTCAGCACGAGGGAGACGATGATCATCAGGGAAAAACTGTTCGCCAGAAAGCGCCTTGCCCCTTTCTCATCCCCTGCCCCCAGGCGCACGGAGAAAAGGACCGAACCGCCAATCCCAAAAAGAGCGCCAAACGATGACAGAAGAGTGACGATGGGCGCGCAGACCCCCACCCCGGCAAGAGCGTCTGCTCCAGTGTCCGGGATGTTCCCCACATAGATCCTGTCCACTATACTGTAAAACACATTCACGAACTGCGCGATCATAAACGGAATCGATATCTTTAATACGAGCAGGGGGATGGAATCCCTGCCGAAATCATTCGCCTTATTCATCCATTGCTCCTCATTTCTCTGATTTTCCGTCCTACATTATATCAGGAAATGCGGAAAATGGAAGAAAAAAAGGTCCGGCGCTTCTGTCTCGCCGGACCTTTCCCTTATTTCATATATACCTTGTTCCAGGCTGTCATCCTTCAATGGCAATGCTTTTCTTCGTCTCCACTGCCTGAGCGGCCTTCTTCGGGATGCTGATACTCAAGATGCCGCTCTCATATTTTGCCCTGATATCCTCCTGGGTAAGCGCGTCGCCCACATAGAAGCTTCTCTGCATTGCTCCTGCATAGCGCTCCCTGCGGATATATTTGCCTTTCTTATCCTTCTCGTCCTTATCCAGTCCCTTTGCGGCGGACACAGTCAGGTATCCGTTTTCCAGCTCCAGGCTGATCTCATCCTTCTTGAATCCCGGCAGATCAACGTCCACTTCGTAGCCGTCGTCATGCTCGCGGATATCTGTCTTCATCATGTTCTTCGCGTTCTTTCCGTACAGCGGATTTTTCTTTCCCCAGAAATCTCTGTCAAACGGGAAATCCATCCAATCATCATCAAATAAGTTCTCTCCAAAAATACTAGGCATCAACATAAGTCATATCTCCTTTCAAAAAACCTTTTTGTTATCTATCTATATTGTGAAGCACTTCCGAAAAATCATTCGGAGTGTTGAGTTTTAAGAACCGGGAACTTCAGGAACCTTTCCTTTTCCTCTTCCCTTGTTCTATTTGTAATATAGCAAATATTATTAGCACTGTCAAGAGGTGAGTGCTAATTTTATTTTTATTTTTTTGCAAACCCTGTAAAATCAATGGTTTGCAAACATTTTTCACTCTTGAAATTGTCATTTTTCTTAGGTTTGACACCAATTTGACACCAATTTTTTCTTTTCTGGTGTCAGAAGTTCACTGCCATACTATCCAGCTTTGCTATCTCGTTTTCAATCCTTGCCCTGTCGCCCAAGTGGTTATACACTTCCATAGTCACATCAAAATGAGCGTGTCCCATGATGTATTGCAATACCTTAATGTCCATACGGCACTCTGCCATTCTTGTGCAGGCTGTGTGTCGCATAACATGAGCGGAAACCTTTGGAAGCAGTTCTGCTTTCCTGTGTTCTTTCTTTGCCCTCTGGACTTCCTCTTTGTTATAAGCGTCCACAATGTTATACAATACACTGTTTACACCATAGGGCATAAGCGGTCTGCCAGATTTAGCAGTGAATACGAAGCCAGAATATCCGTCTACCTCAACTGACTTATCTTTCGCCAGCATGAAATTGATTTTTCTTTGCTCTTCAAATGCTTTCTGTACTTCCTGCGTCATAGGTATCACACGAATACCCGAATCCGTCTTTGGAGTAGAGATATGGAAGCGACAGCCGTCTCCATAATTCTTGTAGATAAGCTGGTGGTCTACATTCAACCGTCTTGCTCTCGTGTCAACGTCTTTCCATGTAAGACCGATCAGCTCTCCACACCTTAACCCTGTACCTATCATAATCGTAAGCATAGGATAATAGGTATTGTAGACATTGCTCTGCTTCGCAAAAGCAATGAGCTTTTCCTGTTGTGAGACTGTCAATGCCACTCGTTCCTCTGATGGTCTGCCATAATCGCTGATAGAACCTTTTGCTGGATTTTTACGGATAATATCATCATCAACCGCCATTTCCAACGCAGGAAAAATCATGTTGTTAATAGATTTAATAGTAGAATGAGCATATCCAGCTTTGGATAATTTTGAATAGTAGGCTTTAATGTGAGAGGGTAACATCTGAACAACTTTAATGTTGCCGATTTCATCTTTTACCCGATTATCCCATATACGAAGATAATTTACTCGTGTAGACTCTTTCAGTTCACGGGTTGCCATGTATCGCTCGAACAAGGTATTTAACGTCATTTTCTTGATTGCACTGTCTGTCAGAATGTTATCGTCCATATCCTTTGCAACCTTTTTTTCTTTTTCTCTAAGCTCTGGTAAATCCTGTGCATAGATTGTACGACGTTTTCCTGTTCTTATATCTGTGAAGCGATAACTGTATCTGCCGTCGTTACGCCAGCTTTCTCCCTCTCTTAATTTTCTCCCTTTCGGGTCTTTTCTGCTAATTGCCATGAGAACCAATCCTTTCTTTTAGCCCTCTTTTCATGTTCTCACAGCGTGGTTTGCCTATAGATAATTATACCATATTTCCACAAGAACATGAATAGGAGACGGAGCTATTCTGCAAGATAAAGCAGATATTTTTTAACCCTTTCTACGGAGTAAAGAACCCTGCGACCTATGACAATTTTCGCTCCTGCCTGCTCACCGATTTTCCTTGCCGTAGCATGACCGCATGAGAGCATGGCAGAAAGCCCCTCTATATCAACAGTAATCGACTGGCTGGTTTTTCGTTCTTTTGTCTTGTTCATATATCAGCAAAATAAGCATATCAGTATCACTTATTCTGCGACACCCCCTTTCCTGTATTTTCTAAGCAGACAGATGGCTCTGGAAAAGCTCCACTGGCATTTCAGCCATTCCCATTCCTGTGGGCAGAACCGCACCATGCGGGCGTATCATTATCCTGTGAATACAGGTCATGGCAGGGCGACTTTTCCAAAGGTCGCTCTCGGATCACTGCATGGGTCGCTCGCTTTCTTTGGAAAAGGTCATGGCGTACAGTCCCCGTGGCTCGCTGTATCACAAACGTATCTGTCTGCTTTATTCAGTTGTCAAAGAAC
>CALWQP010000028.1 GCA_944383695.1 uncultured Mediterraneibacter sp.
TGTTTTCAGTTGCTTTTGAGACAATGTAATTTTACCTTCTTTCATAGTTTTATAGTTTATCAAAAAGTGACATTATCATAAGTGAATAACAAATTAAAAAATAGATTTATTGACAGTTGTACACCGGAATGTTATATTTAGGTTAAATACAAGTAAAACAAGCAGCAGGAGGAAGGCGAACTAATAGTGAATACACGATCTGCGCACAGGAAGCGCAGAGAACGTTTCTGTTTTCCGAATGCTGTTTTTTTGCGCAAAAATATGTTATCCAGGAACAAATGAAGAAGGAGAGAGAGATGGATATTTCATTTACTGGTTTTTATCAGCAGGTATTTTCCAATCCTGTTCTGATGGTCACGGTAGCGCTCACACTGGGAGTTATCTTTGTGAATGGCTGGACAGATGCGCCGAATGCCATTGCCACCTGTATTGCGACAAGATGTCTCAAGGTCAGGACAGCGATCATGATGAGCGCGGTGTTCAATTTCCTTGGCGTGCTCGTGATGACGCACATTAACAGCGCGGTGGCATCGACCATCAGCAACATGGTGGATTTCGGAGGAGAGACCGATAAAGCTTTGATCGCCCTCTGCGCGGCGCTCTTTTCCATAGTCGTATACAGTGTGGCTGCCTCTGTGTTCGGGATACCGACCAGCGAGAGCCACAGTCTGATCGCAGGACTGTCAGGAGCTGCCATTGCGATACATAACGGCATCGGGGGGATCAATTTTGACGAATGGGCGAAAGTCCTCTACGGCCTTGTTCTGAGCCTGGCGCTCGGATTCTTTATGGGCTGGGGGATCTGCAAGATCATCAGTGTTATCTGTGCGGGAATGGACAGGCGCAAGACAAACGGCTTTTTCAAAGGCGCACAGATATTCGGAGCGGCTTTCATGAGCTTTATGCACGGCGCGCAGGATGGCCAGAAGTTCATCGGCGTGCTGTTCCTGGGGATTGCCTTCTGCAATGGGCAGAGCAGCGTGCAGGGAATGCTGATCCCGGTGTGGCTCATGCTTCTGTGTAGTGTAGTCATGGGAGTCGGCACCAGCGTGGGAGGAGAGAAGATCATCAAATCTGTGGGGCTGGATATGGTAAAGCTGGAGAAATTCCAGGGGTTCTCGGCAGACCTAGCAGGCGCGGCATGTCTGCTGCTCTCCAGTGTGTTCGGCATTCCGGTTTCCACCACACACACCAAGACAAGCGCCATCATGGGAGTGGGAGCGGTGAAAAGGCTCTCTGCTATTAATTTCGGAGTTGTGAAGGATATGATGCTCACGTGGATTTTCACATTCCCGGGCTGCGGTCTGATCAGCTTTGTGGTGGCAAAGATTTTTGTGGCTGTATTTTAACGGATTGCAGCGGAATATTCAGGAAATGTCATAAATGTATACCAGAGGAGGAAGGAAAATGGCAAAGAAACAGGATTCGTTTTATTTTGATAATTTTATCGCCTGCGCGGAGGATTCCTGCAAAGCGGCGGAGATGCTCAAAGAGGCGCTGGAAAATTTCCAGCCGGACAGTCTGCAGGGCCGCCTGGACCGGTTGCACGAGATCGAGCACAGTGCAGATATAAAAAAGCATGAAGTTCTGGACCGCCTGGCGAAAGAATTTATTCCGCCCATTGAGCGCGAGGACATCGTTTCCCTGAGCCAGAATATCGATAATATTACTGACAAGGTAGAAGATGTCATGCTGAGGGTCTATATGAATAATGTTCAGGAGATCGAGCCTGGCGCCCTGCAGATGACGGATGTTGTGATCCGGTGCTGTCAGGCAGTGAGGGAGCTTCTGGAAGAATTCAAAGATTTCAAGCGTTCGAAAAATCTGAAGAGTCTGATCATCCGTATCAATGACCTGGAGGAGGAGTCGGACAGACTTTTCATACAAAGTGTGAGGAAGCTTTATGTAGAATCCAAAGATCCTATCCGCATCATTGCATGGCGTGATATCTTTATCTACCTGGAGCGGTGCGCAGATGCGTGCGAGCATGTTGCCGACGTGGTAGAAAGCGTGGTAATGAAAAATTCATAAATGGCTCCCGCAGTGGAGAAGAGGCAGGTCCGTGCGCCATGGCAGGGACCTGTCATCATTTTCACCAGGTTTTATCTTGCATTTTAGCAGAGCGTATACTAAAATAAAAATGCCCTGTAATATGCAGGGAGTCCTTTTTTGTGTATAATTTTAACTGGAAAATATATTTGATCGTCAGATCATTTGCGGCAGGGGAGAAGAAGCATGGGCGATAGTTACAGACCACGTTCACTCGTGGAGATCATGAATGATGTGCTGGGTGCTGTGCGTGATTATTACGACGCGGAGTACGCTTATTATATAGAAAAAGAACAGGGGGATATCGAGACTATCTATGAGTGGTGCGCTGAGCATGTGGAGTGGCAGAGGGACAGACTGAAGCTGCTTCCCGAAGAGCAGCAGCCTCGCTGGATGAAGGAGGAAATCACGGATACCACGGCTGACAGTTACAGTGTGTTCCGCCAGATCAGCGATGAGACAACAGCGATACTGGCTGTTGTGGGCGTGCACCGGGGAGGCTGCACCCTTGATCTGATGCGGGCGCTGCTTCCGTACATTCCACAGGCCATCGCTCTCCATAAGATGCAGAAGCAGCAGGAATACCTGAGCTATCACGACGACCTTACCGGTCTTCTGAACCGCAACAGCCTTGTGGATTATCTGGGGCGGGTAAACGAGCATGAGCTGAAGTCTCTGGGAGCGTTATCCATTGATATCAACGGACTGAAAAATTTCAACAAGGAATTTGGGCGGGAGTACGGCGATGAAGTCGTGACCCGCGTAGGAGAAGTGCTTGAGGAATATTTCCGCAGTGGCGAGGTTTACCGGCTGACAGGAGATGAATACCTTGTTTTGGTGGAAAATACTACCTACGAGGATTTTACGAAACAGATCTATGCCGCGCATACTAAGCTGGACAACATCAGCCTTGGCCTTGTGTCCATGGGATATGCATGGGAAAAAGTCGACATTGATGTGGACAAGCTGGTAAACAATGCAGAGGTCATGATGCGCGAGGAGAAGAAAAAATATTATAAAAATCTCAAAAAAGGCCATCATGAGCCGATCATTAAACAGGACCTGCTGGAAGATATCAAACATGGGAATTTTATTGTCTGCCTGGTACCAAAAGTCGACGTGCAGACAGAGAAGATCGCAGGGGCAGAAGCAGTGGTCCGTTATCACCACAAAGACCTGGGTATGGTCGATCCGGGGAAATATATTAACCTTCTCGAGGAGACCAAGCTGTCCCATTATCTTGACCTGTATGTGTTTGAAGAAGTATGCCGGGCGCTGCACCGGTGGGAGATCGAGGATATCCCGATGATTCCGGTGGCGGTCAATTTCGCAGGGGCGACACTGAAACAGGAAAGCGTTGCAGAAAGGATGATGAAGATCATCAAGAAATACCATGTGCGCTGCGAGTATCTTGAAGTAGAAGTGTCTGAATCCGGAAACGACATGAACCAGGAGATGCTGGCTGAGACGAGCAGCAAGATCCGGAAAGCCAATGTAAGGGTCATCCTGGATCATTTCGGTGCGAAGGACTCCAGTTTCTCTATTTTGTCGCTCATGGAATTTGACGCGTTAAAGCTGGATAAGAGCCTCATCACGAATATTGTCGGAAACAGCCGCAGCCGTATTGTCGCACAGGCGGTGATCGATATATGCCGTCAGCTCGGGGCTTCTGTCGAAGCGGCGGGAGTGGAGACACAGGATCAGTTAAATGTTCTTGGGGAACTGGGCTGCGACCATGTGCAGGGAGCGCTCTTTAATAAGCCCATCACAATAGAGACCTTTGAAGTCCGCTATCTGAGAGGATAGGGATGGTAAGGGCGTGGATCGCGGATGTAACGCCGCTGTATGAAAACAGATGTTATGAAAAATATTATGACTGTCTTCCTGATTTTCGGAAGAAAAAAGCGGATGCGCTGCGTTCTCAGAAGATGAAAGCGCAGAGTGTCGGAGTGTGGAGCCTGTGGCAGAAGATCCGCAAAGAACATGGGCTGGCAGAGGACGCATCGTTTAACCTTTCTCATTCCGGTACATTTGTTATGTGCGCCGCGGAGCTTAACGGCAGACAGGAAAGGGTAGGATGTGATCTGGAGAAGATCGGGCAGCTGAAGGAAAATATTGCCGGGCGGTTTTTCTGCAGAGAAGAATACGAGTCAATATTGAAGGAAAAGACAGAAGGCGCGAGAACAGAGCTTTTTTACCGATACTGGGTACTCAAGGAGAGCTTTATGAAAGCGACGGGAAAAGGTATGGCGCTTCCGGTAGATGCCTTTTGTATCCGCATGGGCAAACCGCCTGTGCTGGTCAGACAGCCCAGGGAATTTCCGGGGGACTATCATTATATGGAGTATGAAATAAAAGGACTGCCCTATAGGATGGCAGTGTGCTCCACTGATCAAGAAATCGATGCAGAGCTGCATACGGAGTTAAAATTATGAGGAAAGTAAAGATCAGCCAGAGACTGAAAAAAATGTTTCTTATAGGAGTATGTGCGGGCGCTGCGGCGGGAGTCCTGTTTACAATGCTCGTTGCCAACAGCATTATATCCAGAAAAGAAGCAGGATTTGAAGCGGAAAAGTCAAAATTGAAAACAACAAACGATCAGCTTCAGCTTCAGGTGAACAAGTACAATGCAGCCCACAATAACACGGAGCTGCTGTCCGGGAATGAAGACGGATGGGCGCTCGTACTTGTGAACGAGGAGCATCCGCTGGATACGTCCTATGCTCCGGCGGAAATGTATGAGGTGGAGAGTGAACGTTCCGTGGATGCCAGGATCCGGGAGCCTCTTGACCGGATGCTGGCAGACGCAGAGGCTGCAGGACTCAGCATGTATGTGGCGTCTGCGTACCGTTCTTATGACCAGCAGAGGACTGTGTTCAATGCCACGATGCAGGACTGGATCAGTCAGGGGTATACTCCGCTGGATGCTTATGATGAGACAAAGAAATCTGTGGCGGTTCCGGGGACGAGCGAACACGCGACCGGACTGGCGGTGGATATCATTGCGTTAGAATATGAAGCACTGGATGACCGGCAGGGGGAGACTGCGGAACAGCAGTGGCTGATGGAGCACTGCTGGGAGTACGGCTTTATCTTGCGTTATCCCCAGGAGAAGGCAGATGTGACAGGGATTATTTTTGAGCCGTGGCACTATCGTTATGTGGGGGTGGATGCCGCAAAGGAGATCCATGAACAGAATATTACTCTGGAGGAATATCTGGGACAGTAACCGATGTGAGTATAAATATACATAAGGAGGAAAGATATGGAAGACTTAACATTTGGGGAACAGGTCAAGATCATCCTTGGCAGAAAAGGCATGACCATCAAGCAGCTCGCGGAGATGATTGAAGAAAAGACCGGGAAGAAAATGTCGAGACAGAATCTGACGCAGAGGCTTGGCAGGGATAATTTCCAGGAACAGGACATGCGAATGATTGCAGATATTCTGGAGTGTCCGTTCCGCCTGAGCATCATGTCTGTGGAGGTACAGCCGCAGAGAAGCACAGCGGCGCTGGAGAGAGCCGCCGCGGCAAGGACAGAAGCTGTGGGGCAGAAGTCGGAGCTGGCTGCAGAGTCATCCGCACAGGCGGAGGAGCCAGAGCAGGCCGCGGAATCAGTGTGGGCTGTGGAGTCAGTACAGACTGCGGAGCCAGAGCAGGCTGTGGAGTCAGTATGGGCTGTGGAGCCAGGACAGAACGAAGAGACAGCCCCGGGGGAACGCGATATGACGATCGGTGAGCTCTATGATATGCACAGGGAACTGGCGGAACTGGAAGAAAACGTGAAGGCCGGAGAGCCAATAGAGGAAGTGCGAAAAGAGCTGGAAAAGCCGAAAAAAGAAGGCATCCTTCGGGGAGGACTTTTCCTGCGCAGGAAACAGAAGGATGCGGTCGGGGAGTCGGCCCGGGAAGCGGAAAAGGCAGCTCCATCGGGCAGCGTGGAGGCAGAGCATCCGGAAGTGAGAGAAGACGCGGACGGCGTGCAGAATATGACCCATTCGGAAACAGCGCCCCAGACAGAGCCGGCAGGGAAAGCGGAAGATGATTTTGAACCGGTCATTCCGTATGACGACGCAGAGGAAGATATGTCGGCAGGAGAGCTGAACCCATATACAGGCAGGGAATATCAATCTAACAGTGTGCGCATGCATCCGACGAGGATTGGATATGTACAGGTATATGACCGCGCCATCCACAAATGGACAGATATGACGGAATGGGCGTTCCTTGGGCTCCAAGAGCGTAAAAAAGCGCTTTTGGGAAAAGCTTATGAACCGCCGATCTATCTGGACTGACGGAAAACAGTCTGGAGACAGATAGATGAAATAAATATGGAGATACGCCATCCACCCCGCAGCATAGTCTGCGGGGTGATACGTATCAGGAGGAGAAGATTCGGAGAAGAGAGGGCTGAAAGGAGAAGGAAGAATGGAATGGAGGACATTGTTGTCTGACAGAAGGGCGCGGGAAAGTTCAAACAGGCAGCGGTCGGCGGACTTGCGGAGCGAGTTCGAGAAAGATTACCACAGGATCATAGGCAGCGCGTCGTTTCGGAGACTTCAGGATAAGACCCAGGTGTTTCCCCTCGATAAAAGTGACTTTATCCGTACCAGGCTGACGCACTCACTGGAAGTCTCTTCCCTGGGAAAATCGCTGGGACAGAATATCGGGGAAAATATCCTGAAATACCGGAGAAACTCTGGCTTCACCCCGCAGATGAAGGAGGATATCTCCCATATCCTTGAATGCGCGGGACTGATCCATGATATCGGCAATCCGCCTTTCGGACATTTCGGTGAGACCGCCATCCGGGAATGGTTTGCGAAAAATCTGCCGAGCCTTGCCTTCCGTGGAAGGCCGGTGGAGGAAATGCTGAGTGAACAGATGAAGCAGGACCTTCTCCACTTCGAGGGAAATGCCCAGGCTCTCCGCCTGGTCACGAAGCTCCACTATCTTGTGGATGAACATGGGATGAACCTGACTTATGCCCTGCTCAATACGATCATCAAATACCCTGTGTCTTCCACGGAAATCAATGAAGAGAGCGGGAATATCAAAGATAAAAAGCTGGGGTATTACTTTGCGGATGAGGAGATTTTCCGCAGTGTGACCGAGGCGACCGGCGCGGGAAACAGGAGGCATCCTCTTACCTTTATCCTGGAGGCTGCAGATGATCTGGCGTATAAGACGGCAGATATCGAGGATGCGTTTGTGAAAGGCTTTATCACATACTATATCCTGGAGCGGGAACTGGAACCATTGCAGAGGGAAAATCCGCAGTCTCCTTTTAAGCCTCTGGACAAACTTCATCAGCTCTATGAACGAGGGACCGGGAAAGGCGTGAGCCATCCGGAGTCCTATGCAGTGAAGAACTGGATCGTAAGCGCGCAGGGATTTCTCATCAGCTGCGCGACCTTCGGGTTTACCTCGAATTATGACAGGATCATGGCAGGAACGTTCTGTCACGACCTGTTCTATGGAACGTTCGGAGAGAAGCTCATGGAGCTGCTCGGCGACATGGCGTACAGATATGTGTTCTCATCCATGGCGATCTATAAGATGGAGGTGTCGGAGTCCCCGATCCTGAACGACCTCATGGATAAGCTGGTACATGCGGTCCTGTACTTTGATACGGAAGAGCCTCAGGATACGATCGATAAACGTGTTGTGTCATTTATTTCTGATAATTACAAAAATGCATATAAGCTGCAGTCTGCGGGAAGGACAGAGGAGGAGAAGCTCTATCTGCGTCTCCTCCTTGTGACAGATTATGTGTGCGGTATGACGGACAGTTATGCAAAACGGCTGTACCAGGAAATGAATGGGATGATCTGAGGCGTTGCTCTGTTTTCCGGGAAGACAGGCACATTGCTGCTGAGGTTTCCTGCCGGATTTCAACGGAGAGGGCAGTTCCCCACACAGCGGCACCAGTGGCCGAAATCACCGCTGTCGCTGCGCTCTTCTGCAGTCAGCTCCGGGAAGGATGAGCAGGAGCGGGTGAACCGCGGAAAGCCGAAGAGATCCGCGGCCCGCGCCTCCTGCGGGTCATAGGTGCCGGGAACTCCCAGCCACGTCCGTCCCCCATCCTCAATAAGCATAAGGTGATTGTAGTTGTGATATCCATGCAGGAGGAAGCTGTTGTTGGCAAGCGGCCAGAACCTCCGTGGAAGCTGAGCAATGTCCGAACGCTGGATTTTCTTTGCCGATGGCTGTCCGGACGGTGGGGTCGCCGTTGACGATGCGGACGGAGCCGCTGGTTCGGACGACGTGGATGGAGCCGACGGTTTGGACGACGCAGACGCCGCTGCTGGTTCGGACGGCGCAGACGCCGCTGACTCTTCGGTTGACGCAGACGCCGCTGCTGGTTCGGACGGTGCAGGCGCTGCAGACTCTTCGGGACTTTCTTCTGCCGTGAGAATATCAGCGGGTGCGGATGCTTCTTCCGGCTGGGGCGTATTTGTGAGCATCCGTGTTTCTTCTGTCTCGGAGGAATTTGCGGCAGGCAGTTTCCCAGCGCTGTCCGTAGAGTCTGAAAAGGCGTTCTCTGAGGAGGAGCTCTCTGAGGGGGCATTATCTGAGGTAGCATTTTCTGAGGAAGCAATCCTCACCCGGCTCATATCCACATCAAAGAAAAATGCAGACGCCATCCAAAAAAGAGCGGACCGGCTTCCCGGCAGCCGGATAAAGAATCCGTCGATCTGGGTCAGAGGGCGTCCTTCCGGAAAATGAGATTCGGCAATGGGAAGCCGCGCGGAAATATTTCTCCTGAAACAGTTCAGCACAGCGATCTGCTCCGCGATCAGATCAGCGCCGTCCCGGTAAAACGCGTACAGCTCCAGGGAAGCGCCGTTCCCCACAGGGATGCCGTTGGCGTGGATCTGGAGGATGCAGGAGCGGTAATGCCGGGAGGCTTTAATAAAGCCCACATTTCTCCTGCGTTTATTGTTTTCATATTCATAAAGATAAAAAGTACCGGAATTCATATATTACCTCTGGTCTTGTCTCTTTTCAGTCTAGTCTATTCACAGGAAAAGAGAAAAAGAACAGCGGATGAAAGGGATGTCATGGAAGAAAAGGAAAAAGACTGCTGCGGGCAGCAGCAAAAAATAGATGAAAAATATATGCGTCAGGCGCTCCGCCAGGCAGAGAAAGCGTATGCCCTTAATGAGACGCCCATCGGCTGCGTGATCGTGCATGATGGAAAGGTCATCGGCAGAGGCTACAACCGCAGGAATACCGATAAGAATCCTCTGGCACATGCTGAGATTACTGCAATCAGGAAGGCGAGCAAAATGACAGGCGACTGGCGGCTGGAGGAATGTACCCTGTATGTGACTCTGGAACCCTGTCAGATGTGTGCGGGGGCGATCGTCCAGTCACGTATCAAGCGTGTCGTTGTCGGGTGTATGAATCCCAAGGCAGGGTGTGCCGGGTCGGTCCTGAACCTGCTGGATATGAAAGCGTTCAACCATCAGGCGGAGCTTGAGACCGGTGTGCTGGGGGAAGAGTGCAGTGTGCTGATGAAGAAGTTTTTCAAAGAACTGCGGGCAGAGCAGAAAATAAGGAAAAAAAGCGAGGCTGATATCAGGACAGCCGGCTGATGCGGAAGCAGATCAGCCGGCTGTTTCATCTATTCGATCATATTGTTTTCTTTTTTTTGTGCATTGCGCTTCGAACTTGACTAGCAGACGTTACCCCGGCAGTTAACTCAGCCCAGGCACCCTCACGGCACCCGGGAGGTCCTGTTTAGTGCTGCTCCGTTCCCGACCTGACACGGTTCACAAGTTCCCGTCGCGTGAGACCCGGACATCAACGTCACTTACCGGGGGCAGCCCTGCCGGCTGCCGCCCTCTGCGCAATATCACCCCTGCTATAGCGGATTGCAGGTACAAGGTACCGCTAACACCCCGGCTGCACGAGTCTTAATTTTACATGGTTTTTGAGGAATTGTCAATGGTGAGGCGGAAACTGACAAAAATTTGCCTGTCGGGCTGTTTAGTGTTAAAATCTCAAGTATGACCAAAAGAAACGGAGCGTTTAGATGAAAGTCCTTTTAGCGGCGGTGAACGCCAAATATATTCATTCCAATCTTGCAGTGTACAACTTAAGGGCGTACGCTCGCCAATACCAGGAAGAGATCGGGATCGCGGAATATACGATCAACCAGACAGTGGATGAAATCCTGATGGATATTTACAGCAGAAAGCCGGACGTTCTGTGTCTCTCCTGCTATCTGTGGAATATCTCGTACGTGGGACAGATTGTAACAGAAGTGCCGAAGATACTGCCGCACACGAAGATATGGCTGGGAGGACCGGAGGTGTCCTGGGACGCGCCGGAGACGTTGAAAAGATATCCGGGCGTGGACGGCGTCATGTGCGGGGAAGGAGAGGCCACGTTCCTGGAACTGACAGAGTACTGGCAGGCGCGGGGAGGCCCGGGAGCAAAAAGAGGTCTGTCAGGGATAAAAGGCATCGTATACCGGGAACCGGGCGGAGGAATCCGGGAAAATCCGCCCCGTCCTGTGATGGATTTAAGCCGTGTGCCCTTTGTCTATGAGCATATCGGGGATTTCCAAAACCGGATCATCTACTATGAGTCCAGCAGAGGATGTCCTTTTTCATGCAGCTACTGTCTCTCCTCCATTGACAAATGCCTGCGCTTCCGCGATACCGGCATGGTGAAAAAGGAACTGCAGTTCTTTATTGACCACGAAGTCCCCCAGGTGAAATTCGTGGACCGGACGTTTAACTGCCGGCATGAGCATGCCATGGAGATATGGAGCTATATCAAAGAGCATGACAGGGGGATAACGAATTTTCATTTTGAGGTGGCGGCTGACCTTCTCAGTGACGAGGAGGTCAGCCTGCTCCGGAGCATGCGCCCCGGTCTGATCCAGCTTGAGATCGGCGTGCAGTCCGCAAATGAGGAGACAGTGCGCGAAATCCGAAGGAGCATGAAGCTTGACCGGGTCAGGGAAAGAGTAGGGCAGATAAAGGAGAGCGGGAACGTACATCAACATCTGGATCTGATCGCCGGACTTCCTTATGAAGGGTACGAGAGCTTTGCCCGGTCCTTTGATATTGTATATTCCATGAAGCCGGAGCAGCTCCAGCTGGGCTTCCTGAAGGTGCTCAAAGGGTCTCTTATGCATGAGAAAGCAGAAGAGTATGGACTGATTTATCAGGCTCGTCCGCCCTATGAGGTGCTTGCGACAAAATGGCTGTCCTTTGGGGACATCGTCCGCCTGAAGCGGGTCGAAGAAATGGTGGAGATTTATTACAACAGCGGGCAGTTCCGGTATACTATGGAATATCTTGGACAGAAATTCCCCACGGCCTTTGGAATGTATGAAGCCCTTGCCGGATATTATGAAGAAAACGGCCTTTTCGGGATGCAGCATTCCCGCATTGCCAGGTATGAGATCCTCAGTCGGTTTACCGCCGCATATGCAGGGGAAGACAGGGGACAGAAGAAAGAATGGCAGGAGTGGTTGACATTGGACCTGTATTTGAGGGATAATGTGAAAAACCGTCCGGCGTTTCTGAGTGAGAATCAGGTGACAAAGGAAGAAGCAGCCGCATTTTATAAAAGGGAGGCGGAAAAGCCGTGCTGCCTGGTGGGATATGAAGGATATGACAGCCGGCAGATGCGGAAAATGACCCATTTGGAGCGTTTGCAGGGGAGGCTTCTCGTGTTTGACTACAGAAAAAGGAATCCTCTTACAGGCGATGCATTTGTTTGTGAAATAAAGGAGAAAGAACAGTGAATTTTTATAATAAAAAGGTGAGACGCATCATATCTATTATCATTATCGTACTTGTGGCAGCTATGGTGCTGACCATGGTCCTGCCTTATCTTGTATGAAGAACGCACAGGAGAGTGTGAGTGTGACAGAAGTCAAAAAAAGGAAAAAACAGAAAAAAGCACAACGGGACAAAAAGACTGTCCTGCTCATTGCAGGACTGGTATTCTCCGCATTCCTGGTGATCATAGGGATCAATGTGCTGTTCCGCGTGACGATCGCCAAATATGATCCGGATATCATTATCTCCGGAGTGACGATCGGCGGGACGGACGTTTCGGGTATGAACGCGGCGCAGGCGAAAGCAGCGGTCAAGAAGGCGGCGGAGGAGTATGCGTCCAGAACGATCGTGCTTAAGCTGGATGAAGAGAGAAGCGCAGAAGCAGCGCTCACAGAGCTGGGAATGTCTGTGGCGGATCTGGATTCTGTGATCCGGGATGCTCTTGATTACGGAAAAAAAGGCAATCCCATCACATGTTATAAGATATTAAAAAGCGCAGAGAAAAATGAAAATAAGAAAGAGTTCCCCATCCGTTATGAAGTCGCGGCGGAATCGGCGGAAAGCGCCCTTGAAGAAAAGCTTGCCCGCATCCTGATACAGCCTGAAAATGCGAAGCTGACGCAGAGCGGAGGGCAAACGGTAGTTGAAAAGGATGTGCCGGGAGAAAAAGTGGATGTCAAGAAAACAGTGTCCAACATAAACAGCTTTATTGCCGGAGACCAGGGAAAAGAAGACAATACTGTGTCTGTGGAGACAACAGAGTCCGAGGCAGACATCACGGCGGGAGACCTGGAAGGCATCAGAGACGTATTGGGGACATTTACGACTTATTATGGGGAGAGCGACGACGGAAGGACCATGAACGTGGAATCAGGAGCGAACCATATTGGGGGAACGCTGGTCCGGCCGGGGCAGGAGATTTCCGCAGATGACCTGATGGCGCCTTACACAGAAGAGAATGGGTATGCCATGGCGGCTTCTTATGAGAACAATGCGGTCGTGGAGTCCATGGGCGGAGGGATCTGCCAGGTGTCGACTACGCTCTACAATGCCCTTCTCCTGGCAGAGCTTGAAATTACAGAGCGGTATGAGCATTCCATACAGGTCTCTTATGTAGAGCCTTCCATGGACGCGGCCATCGCGGATGATGTGAAGGACCTGAAATTCCGCAACAATATGGAGACGTCGGTATATATTGAGGCTGTGCTCTCCGGAGGGAATATTACATTTAATATTTATGGAAAAGAAGTGCGGCCTGAGGGGCGCGCCGTCGAATATATCAGCGAAACGCTGGAAACCGTGGAGTCGGACGAAACAAGATATGTGGCGACAGAAGATCCCATTGGGACCGTGTACACACGGGACAATGGGCATACCGGACTGAAGGCCCAGCTCTGGAAGGTCGTCTATGAAGACGGAACGGAAGTGAGCAGGGAAGCGGTCAATTACAGCACGTATCTTGCATCGGGAAAGACTGTTGCCGTGGGAACATTCTCTGAGAGCGAGGAAGCGTCCGCAAAGATTAACGCGGCCATAGAATCTCAGAGTGAGGCTCAGATCAATGCGGTGATCGCGGAGATCACAGCGGGAGGTACACAGAGGACAGAAGGCTCCGGGGAAGAAAGTTCCGGCGGAGGAAATTAGGAAGGCAGTGAAAGACGAATGAGATATGGCAGGCTGACACAGACCGCATGGCAGCGCTTTGTTAAGAGACAACTGCATAAAAGATGCAAGGACTCGCTTTTGAGCCCCTCTCCCTGGGAAAATGTATCCGGGCTTGCGGGAAGGTGCGGGGAGTCATTTCTGTGGGTGGAAGCCTGCGCGGCAGGAGACTCTGTACGGACCGGATATTATGCTGTTCTGAAGGCAGCGGGGGAGCTGGCGGCAAAAGGAGTCCGGCCATCCTGCGCTTCTGTCAGGATACTTTTTCCGCCGGGAGCGGAAGAAGAGGAATTAAAAGAGATCACAGCGGGCGTGGAGGAGGCCTGCGGCCGGATGGATATGGAGGTGACTGCTCTTCAGGGCGAGACGGTCTGCGCGGCTGCGCAGACCATTGTCACTGCCACAGCGTCTGGAAAAAGTGACAGGCAGGAACTGAGCCGGGACCAGCGGGAGACATCCCTTCAGGAGAAGCTCAAAGCAGCGCCTGAGCAGGAAATCGTGTACTGCGGATATGCCGGGCTGGAAGGGATGCTCCGCATTCTGGATGAAGCCCGGGAAGAGCTTGGGGCGAGATTTGTTTCCACGTTCCTTGAACAGGCGGCAGCCCTTGCGGACGAGCTGGTGACACCGGACAAAATCCTCGCGCTCTTTACGGACGAAGGCGCGCAGCAGCGGATCACTGCGGTCTGCCCGGTCGGGAGCGGCGGCATCCTTGCAGCACTTTGGGAAGTCTCGGAGACGCTCGGCACCGGATTGGCGGCGGATATGTCCGGGATCGGCATAAAGCAGGAGACTGTGGAAATCTGTGAATTCTACCGTCTGAATCCTTATCAGATGACGTCTGCGGGAAGTTTTCTCATTGTGACAGAGGATGCTGATGCGGTGACAGAGATACTGGAGAAGGCGGGGGCGCGAGCCGGAAAGCTTGGGGTCACAAAAGCGCAGAACGCGCGGGTGATCACAAGCGGAGAAGAAGTAAGATACCTGGACAGGCCTGCTCCGGACCAGCTGGCACTCTGGCAGGCAGGGAGACAGAAGCAGACATTATCATAAAAAATTAAAAACAGGAGGAAATAAGATGAACGAAAAGAAAGAAGCTCTGAGGATCGAGATCTTAAAATATATTGAAAAGCACAGCCGGGTGGAGCTTGGCGAACTGGCGGTCCTGCTGGGCGTGGAAGAGACAGATGTGGTAAATGAAATGGCGGAGATGGAGAAGGAGAAAATCATCTGCGGATATCACACGCTGATAGACTGGGATAAAGCGGGCGTGGAGATGGTGACAGCCTTGATCGAGGTGCGTGTGACGCCGCAGAGAGACCGCGGGTTCGACAGGATCGCTGAGCGGCTGTACAATTATCCGGAGGTCTATGCGGTTTATCTGATATCCGGCAGCTATGACCTGCTCGTGACACTGGAAGGAAAGACGCTCAAAGAGGTATCCCGGTTTGTCTCGGAGAAGCTGTCTCCGCTGGATGGAGTATTAAGCACCGCGACACATTTTATTCTTAAGAAATACAAAGACCACGGCACTATCATGGTGACGAAAAAAGAGTCGGAAAGGATACCGGTGACACTGTAATGAGAAATCCATTATCAAAGAAAATCGTTGAAATACAGCCTTCCGGAATCCGCAAATTCTTCGATGTGGCAAATGAGATGAAAGACGCTATCTCCCTTGGCGTGGGCGAGCCGGATTTTGACACACCGTGGAGGATACGCGAGGAAGGCATCTTTTCCCTTGAAAAGGGGAAGACATTTTATACATCGAATGCCGGTCTGAAGGAACTGAGAGAAGAGATCTGCCGTTATCTGGAACGTAAGATTCATGTCTCTTATGATCCGGTGAAAGAGACCCTTATCACAGTGGGCGGCAGCGAGGCGATCGATATCGGGCTGCGCTGTATGCTCGATCCGGGGGACGAGGTGCTGATCCCCCAGCCAAGTTATGTGTCCTATCTCCCATGTACGGTCATGGCGGATGGGATTCCTGTGATCGTGCCGCTCCAGTATGAAAATGAATTCAAGCTGACAGTGGAAGACCTGGAGAAATATATCACTCCGAAGACAAAAGTTCTCATCATGCCCTTTCCCAACAATCCCACAGGGGCCATTATGACCAGGGAAGATTTAGAGCCTGTGGCAGAGTTCATAAAGGAACATGATCTCTATGTAATGTCAGATGAGATCTACTCAGAACTTACTTATAACACGGAGCACGTGTCTATCGCCTCCCTGCCGGGAATGAGGGAGCGGACGCTTGTCATCAACGGTTTTTCCAAAGGGTTCGCAATGACAGGATGGCGGCTGGGCTACTGCTGCGGTCCCGAGGTGCTCATCGAGCAGATGACAAAGCTCCATCAGTTTGCGATCATGTGCGCGCCGACTACCAGCCAGTATGCCGCTGTCGAGGGCCTTAGAAACTGCGATGAAGAAGTGACGGAGATGAGGAAATCTTATGACCAGAGGAGGCGTTTCCTCATGCATGAGTTCACGCGCATGGGACTGGAGTGTTTTGAGCCGTTTGGCGCGTTTTATGTATTTCCCAGCATCCGGGAGTTCCGTATGTCTTCAGAAGAGTTTGCCACAAGGCTTCTGGAGGAAGAAAAGGTGGCGGTCGTCCCGGGAACCGCGTTTGGCGAATGCGGGGAAGGCTTCCTGCGTATCTCCTACGCATATTCACTGGAGGACTTAAAGGAAGCGCTGGGCCGCCTGGGTCGCTTTATCCAGAGGATCAGGGACGAACATGAGTGAAAGGGCGGACATCGGACATGCTGAATATCGTACTCCTTGAGCCGGAGATTCCGGCGAATACCGGTAATATCGGAAGGACCTGCGTGGCGGCGGGAGCAAGGCTGCACCTGATCGAGCCGCTGGGGTTCAGTCTTTCCGAAAAAGCGCTGAAACGCGCGGGGATGGATTATTGGAAGGACCTGGATGTAACGACATATATGGATTATTCAGATTTTCTTGCCAGAAATCCCGGGGCGAAGATCTACATGGCGACCACAAAGGCGCAAAGGGTATATACAGAAGTCGCTTACGAGCCGGACAGCTATATTATGTTCGGGAAGGAGAGCGCGGGGATCCCGGAGGAGATCCTCGTGGAAAATAAAGAGAACTGCGTGAGGATTCCCATGATGGGGGATATCCGGTCGCTGAACCTGGGAAATTCCGCTGCAATCGTGCTGTATGAAGCGCTGCGGCAGAATGGGTTTCAGGGCATGGAATTAGGAGGAGACCTGCATCACCTGAGATGGTGAACAGGTCTTTTTTTGTAAATTTATGAGTTGAGTTGTTCCACCAGATGGACAAATTCGTCCATCTCCCGGGTACGCCACTTCTCTTTGTGGGAGAAGATTTGCAGGTAGAGTGTGACATGGAAGTCGGGCACATTCACCAGAGAGAGCCTGCCCTGTTCCACACTCTGCTCCACTGCGTACCAGGGCAGCAAAGAAATCCCCCGGTTGTTCTCCAGCATTCTGATAATAAAAGAGGCGTTGCTGCACTCCAGAAGGGGGGTGAGGATGATCTTCCGGGAGGCCAGGAAGCGGTCCAGCACCCGGCGGTAATTGGCGTCCCGCTCGGTGAGATAGAAGGGCTTGTCAATCAGATGTTCTATAGTCAGACCGGGAATCTCCCGCAGCTCCGCGCCCAAAGAGGCGGAGGTCACGAAGACCACTTTCTCTGGCTGTTCCGCCAGTTTATGCCAGTTGTTGTTGTACTGGGGCTCATCCAGTATGTAGATCATGTCCAGTTCTCCGCGCTCCATCCGCTCGATGAGCATCTCAGGCTCCCCGGTGGTGACACGGACGGCTACTTTCGGATGCTTTTTCCAGTAGAGGCGGAGAATGGCGGGCAGTTTGAAAAAGCACAGCGATTCAATGGTGCCAATGTGAAGCTGGCCGTGGAGCTCTCCGGTGTCAGACATGAAGAGTCTGGCCTTATTGACTTCGTTGAGCACATTATAGGCATGCTCCAAAAACTGAGTTCCCGGCACGGTCAGTGCGACACGCTTGCCCATGCGGTCGAACAGCCGGGTATGGAGATTTTCTTCCAGTTGCTGAATTTGTACGGTTACTGCAGATTGGGAGTATCCAAGGCTCTCCGCCGCCTTGGAAAAACTCTTGAGCTGGGCCACTCGAATAAATGTGCTGATTTGACGCAATTCCATACCGCTTACCCTCCACCCACAAAGGTTGTATTAATTTTTTTGAACGATAAGATTAGATTTATGAATTTTACTTTTAATTGTAGTCATGATATATTAAAAATATCAAATAGTCAAGGAAAATTTGTGCAAATTAACACAAAAGAACAAGGAGGTTGTATCGTCTATGGAAAAGAAAAAATTCAAACTCGGTTTGCTTCCCAGACTCATCATCGCCATCATTATTGGTATACTGTTTGGCCAGTTCCTGCCGGAATGGTTCTGCAGGATTGTGGTGACAGCGTCCACAATTTTCAGCACGTTCCTGTCGTTCGTCATCCCCCTGATGATCCTGGCCTATGTGACCATGGGGATTGCCAACCTGAAGAACGGTGCTGGCAAGCTGCTGCTGATCACAGTTGTGATTGCCTACGTTTCCACGCTGATCGCCGGTTCATCATCCTATCTGGTGTCCAGTAACCTGTTCACCAGCTTTATGAGCACGGAAGTCCTGGAGCAGATAGCGGCCACGGCGGACAATTCTCTGGAGACCTATTTTAGTCTGGACATCCCCGTCCTGCTGGATACTCTCTCTGCAGTGGTGCTGGCCTTTATGCTTGGGCTGTGTCTGTCCACCCTGCGGGGAAAGACTATCGGTGATACCCTCTATAACAGCATGAGCGATTTTTCCGGTATCATTGATAAGGTGCTCCACTCAGTCATCATCCCTCTGCTGCCCCTCTATATCTGCGGGACCTTCACCAATATGACTAAATCGGGCCAGACCTTCGCCATTTTGGGAGTTCTCTGGAAGGTGTTCCTGGTGGTCATCGCGATGCATCTGGTCTGTATTTTGTTCCAGTTCCTGGTAGCGGGTGCCATCAGTAAAAAGAATCCCTTTACGCTGATTAAAAACCAGATTCCCGGTTACACTACCGCCCTGGGTACCCAGTCCTCAGCCGCCACCATTCCGGTGAATCTGCAGTGCGCGGAGGCTGACGGCGTTTCCAGTGAGATCCGCAACTTTGTGGTTCCCTTGTGTGCCAACATACATATGGCAGGCTCCATGATCACCATTACTGCCTGCGCTACGGCGGTATGCCTCATGAATCAAATTCCCATCAGCCTGACCACCGTGATCCCATTTATTATGACTTTGGGCATTGCCATGGTGGCCTCACCTGGCGCTCCTGGCGGCTCCATTATGACGGCTCTGCCCTTTATGTATATGATTTTCGGCGTGGAGGCCGGGGATCCCGGCGGCTCTCTCTGCGCCATCATGGTGGCTCTGTACATTACGCAGGATTCCTTCGGTACTGCCTGCAATGTTTCCGGTGACAACGCCATTGGTGTCATTGTGGAGACCATTTATCAGAAATTTATCAAAAAGTCCCCTACGGAAGCCTGACAGACTGGCAGCCAGGGGCAGGAAAGGAGAACAGTCTTGTCCTATATCAGTGTTTTTGACGTGCTTGGGCCCGACATGATCGGTCCCTCCAGCTCACATACAGCGGGGGCCGCTGTCATCGCCTTTCTGGCCCATAAGATGATCGCCCCGCCGCTGGAAAAGGTGGAGTTTACTCTTTATGGTTCTTTTTCCAAGACCTACCACGGGCATGGTACAGACCGGGCCCTGTTGGGAGGCATTATGGGATTTGGCGCGGATGACGCCCGCATCCGGAATTCTTTTCAGATAGCTGCTGAGCGGGGGCTGACCTACAGTTTTACTCCTCGCGACACCGGAGATGACATACACCCCAATACCGTGGACATCTGCATGGAGAATGCCAGCGGACGGGTGGTGACGGTGCGCGGCGAATCGCTGGGGGGAGGCAAGGTGCGCATTTCCCGGATCAATGGTGTATCGGTGGATTTTACCGGGGATTACAGCACGGTCATCGTGGTCCAGCAGGATAAACCCGGCGTGGTAGCCCACATCACCAAGGTTCTCAGCGACAGCAATGTCAACATCGCCTTTATGCGTCTGTTTAGGGAGGGCAAAGGGCACACGGCCTATACCATCGTGGAATCTGATGGGCGGTTTCCGGAGGGGATTGCGGAACCGCTGCGAGCCAATCCCAATGTACACGATGTCATGATTGTGGAGCCGTAGGGAAGGAGGGAGAGATTATGGAATTTAATTCTGCAAAGGAACTTCTGGAGCTGTGCCGAAAGGAACATTGCCCCATCTCTGAGATTATGCGTCGCCGGGAATGCGCACTGGGGGAGCGGAATAGGGATGTGGTGGATCACCGGATGGCACAGGTTCTGGAGATTATGCGCAGCTCAGCTTCCCAGCCCTTGAAAAATCCGGTCAGATCCATGGGCGGGCTCATCGGCGGAGAGGCAAAAAAACTCTACAGGCATGCCGCTAAGGGTAAAGCCATCTGTGGGGATGTACTGCTCCGGGCCATCACCTATGCTGTCGCAGTACTGGAGGTCAATGCCTCCATGGGACTGATCGTTGCGGCGCCCACTGCCGGATCTGCCGGCGTGGTGCCTGGACTGATGCTGGCATTGCAGGACTGCTATAAGATTTCCGATGATCGGCTGGTGGACGCCCTTTTCAACGCTGGCGCTGTTGGTTATTTGGCCATGCGCAACGCCACAGTAGCCGGAGCTGTAGGGGGATGTCAGGCAGAGATCGGCGTGGCTGCCGCCATGGCGGCTTCAGCCACGGTGGAGCTGATGGGCGGTACGCCGGAGCAGTGCCTGGACGCAGCTTCCACTGTGCTGATGAATATGCTGGGGCTGGTGTGTGACCCGGTGGGCGGACTGGTAGAGTACCCTTGCCAGAACCGGAACGCCGCCGGCGCTGCTAATGCGCTTCTCGCCGCCGAATTCTCCCTCAGTGGGATTTCCCAGCTCATTCCCTTTGACGAGATGTTGGATACTATGTATGCAGTGGGCAGGCACATTCCCTTGGAGCTCCGAGAGACTGCTCTGGGCGGCTGTGCGGTCACCCCTTCCGCCTGTGAGCGGTGTGGCGGATGCGGCTGAAAGCAACTTGCCTGCCCGCTCATTGCCGGGCTTTCCGACTAAAACCGTGGAGCGCGTCCCAGCTACGAACAGGGGCGCGCTTTGGTTTATCACCAGGGCAGCGGCGAGCTCGCTCTGAAAGGCGGGCCCGCTGCTTATCTGAATACGAACAGAGTAGCCGACATGACTAGGTGCATAGAAAAGGAGGAGATTTTTCGTGCGCATCAAAGAGTATCTTAGGAAAAAGGTCGCGTTTTTTGCCAGCGTTATTGAGATCGCCATTTCCATCACCGTGCTCATTGCCATCGTCGCTGTGGGAGTGCAGATAGTGCGCGAGGCATTCAGTCTTGCGGGGAATCCGGAAGGGCACGAGGGATTTACAGTGTTCCTGGGTCATGCGTTCAACCTGATCATTGGAGTGGAGTTCATCAAGATGCTGGCTAAGCATACGCCCGGCTCTGCCATTGAGGTGCTGCTGTTCGCCATCGCGCGCCAGATGGTGGTGGGGCACACCTCGTCTCTGGAAAATCTTATCGGCATCGTCACCATCGCTTTGATCTTCGCCATCCGCAAATTTTTGTTTGTTCCGTCTTTCGGTGAGCATTCGGCGTTTCATAAAGAGGAGGATGCGGCAGGCGTGTCTGTAGAGGCGGCTGTTGACCCGCGGCAGGAATAGCAGTACGGAATGGAATACAGATAACAGTACGGCATGGAAAGTGAAAAAGAGGTGGCCGGGGTCTGACCCTCCAAACAGTATGCCAAACGGCGAAGCGTTTGTTTTTTTTGGGGCTTTTTGTGATAAAATAATAACAGTTTCAAAGGGATGTGAAATCTTTGCAAGCCCAGCAGCTACAGGTCTTTTGTGCAGCTTTTTTATCAGAAAAATACTTCAAGCTGGAATTAGAATCCCCCCGCTTATAATTGCTATATAATGGGCTGGACTTGTGTGTTAAGATTGTGCTAAGATTATTACCTGCATGAAGCAGGAAGTATTGGAAAAACTAAGGAAACAGAAGTCTGCCGGGAAAGGTGGTGCACATATCATGGTGGAAGATACGATCCGATCGATCCGCGAGACAGAAGAACAGGCGGATGAAATCATAAGAGAAGCAGAGAAAAAGGGCCGTGAGATACTTGATGAAGCAGAGAAAAGAGCCGAAAAGGCTTCAGAGGAGATATTAAGCAGAGCAAAGTCAGAAGCTCTTATGACTGCGGAACAGGCGAAAACAGGCGAAGAGCGCAGTGTGGCGGATGCAGAGGCGGAGACGGAAAAAGCTGTCCGTGCGCTGAAGGAGTCTGCCCTGTCGAGAGAGAAAGAAGCGGTCGACCTTGTGATTTCTATGCTTGTGTGAAACCGGAATAATGGAAACGGTAAAGGAGGGATAAATAAATGGCGGTACTTAAGATGCAGAGAATCAGCATCTGCGCCTTAAAGAAAGACCGAAAAGCAATCCTTGAAAAGCTGCAGAGACTGGGCGTCCTTGAAGTGGCTCCTGTCATTGATGAAGATCAATATTTCAGGAAAATGGATACTGTGGGACAGCGCGCGGGATTTGAAAGAGCCGCCGCTGCCGCGGACCAGGCGCTGGAAATCCTGGAACGGTATGTTCCGGAAGAACAGTCCATGTTCGCGGCGCTGGAGGGAAAGCTCCTGATCGAACCGGTCAGGGAGCGGCAGGTGAGAGAAAAGCGGAGAGAGCTCCTGAAAGCGGCAAAAGAAGTTTATGATCTGGACCGGGAGCACGCAGAACAGCTTGCCGCGGTCATACGGATGCGCAACAGTATCGAAAGCCTGACGCCCTGGCTCCCACTGGGGATGCCGCTTAAGCCGTCAGCCACGAAACGCACGGTCCTGTTCCCCGGGACCATGCCCGGCGGGACGACATTAGAATCTGTATATGAAGTGCTGGCAGAGAAAGCGCGGGAAGCAGAGTGCGTGGATGTGCATCTTATATCAATGGAGCAGAGCATGACCTATCTTGCGGTTATCTGCCTGCGGGAAGATGCGAAGGCTGTCGAGGAGGCGCTCAGAAGCGCAGGCTTTGCGAGGCCGTCTCAGACGTGGGATAAATCTCCGTCAGAGGAGAAGGAGCAGCTGGAGCGGCAGATCGAGGCCTGCAGGGCGGAGACCGCAAAGATCGAGAGGCGGCTTGCAGAGCTGGCGGAGCACAGAGAAGAGTTGAAGATCGTGGCGGATTATTACCGTGTGCGGGCAGAAAAGTACGCGGTGCTCGGAAATCTGCCGCAGTCGGAGCGAACCTTTGTGATCAGCGGATACATCCCGCATTGTGAGGCGTCTCACGTTGAAAAATATCTGACAGAGAGATACGATTGTATGGTGGATATCGAGGAATTGAAAGAAGATGAGGAACCGCCGGTCATTCTGAAGAACAATCCCTTCTCCATGAGTATGGAGGGGGTGGTGGAGTCCTATGGGCTTCCGCACAAAGGAGAGCTGGACCCCACCACGATCATGTCGTTCTTCTATGTGTTTTTCTTCGGCATGATGCTCTCAGACGCAGCGTACGGCGCGATCGTGGCAGTGGTCTGCGGGGCGCTTGTGTGGAAGTTTCCGCGGATGTCGGAAGGAATGAAGAAATCATTGAAACTTTTCTTCTACTGCGGTCTTTCCACTCTTGTGTGGGGCATCCTGTTCGGCGGATATTTCGGGAATATTGTGGATGTTGTATCAGAGAAATTTTTCGGGACAGCGGTGAGCGTCCCGGCCCTCTGGTTCATCCCGCTCAATGACCCGATGAAGCTGCTGGTGTTTTCACTGCTGTTCGGCGTGATCCACCTGTTTACTGGACTCGGCATTAAAGGGTATCTGTGTCTCAAGGACGGAAAAGTCATGGATTTTTTCTGTGATGTGGTACTCTGGTTCATGCTCCTTTTGGGGCTGATACTGATGCTCCTGCCCAGTGATGTTTTTGCGTCCATCGCTCAGACAAAGATCGTGTTCCCGGGCTGGCTGAATACACTGTCCGCTGTTCTGGCAGCGGCAGGCGCCATCGGCATTGTGCTCATGTCCGGGCGGGGCAGGAAAAATCCGGCGCTGAGGATCGCGCTGGGCGCGTATGACCTATACAATATCACGGGCTGGCTGAGTGATGTGCTGTCATATTCCCGTCTGCTGGCGCTGGGGCTGGCGACCGGGGTGATCGCGTCGGTCATCAATCAGATGGGAAGCATGCTTCCGAATAATGTTGTGGGAGTCATCTTCTTTGTCGTGATATTTATCGCAGGGCACGCGCTGAATCTGGCGATCAACCTGCTGGGGGCATATGTGCACACGAACCGTTTACAGTTTGTTGAATTTTTCGGGAAGTTTTATGAAGGCGGCGGACGGCCGTTTGAGCCTTTTAAAGAAAATACAAAATATGCAGATGTTAAGGAGGAAACTATATTATGAATATTGCAGGTGAATTAGGAATCGTATATGCGCTGCTGGGAGCTGCAGTGGCAGTGCTTTTTGCCGGATGCGGCTCCGCGATCGGAGTCGGCATTGCGGGACAGGCGGCGTCCGGAGTCGTCACAGAGGACCCGAGCAAATTTGCAAAGGTGCTGATCATCCAGCTCCTTCCGGGTACGCAGGGACTCTATGGGCTGCTGGTTGGATTCATCACATTGTCCAAGATCGGCATCCTGGGCGGCGGCACCGCGGATGTCTCAGTTTCCACAGGACTTCTGATCCTTGCGGCATGTCTGCCTATCGGTATCGTGGGCCTGCTCTCAGGCATCGCTCAGGGCAGGACGGCGGCTGCGGCCATCGGTATCGTGGCAAAGAAGCCGGAGCAGTTCGGTAAGGCAATGCTGTTCCCGGCCATGGTAGAGACATACGCCATCCTTGCACTCCTTGTCTCTTTCCTGGCGGTAAATGGGATCCAGGTATAGCAAGCAGAAGGAGAACAAGAACATGAGTGGACTGGATAAAATGAAATCCCGCATACTTGAGGAGGCGGAGCAGTCTGCACAGGAGATCATTGCAAAAGCCAGAGCGGATGCCGAAGCTGTCGTGAAAGCGGCTGAGGAAGAGGCGCGCGCAGAGGCGGCGAAGATCCGGGAGAAGGCAGAGCAGAGTGCCGCAGACTACGCAAAGCGCGCGGCATCCTCAGCGGACATGCGGAGGAAGCAGGCGAATCTTGCCGCAAAGCAGGACGTGATCAGCACTGTGCTGAGAAAAGCATATGATACAGTCATGGGGCTGGATGGGGATGCGTATTTCGGCATGCTTGAGAAGATTCTGGAAAAACATGTACTCCCGGAAAAGGGGGAGATCTGTTTTTCTCAGAAAGACCTTGCGCGTATGCCGGAAGGTTTTACGGGAAAGATCAGGACCATTGCCGCCGCAAAAGGCGGAAGCCTGACGCTCTCGGAGGAAGCGCGCCGGATTGACGGAGGCTTTCTTCTCGTGTACGGCGGGATTGAAGAAAACTGTACGATAAAGGCAGTGTTCGACTCAAAGAGAGAAGAACTGTCAGACCGGGTGAACAGGCTTTTGTTCGGATGAACATGACCGCAAGGAGGGTTTAACTTGAGTAATACAAAATATACGTATGCGGTTGCGCGTATCCGCGCCCTGGAAGTCTCTCTCTTTTCCGATGCAGTGATCGGACAGCTCCTGGCGTGCAGGACGGCAGAGGAGGGCCTCCGGTTCGTGATGGAAAAGGGCTGGGGAGATGTGTCGGGCGGCGTGGATATGGATGCGGTGCTGAAGCGGGAGGAAGAAAAGACCTGGGAAGTCATCCGCGATGTGGCGCCGGATATGAGTGTGTTTGACGTGGTTTCCTACCCGAAGCTGTATCACAACCTAAAGGCGGCGGTCAAGGAAGTCTGCACGGAGAAGCGGACGCCGGGCATATTTTATGATGACTGTGATATTCCGGGCAGTGAGATGCTCCGCATCATCGAGAACCGGGAGTTTTCAAAGCTTCCCGGAAACATGGGACGCGTGGCTGAGGAAGCGCTTGAGACGCTTCTCCACACAAGGGATGGACAGCTCTGCGATATTATGATCGACAAAGCGGCGCTGGACGCTATCTGCGAAGCGGGCAGACGGTCCGGGGAACCGATCATAGAGAATTACGCGGACACTACCGTGGCCATCGCGGATATCAAGATCGCGGTGCGCTCCCATAAAACAGGAAAGAGCGGGGACTTTATGCGCAGCGCCATGGCGGAGTGCAGGAGTGTCAATGTAGAACAGCTCATCCGAGCGGCGCTTGCCGGGGAGGAAGAAATCGCCCGGTATCTGGAAGGGACTTCCTATGCGGGCGGGGCGGACGCGCTGAGAGAATCCCCATCAGCTTTTGAGCGCTGGTGTGACAACCGTATGACAGAGACATTGAAAACGCAGAAGTATGACACTTTTTCCGTGGGACCACTGCTCGGATATCTGATCGCGCGGGAAAATGAGATCAAGACAGTTCGGATCATTCTGACAGGAAAACAGAACGGTTTTCCCGATGACGCGGTCCGGGAAAGGATAAGGGAGATGTATGTATAAGATTGCAGTGGTCGGCGATTATGACAGTATCTATGGATTCGCCGCAGTGGGATTAGACATCTGCCCTGTGAAGGACCGGGAAGAGATGCGCGGCAGGCTGAAACAGCTGGCGGAGGACGGATATGGCATCATCTATATCACGGAAAAAGCGGCTGAGGAGCTTGGAAGCGGGCTGGATGAGTACCGGGAGCGGAGACTTCCGGCGGTCATACAGATCCCTGGTGTGTCCGGTAATACAGGCGCCGGTGTGGAAGGCGTCAAAAAGACCGTGGAGCAGGCGGTCGGGTCAGATATTCTGTTTGGAGGAATAGGCGAATGAGCACAGGAGTAATCAAGAAAGTTGCAGGACCTCTTGTCATTGCAGAGGGAATGCGCGATGCAAATATGTTTGACGTGGTCCGTGTGTCCGATCAGCGCCTCATTGGCGAGATCATCGAGATGCACGGCGACGAGGCGTCCATCCAGGTATATGAAGAGACTTCGGGACTGGGGCCGGGCGAGCCGGTGGAGTCCATGGAAGTGCCCATGTCTGTGGAGCTGGGCCCGGGGCTGATCGCCAGTATTTATGACGGCATCCAGAGACCTCTGGATGATATCATGAAAGTATCAGGCAGCAATTTGAAGCGCGGCGTGGAAGTGCCGTCTCTAAAGCGGGACCTGAAATGGGAGTTCGTTCCCACCGTGAAAGCGGGCGATGAAGTGGACGCGGGAGATGTGATCGGCACGGTGCAGGAGACTGTGCTCGTACAGCAGAAGATCATGGTCCCATATGGAGTAAAAGGAACAGTCAAAGAGATCAGGGCAGGAGAATTTACGGTAGAAGAAATTGTGGCAGTGGTTGAAACTGAAAAAGGGGACAGAGAACTGACCCTGATGCAGAAGTGGCCGGTCCGCCGCGGGCGTCCGTATAAGAAAAAACTCCCGCCGGAGATGCCCCTTGTCACAGGTCAGAGAGTCATTGATACGTTCTTCCCCATTGCCAAGGGAGGCGTGGCGGCAGTGCCAGGGCCATTTGGAAGCGGAAAGACCGTAATCCAGCACCAGCTCGCAAAATGGGCGGAAGCGGATATTGTGGTCTATATCGGATGCGGCGAGCGCGGTAATGAGATGACGGACGTGCTCAACGAGTTCCCGGAGCTGAAGGACCCGAAGACAGGACAGCCTTTGATGCAGAGAACGGTTCTGATAGCCAATACTTCGGATATGCCTGTGGCTGCCCGGGAGGCGTCTATCTATACTGGGATCACCATTGCGGAGTATTTCCGTGATATGGGATATTCGGTGGCGCTGATGGCGGACTCCACGTCCCGGTGGGCAGAGGCGCTCCGCGAGATGTCGGGACGTCTGGAGGAAATGCCCGGCGAGGAAGGCTACCCGGCATACCTGGGAAGCCGCCTGGCACAGTTTTATGAGCGGGCGGGGCATGTGATCTCCCTCGGAAAAGAGGGAAGGGAGGGAGCCCTGTCCGTGATCGGAGCGGTATCCCCTCCGGGAGGCGATACGTCCGAGCCGGTATCCCAGGCAACACTGCGTATCGTGAAGGTGTTCTGGGGGCTGGATTCCGCGCTGGCGTACAAGAGGCATTTCCCGGCGATCAACTGGCTGAACAGTTACTCTCTGTATCTCGATGATATGGAGAAATGGTTCAATGCAAATGTAGCTGAAGACTGGATGGCCGGACGCCAGAAGATGATGACCCTTCTCCAGGAAGAGGCAGAGCTGGAAGAAATCGTGAAGATGGTGGGTATGGACGCGCTCTCACCGGGCGACCGGCTGAAGATGGAGGCGGCCCGGTCCATCCGGGAAGATTTCCTTCATCAGAATTCATTCCATGAAGTGGACACCTACACATCCCTTAAGAAGCAGCATATGATGATGCTCCTTGTCAATGCATTCTACGACAGTGCGGTGCAGGCACTCTCAGAGGGAGCCTCCCTGCAGAAGTTGATCTCCATGCCTGTGCGGGAGCAGATCGGCCGTTTTAAATATGTGCGGGAAGACGCTTTGGACGAAGAGTTTAAGAAAGCAGATGAGGAACTGAGCATGCAGATCGCCAATGCATTTGAAAAGGAGGAACGGTAGATGCCCAAAGAGTACAGAACCATACAGGAAGTAGCCGGCCCGTTGATGCTTGTGCGCGGCGTGGAGGGCGTGACATATGACGAGCTGGGAGAGATCGAGCTTGCCAGCGGCGAGACAAGGCGCTGCAAGGTGCTGGAAGTCAACGGAAGCGATGTGCTCGTACAGCTTTTTGAAAGTTCCACAGGGATCAACCTTTCCAACAGCAAGGTGCGTTTCCTCGGGCGGAGCATGGAACTGGGCGTGTCCGATGACATGCTGGGACGCGTGTTTGACGGACTGGGACGCCCCATTGACGAGGGACCGGAGATCCTGCCGGATGCCCGCATGGATATCAACGGCCTGCCCATGAATCCGGCGGCAAGGAGCTATCCGGAGGAATTTATCCAGACCGGCGTGTCTGCCATCGATGGGCTGAACACTCTGGTCCGGGGGCAGAAGCTGCCCATCTTCTCCGCATCCGGACTGCCCCACGCCCAGCTTGCTGCGCAGATCGCGCGGCAGGCAAAGGTGCTGGGGACAGATGAGAACTTTGCCGTTGTATTTGCGGCAATGGGTATTACCTTTGAGGAGTCCAACTTCTTTATCGAAAGTTTTCGCGAGACAGGGGCGCTTGACCGCACCGTGCTGTTTGTCAACCTGGCGAATGACCCGGCGATCGAGCGTATCGCAACACCTAAGATGGCGCTGACCGCAGCAGAGTATCTTGCTTTTGAGAAGGAAATGCATGTGCTGGTCATCCTGACCGATATCACAAACTACGCGGACGCTCTCCGTGAGGTGTCCGCTGCCCGCAAGGAAGTGCCGGGACGCCGGGGCTATCCGGGATATATGTACACGGACCTTGCGTCCATCTATGAAAGAGCGGGACGTCAGAACGGGAAGAAGGGAAGCATCACTATGATCCCTATCCTGACCATGCCCGAGGATGATAAGACCCATCCTATCCCGGACCTGACCGGGTATATCACCGAAGGACAGATCATCCTGAGCCGGGAGCTTTACCGGAAGGGCGTCACCCCGCCTATTGATGTGCTCCCATCCCTGTCCCGTCTCAAGGATAAGGGTATCGGCGAGGGCAAGACCCGGGCGGACCACTCCAACACCATGAATCAGCTCTTTGCCGCTTATGCCCGTGGAAAAGACGCGAAAGAGCTTATGGTCATCCTCGGAGAAGCTGCCCTGACTGAGATCGATCTCATGTACGCAAAATTCGCCGATGCATTCGAGCAGGAATATGTCTCCCAGGGCTACAACGCTGACCGGAGTATTCAGGAGACGCTGGACATCGGCTGGAAACTGCTGCGCATGCTCCCCCGTACAGAACTGAAACGAATCGACGACAAATATCTGGATGAATACTATGTCGAATAGCAGTTCCGCGGTGCGCAGATGTCGAAAAAGCGGCTTGCAAGCTTGCTTGCATACGGCGCTTTTCCGGCATCTGCATAGGGCGGTCAGCCCGCAGTGAGATGGAGCGGGAGCGGAATCGAACTGCACAGCGGAACGGAAGCAGGAGGAGTCCGAGCGGTGCGGTCAGCCCGCAGTGAGATGGAGCGAGAGCGGAATCGAACTCCACAGCGGAACGGAAGCAGGAGAGATGATTTGAAAAGGAGGTGGCGTTTTGGCAGCAAAACAGGTGAATCCGACCCGGATGGAGCTGACACGTCTTAAGAAGAAACGGATCACTGCAATCCGAGGTCATAAACTCTTAAAAGACAAGAGGGATGAACTGATGCGCCAGTATCTTGACATTGTCCGCGAGAATATGGAAGTACGCGTGAAGGTGGAAGCCGGCATTAAGTCTGCGAACCGGAATTTTGTCATTGCCAAAGCCGGAATGTCAGAGGCGGCGCTCAATACCGCGCTTATGGCGCCGAAACAGGAGATCGCTCTGGAACCAGGCGGGAAGAATGTCATGAGCGTGGATATTCCGACTTTTGAATATAAGATGCGCACAGCGGATGAGAACGATATCTATTCTTATGGGTTTGCATTCACATCCAGTGATCTGGACGGGGCGGTAAAGTCACTGGCTGATGTCCTGCCGGCTATGATCCGCCTGGCGGAAGTGGAGAAGGCGTGCCAGCTCATGGCTGCGGAGATCGAGAAGACAAGGCGGCGTGTCAATGCGCTGGAGCACGTGATCATTCCGGAAACGGAGGAGAGCATCAAGTACATCACGATGAAGCTGGATGAAAATGAGAGGAGCACCCAGATCCGGCTGATGAAAGTGAAGGATATGATGCTGGAGGAAGCGCATCATTATAGTGAGAAATAAAACAGAATCAGAATAGAGCGTAAACAGTGGAAAAAGAATCCATCGGACTCTGCAGCCTGATCCGGCAGCAGGGTACGATGGATTTTTAGTCTTCCCGGAATATTGGCGTCCTGTGCCAGGAAACGGAGGTCACTTTGGAGGAAAGCATCGTTTCTCCTTTGTAATACCGCATATATAATTCATATCCACATTATAAAACTCGGCGAGCGTGATCAAAGAGTCAACAGGAATCCGCGTATTGCTCAGCTCATAATCTGCATAGGTGCGCTGCCCCACATGCAGCAGCTTTGCAATTTCTGCCTGTGTGTGATCCCGGTCTTCGCGCAGTGCTCGTATTCTTTGTCTGTAATGCATGTTATCACCTCTGGTATATCGTATGCTAGAGTTAAAAACTCTATTGACATTTAGAGGAATAAACTCTAAGATAAGGTTATGCGATAGTGGTATTGACAGTAATAAAACAAGGGGTATAATAAAATTAACTATATATATCTGAAGGTATAATGAGTTATCCTACTGTTTTAGGCAACAGATAGATGGGAGAACGATATACAAAAGGAGGAAAAGGGAATGAGAAGTAAAGTTCAAAAGTTTTTTGCGTTACTTCTGGCTGTCAGTCTGCTGGCAGGGTCTGTCTCCAGTACAGCTTTTGCGGAAAACGCGTCCGGCGACCTGGCAGACTATGAGGAGGAGATGGGTGCGGCAGACATCGAAGGATCAGATGGCGCCGGCGAAGACGCGGATCAGGAAAGTGGAGACGACTCCTAGAAGTATTCTAACTCCAGTTACGAGGTCGTGAAAGGAGTCGAGGCGAGCAACCAGGCGGCAGTGGCGGAGGTCGACTCTCAGGATGGGCTGGAGAATGTTCCTTCCATCTGGCACGCAAGTGCCCTGGAACCGAATGGGAGCGCCACGGTATACGATGACTTTGACGGCAGCGACGAGTATTATCAGAAAATATTGGACGAGGCGGTCAGGCAGAATCTGGCCTGGAATCAACACGGTGTAATCATATCGGTTTCCCCTGAAAAAATGGCGGAGATCGCACCGGAACAGGATGCCCGCCAGTATTGGGAGGAGTTCCGCACCCGTTTCTCTGCCGACTTCCAGACCCTTCTGCTTGAATCGAGCGGCGACTATTACAACCGCTACCAGGCCGCTTCCGGATTTGGTGGAATGAGGATAACGGTGGCCGGACCGGTTGAAGGGCTGCGGGAAAATTGGGAGTTCTCCTTTGGCTTTTTTATTCGTCGGAATAGCGTGGAAGAAGAGCAGTATGTGCGCCGATATGTGCAGGCTCTGTTTTCGCCGGGCGGGGAACTCTACCGGTATCGCGCGGGTAACGATTCTACGTCACAATACCAGAAATACCGGGCCATCTGGGACTGGTTGGGCAGACACATCCGATACGGCGGCGGTTTTTCCACCTATGGGGCTGTGACTGCCGGGCGTACGGTCTGTCTTGGATATTCGGCGTTGAATTCGCTGATGTGTGCCTATGCAGGGGTGGAGAATTACCAGGTTATTGGCATCACGCGCACCGTGATGATAGGGCATGCCTGGAACTGGGTGAAGATCGGGCCGAAATGGTATACCACGGATTCCACAGGCCAAGCCGGCCAAGGCGCCTACGAGAGTGCGTTTTTAATACCCACGCAATACACGGAGGACTTCAACTGGTGGTTGGATGATAAATTTACGACTCCTGAGATCAGAGAGAAATACCCCGTCTACGAGGAAGAATATGAGGATCTCCTGGCCGAGAACAATCCGCCGGACTCAGGCTATATCTATGATCCCGAGACCGGAGTCAATCTGGACTGGACGCTTTTTAACCGAACCCTTACCATCAGCGGTTCGGGGGATATGCGTGATTTCGCAGATCCGTATCAGGTGCCCTGGAACTCCAGGTTTGAATACATAGACAAGGTAGTTATCGAAGAGGGTGTGACAAGCATCGGGGCAAACGCCTTTTACGCCCTGCCGGATATCCAGCGTGACAATCCGGCTACCTTCCAGGCTCCTGCCTCCATCACCGAAGAAAAAATCGGCAGGCATGCCTTCTACGATCCGGAGGATCCGGTGACCGAACTGATGGGCAACATGGAACTGATCGTCAATCCTTCGGTGAGATATGACACGCGTCCGATCGATTATACGGATCTGGTTGATGTGGGCCGTTATGGGACCCAGAATGCCACCGCATCGGATTATTCCTACCGCTATCAGGGCGTAGAAGAAGAGAACGCATGGAAGACGGGTACGCCCACGGATGTGGGAGAATACATGGTTGAGGTGACGCTGAAGAGCAAGACACTGGGTGGGATTACTTATCGTTCAGTGACCGATGTGTGCCGGGTGACGATCACCAAGGCCAGCTATCATATTACGGGTGTGTGGGCGCAGCGTTCCTATAACGGCACTACCCGGTTTACCAATGGTGACATCGAGAGCGTGGACTACTATTGCTCCCATTCCGGCACGGGCACGCCGATCCGGCTGGGTGTAGACTATGACATCACCGGTACCTATATCAGCCCCAATGCGGGAACCTATCGGGCGTATCTTCAGGTCACGCTGCGAGACACTGAGAAACTCAAGAATTATGATGTGACTTGGGTCAGCAACGCAATCAGCACTGTCTATTCGATCCGAAGGAAGGATCTGACCTCCGACATGTTCAAGGATATTCCGGACCAGGCTTACACGGGTGCGGAAGTGACCCCGAATGTAGTGATCGCGGATTCCGAAGCATCGATCATGACGTACCAGGACTTCACAGTCCAGTATTCGTCAAACATCGATGAAGGGCAGGCCACAGTTACGATCACCGGACAGAACAACTACCGGGGCACAGTGACTTTAAACTTTGACATCTCCAAAGACATAGAGCCCACTCCGGTACTCCAAACGCTGAACAGCAGCGGCTTGCCCACTCAGGCGGTCACCTATCCGGAGGATTTCAACATACGTCTCAGCGGGGGCACCCCTGACGAAGAGATTACTTTCTATGTGGAAGATGAAGAGGGCGGCGAAACCGAGATCGGCAGCGCTCAGGTTGGAACAGACGGTACGGCCACCTGCAGCTATGACGTGTCCTCCAAGATAATACGCGGGGGCGCGCACACCCTGGTGGCCCGGGACGCAGACAATACGGAGATTGCCTCTTCAACAGTAGCCATTTTACCAAAATTGGTCACCGTAACATTTCCCGACGATTTCTTTGCATGGAAGCAGTATGACGGAACAAACAAGGTGATCCAGACTCCCGATTACGAGAACAACCTTGAACTGACCGCTACAGGCGTGGAAGAGGGGGACGACGTCCGGGTTAATGCCGATATGTTTTACGAGTCAGCTTCTGTCAGGCAACAGGGAGTCGTTGCGCACAGCTTTACTCTTGGAGGCGCGGATGGGGATTACTATACCGTATCAAGCAATCAGATTCAGTTTAACGGCGAATACGAAACCGGAATCTCTGTGGCTAACCTGATCCCTACCTTCACGTTCTCAAACAATTCAACCGACAACCCGGTTAAGGAATTTGACGGCTTGCGTGATGTTCTGGTGGAGTCCGTCGAATTTGAGGGGCTGGCCGAGGGCGAAGAACTGGTTGACGGCGTGGACTACACCATATCGACCAGCTACGAGTCAATAAACGCGGGAGAGCAAACGGCCACGATCACGATAGCGTTTGCAGACGGCAGAACGTTTAATGACCGGTACAGCCTGAGCGACGGCGGCGTCTACACATTTGCTGGAGAAATCACCGCCATTCCTTTGGACGACAGTATGTTCGAGCCGATCGGGCAACAGGAATACACGGGCGATCAGATCACTCCTCAGGTCACGCCTTCTTCCTCTGCAACCTTGTTGGAGGGAAACTATGAAATTGTTTCTTACGGCGATAACATTTCCGGCACCGGAACTGTTACCATTAAGGGGATTAACAACTACACCGGACAAGTGACGCTCACCTTCCCCATTTCCGGCGGTGTCGCAAGACCGATCCTGACTGGGGAGGCGTACAACGGAAACACCCAGACAAACAGCTTCACCTATGGGGATGGCATCACCATCCGGGGAACGGCCCTGGAAGGCGGTTCACCGGTAAGCGGCCAGGTGGCGCTGTATGCGGGAGATATCCAGCTTGGAACTGTGGCAGTAGAATCTAATGGCTCCTATGAACTTCGATATTCCACGGTAGGGAAGGGCATCCCGGCAACCGGGGAGAGCACCCGGCTTGAACTGCGCTTGACAGATGTCAGTTCTGAGGGGTCGCTGGCAACCGCAGAGGTATCGGTGTCCTTATCGCCAAAGCAGGTGAGCGCAAGTCTGACCGGAAATGCTGCCAAGGCGTACGATGGCACTACAGCCCTGCCGGAGAATCATACAGTAAAAGTGAACCTTGACGGAGTTCTTGTGGCGGATGAGAATACACTGGCCGCGACTGCTTCCTATCAGTTTGAAATTGCTTCCGCGGGCACGAAAACCGTAACCGCATCCGATGTTACTCTGGTGACTGCAGAGACGGATCCGGCGGTTGCCAGCTTCTATCGGCTGGAGAATGGGGAAGGTCTGACCACCACAGTGGTGGGAGGCATTACCCCGGCCACGCTGAGGGCTGAGATCACTGCGGAGAATAAAGCCTATGACGGAACGGCTAATGCAGAGGCAACAGTCACATTTGAGGGTCTTGTTGGAGATGAACGGCTTACAGCCGACGAGGATTATACTGTATCCGCAGTCTTTGACAGCAAAGACGCGGGAACCGGAAAAACAGTTACTGCCACCATTACCCTGACAGGTGAGGGCAATTCCGCCAATTACTCCTTTGAAGGAGAGAATGCTGCAGAAACGACAGCATTCACACAGGCAGATATCACGCCTCTTACACTGGAAGAAACCATGTTCGCGCCGATCCCTGACCAGGCATGGACGGGAAGGCAGATCACCCCGGATGTTTCCATAGCGGATGGGGAAACCTTACTTACGAAAGAGGACATTCAGGTCTCCTACGGAGAGAATATAGAAGAGACGGGCACTGTCACCATCCAGGGCGTCCGGAACTTCACCGGAGAAGTGAACCTTACGTTCCCCATCATCGGCGGACCCCAGGAGCCTGCCATCAGCGCCTCCACCTATAAGGGGAACACAGAGACCGATGCCTTTACCTACGGAGACACCATCACTATAAAGGGAGCGGCAACGCTGAACCATGACGCTTCCGGGGGAACCGCGGCTCTGTATGTAGATGGCGAACAGGTTGGAAACTCTGTGAATATAGAAAGTGACGGTACTTATACGATCGATTACGGTACAACAGAGAAGAGGATCCCTGCTTCCGGGGAACCCATTGTCCTGGAACTCCGTCTGGGCGACAGCACAGAGGACCTTGCGGCAAGTGTGGAGACTACCATCACCCTTTCTCCAAAGGAAGTGACCGTAAGCCTTTCCGGGGATGCCCAAAAGACCTATGACGGGACGGTGGCCGTTCCCGAAGGACACAGCCTCACTTTATCCGTGAACGGCGTCCTTGCTGCAGACCGCTCCGGGCTCCGTGTGAACGCGGATTACCGGTTCGCGGACGCGAAGGCAGGGACTACCGGAGTCCTTGCGGCGAATGCAGTACTTGCTGACACATCAGAAGGCTCAGGAGTGGCGGACTTCTATAGTCTGCCGGCCCAGGGAGAGATCTCCGGACAGGTGACAGGAGGCATTACTCCTGCCGTCCTTACTATAACAGGGGAGGCAGAGGATAAGGTCTACGACGGCAGCGCAGATGCGGTTGCAGCGGTGACTTTTGCCGGATTACAGAACGCAGAGACACTGACACTGGGGGCAGACTACAGGGTATCCGCCCGGTTTGCCGATGAGAACGCAGGAAATAATAAATCAGTGACAGTAGAAGTCACCCTTTCTGATTCAGAGGCCGCTGCCAACTACACCTTCAGCAGCGGAACAGGAACAGCGGCAAAGACTGCTTCCTGCACGGCCCAGGCATCCATCACCGCGCTGCCCCTGACAGTAGAGATGTTTGCCCCCATTGGGGACCAGACCTACACGGGAGGCCCCATTACTCCGGAGGTAGTCCTGGCAGATGCTTATGAGGCGCTCTTAGGCACAGATGACTATGAGGCGGAATACAGGGACAACACGGAAGCCGGCACAGCGACAGTGATAATCACCGGGAAGAACAACGCCCAGGGAAGCGTTGGACTGACCTTTGAGATCAACGGATTACAGACACGGCTTTCGGTGCAGGCTCAGGATGAGGCAGGAAATCCGAAAACACAGTTTACCTATGGAGATACCATCCGGCTTTCTGGCTCACTGGAGACAGAAGCTGCAAGCGCCTATACCCTGAGGAACGCTGCGGCGCAGCCGGGGCAGGGACAGGTTGCTCTTTATGTGGGGAACACCCAGGCCGCAGAGCCGCAGAGCGTCTCTCTGGACAGCAGCACCTTTGCCTTTGAGATAGACACAGCCGGAAAGACGATACCGGCGGGAGATGTGACTTTCACGCTTCAGTACACAGGGAACGCATCTCTTGGGGCGTCTGAGACAGAGTTGTCCATCCATCTGGACAAAGTTCTGCTGACGCCTCAGGCAGAAACACCGGGAACAGTCACAAAGACCTTTGATGGGACAGTGGATGTTCCTGCAGACCAGGCGCCCCCGATCACCCTGAGCGGGGCTGTGGTGAACGGAGATACACCTGTTCTCTCCGCTCCAGTGTGGACCTATGCTTCAGCCGGTGCGTCGGACAGTGTGGATATCATAGGGACCGGTCTTGCTCTGGAAGGCACATGGCAGAGCTGGTATACATTATCAACGGATACCATCACACTTCCGGGAGCAGGAAGGATCGACAAGGCGGATAAGACTCCGGAAGAGGAGGCCATGGTTCTGCCTGCGGGAGTTGCGGACGCTTCCATGACAAAAGCGCTCTCAGGGCTTGTCCCGGATAATGCGGGAGGAACTCCGGTCTATGAGGTATTGAACTTTACTGCCTCAGGTCTGGCTTCGGCGGGTATAAACGAGTTGGGAGAACTGAGCCTTGTGGCAAAAGCTGAGGCAGATACGAGCATGACGGATACAGTCACCGTGAAGGTGAGCGGCATGGCGAATTACAATGACTTTACCATTGAAGTGGCAGTGACCTATGTGGAGCAGACACCCATAAGCATCACACTGATCCCCACCCTGACAGATCTGATTTATACGGCACAGCAGACCCAGGGCTATGGCGGACTTGAAGCCACCTATACAGATGCCAGCGGCATCACTCATACCTTTGATGCGGCAGCCCTTTCCTATGTTTACGAGGGCACGACCAGACAGGGAGAGGCCTACGGACCGGTCAGCACACCGCCCACACAGGCGGGAAGCTACAAAGTGACAGCGTCTGTGCCGCAGACAGAGGCACTGTTCACAGGAAGCGCCAGCTTAAGCTTCACCATTGAGCCTGCGTCCCTTGTGATAAGGGCGGACAACGTGGAGGTCGTACAGGGACAGCCCCTTCCGGCTCTCACCTACACGGTAGAGGGCATGATGGCAGGGGACAGCCTGCTCACAGAGCCTGTGCTGACGCCTTCCGCTACGGATACAAGCCTGCCGGGGATTTATACCATCGGCATTTCCGGGGCAAGTGCCAGCGCCAACTATATCATTGCAGGATATGAGCCTGCTGTACTGACGATAACAGAAGCGCCGGCGCCGGACCCGGAACCCCAGGTGCCTCCGGCAGATGGCAATGGCTCGCAGAATGCGACAGGCGGGAATAATGCCGCACAGAATCCGGCGTTAGACGCCAGTGTTCCGCAGAATGATGCAGTTTTACCTGCGGCAGGCAGAGCTGTAGTGCCGCCTAAGACAGGGGATGGATCCGGCTCAGGATTAAATATTTCAGGTCTTGCGGGAGCTCTTGCATTGATCGTTTTTGCGGGGCTGTACAAAAAGAGAAACCGTATCTAGGGGAAAAGATAAGAGAAACAAAAAGAACAGGTGAAAGCAAGCATCCTGTATGAAAGGGACTGCCGCATCTATGATTGCGTAATCATTGAACTGCTCCCTGTCAAGTAGACAGATGAAAAAATAAAATTTTTCTATCTCCAGCCGTAGTTGTACGGTTGGAG
>CALWQP010000029.1 GCA_944383695.1 uncultured Mediterraneibacter sp.
AAGCCCTCTTAGAAAAGTGACATTTTCTCAAATAAATTTAAACATTAAAAAGTGACATTTTCAAAAGTTATTGACAGGGCAATAGTCTGGTCCGCTGAAGTCTCTCCCCAGTCCCCAAGCTGAGGCGCCACGATGATCATATCCTGCACATACTCCTGAGCGGCAAATCCAAAGTTCTCGCTGTACAAATTCTCTCCCACTCCCTGAAAATACAGTCCCTCATATCCGGGCAATGTAAAGAACAGCGCATACGCCTTGCTGCCGTCATAGCTGTCAGGAATATAGAGATTGTAATGAATGTCACCCTCACTTTCTGAGTGGAGCACATTGTCAAGGATAAATCCCCGGTATTCCTCCGTCCCTTCTGTCACATATCCGGTCTGTCCCTGCACATACCCACCGGCAGCATCTGTATCGCCATTTCCCGATACCTCCTGCATGTCTGCTTCCGGGGAAGGACGTATCTCCTCCTGAGAAATATCTTCTTCATTTCCACACGCACTCAGAAGGAGCATACTTCCTGACAGAAGCAGACCCATCAGTTTTTTCTTCATATACACACCTCTTTCAGGAGATATTAAAAAATCATCCCTTTTTAATCTGTAATGATTGTAGGATGATCTGCGTGCAGATTGAAGAAAAAATAAGTTCTCAGGTATATACCCCCAGGTTATGTCCGCTTAAATCATATTGTGCTGTTAGGAAATTAAATAATGAAGTTCGCTTTCTCTTTTACTGCGTCTTTCTCATAGCAACAGCAGCTTGTATTAATCCTGCCAATGCCAGGATCACACCTGCGAACAGATAAATATCTTTCAGATCAACAATCTTAAACAGCACGATTAGATAATCCAGACTTCCTTTCCAGAATATTTTATCTGTCAGTGAACAGATCGCTCCCGCTTCAAGTAATAACAGCCCGGTCCTGCAAAGAGTGTTATACGCCCCCTGTGCCTTTAATACCCGGATACTGTACTCCAGGAGAATGAGAAGGATCACATTTATTATAATAAGTATTCCGGTACTGATATTTAATCCCAATTCATTATTAAATATACTCAACTGCGTCTTGTTCAGATATGCCCTAAACCCAATCAAGTCAAGATAGCTGTATTCGATATCACTTAAAAACAGCGATACAACAATCTTAATAGCTGCATCAGCAGAAAACATGAGCAGCAGGGCTACTGATCTTCTTTTCCCCTTCATAAAGTCACCTCATTATGGATAGTTCCTCAAGTAAATCATCGTTATCCTTTACACACCATTTTCTTTTTTTCCGTTAAAATCTGAATACTTGCTATATATCAGTTTCCCTATATAAGCAGCCACGACAAACAATACATACTGAATAAGAAAGCTGTGCTCCGCCATGAAAATATTTCTGCCCTCAGTGTGAAAAATAACAAGTGCCGCAATATTATAAGGTATAAATATTCCGTTCCAGATAAAATTGAGCAGATGGCGGTCCGGCTTCTTTGAAAATCAGATTACCACCAGGATCATTATCGCTATACATATATTGGCATATGTGTAATAATGCCGGAAAATGACCGCCTGAAATATTGCAAATATAAGGTTTACACCTGCTAGCAGAAACGAAACTCTTTTCATGCTGTATACCTGCCTTTATCAACCTCTTTAAAAGACACTTGTTAATACTATCATTATATACTTTTTGTTCTCCGGCTTACTGATCCTTTGACAATTACTTTTGAATACGTTTCATATTTACGGCATACAAAGATCCTAAGATGATCATGAGTAATATAGAGAGACCATAGGGAACAGGAATCATTGGAATTAAGCATGTTCCTAAAACGAAGAGCGGATCACAAAAAACCTTTTTACTTTTTGTCGATTTATAATAACTATTGTTGTTATATGCTATGATCACAATGCCTAAAACAAACAGTATTCCCCAAATTACTAAAAATGATTTTGTCTTAATATAATAACCATAGTAACCAGCACTCCCTATCATACATAAGTAATAACCTAATAACTTATTTTTCATTTCCAATACCCAAATTCAAGCGGCGGATAAGATAATACCGGCTTTATATAAATCCCTTGACCAGTGGCGATTGCATATGTGACCCTGCCACATAATTCTACAAGCGATGGTGCAGCAGCTACTGAAGCAATACTTCCAATAACGAACCCTACAGGTCCTGAAAATGCTGATGTTAGAGCTGTCAATGCCGCTGCCATTGCAGCTGGACCAGCAGACGCTGCGGTTCACATTACTGCCAATGCTCCACCCGCTAGTTCATCATAACTAATATACAATGCACCATTCTTTATAGATGCCCTTGTCATTGGAATGCCAGAGCATTCATCGTAAACCGCTTTACCAATCACACCTGTCATGAGACGATCATACTGTTCCTGAGTAAAGTGAAAATCATTAAGCAGCGCATCCTCTGATAAAGAAATCTTCAATATTTCATTCTCAATATAATAATAATCTGCTACTGATACCACTTTTTCAAGATATTCCCCATCGTGATCTGACCACTGAAGATCAGCAGTATAATATGCCTCACCGACTTCTGTTTCCGCTGCAAAAGCGCTTACCGCAAATAGATTTAAACATATAGCTACAGCAACAATCCCTGATAATAATCTTTTAATTATTTTCATATCTTTTTCTCCTTTAATATTTTCTGTAAGCCAGAACAATACTGACTTTTTACAAAACTTTATATCTTCTTCGTTATATAGAAATGAAATAGAACAAAGCTCCAATAGCCCCTAGCAGCACTCCACCAATGAATATGTATTTTAAAATTTCTTTAAAATTCATTACTTTGCGTATCCTTCTTCTATAGAAGCATTATCAGCTTCTTTTAAAAATATGTTGTCCGCAACATTCAGAATAGTTTATAAACAATATATTTTTCACTTACTCGCTATGATGTTTCAAATTAGCCGAAAGCCCATTTACACAGATAATATCCACCGACTACACAAGCTGCTCCTAATACAATACCACCAGCTCCTACTCCTGCCAATCAGGAGAAGGTCGCAAAACCTTCGCCCGCATCGTTTTAAACGTATCAGTTTTGCACTAATTCTGTCTCATGCCTTTTTAGTTTGTAATAGACCCCAAAAAACATTCATTCCTGCTAAGCATAGAGTAACAAATATGGTTTCTGCACTTATATTTTTGTATTGTATCATCATATAAATCTGATCGATCACACAGAATATAAGTATCACAGACATGATTACAAAAATGTTTTTCTTAAAAAAATTAATTTCCCTCAAACTTTACCTTCTTTCTGAATAGCATAATCGGAGCATTAAGGTGACCAGACGTATTATTTATACCCTAAATAGAATCCCAGACCTGCCGCCCCACCAACTGCAGTTACTCCACCTGCAATCGCTGCTATCGCCTTAGCTCCAACCAACGTTACTCCAAAAATAGTAAGTGTAATCACTCCACCTTCTACTTCCTGTAGTTCATCATAATTTAAATTTTCTAACATACTTATTTACCTCCTACATCATTCTTATCTTCCTTGAGCAGATTTAACATGACTTCCCAGTGTGTAGCCGGCCATATAAGCTCCTCCTATTAATGCTGCCCCTTTAGCTAAGGCTGCTCCTGTAATAGTCAGTGCTCCAATCACGATGACAAAACCACCATTAGTACGATCCATTTCCTCGTAAGTCATTTCTGAAAAAGCATTGTTTTTTGTTAATTCCATAAAATGATACCTCCTTATATATTTTGTATTCTAACAATCTTTAAAGCCGTACGCTCTTTAAAAATTATCGTGATACCTTATTTAAGAAACGATTCTTAAGACAACAAATGTTTCCGCCTATTTCTCAAATCGCATATGCCCACTATTTTTCCTCTGATCTCACTATACAGTGCTTACTGATCCTTTGCAATACACCTGTGCTATTTGGTACTTTATCCGTGCTATTTAGTATAATAACAAAGTTTTTGCATCACTCATCCACCAGGTTGATCTTCTCCAGAAGATACCCAAGCACGCTCTTCTCTCCTGTCACCAGCTTCGCCCTAACTGCCATCCCCTGTATAAACTCTGCAGGCTTTTCCCCCTTTGCACTGCCGCGGACCGTGATCGTAGCCTCGACTTCATAGTAGCCGGTCCCGGTATCCTTATTCACCTTGATATCTTTGGAAACGGATGTCACTTCGCCTTCAAATATCCCATACCCCTCTGTCTGGGAATAGGGCGCCACATCATATCTGATCTTCTGTCCCTTGCGCACCGAACCGATATCCTGGTTTTCTACATAGATAACTGTCTTGAACACACCTTCTCCGTCCGGAACAATACTTCCGATCTGCTCCCCGGCTGACACATGGTCCCCCTTTGTTTTTTCCACGCTCAGATTCAGATATCCGTCTGACTGCGCTTTTACATCACACTCTTTTATCCTCGCCTGCAGCGTGTTGAGCGTATCTTCATATTCTTTTTTCTGGCTTTCATATGTATTGATCTCGGTATTCACCGCATTCTTTTCATTTATTATGATCTGATCGATACTCAGCTCCAGAGAGCCATTATTCAAGCCTGCCAGATTGTTTTCCGCCTCACTGCGGCTTGTCCCCAGAGAGCTAAGGTTGCTCTGCACGGATGAAATTGACTGCTCCAGAGATGCGAGAGTTTCCGTCTCAAGCTGATTAAGCGCAAGCGCTTTCTGATTTTTCAGTTCCTAGATCGCGCCGGTATTATCCGCAGGAGCCTGAATGCCGGTATTTCCCCCTTCGCCCGGAAAGCCTGCTGTTCCCTGCGCTTTCTCCAGTTCCGCGATCTGGATATCATACTGATTCGCAGTATAATTATATTTGCTGATGTAGCTTTCAACAGCCGTGTGATAATAGACTTCACCAGGGGCAAAGCTGTTTGTTCTGGCCCTGATGTCAGCGATCATCTGATTCAATTTTGACTGCTGTGCAGTCAGGTTGTTGATAGAGTTGTTGATGTTGCTCAGATTGTTCTGATACCGCGAATGCTGAGTTCCGGCATCTGCGTAAACAATATCCCGGTTAATTTTTACTGCCTCCAGTTTTGTTTTGTATTCTTCATAGTGGCGATTAGAAGCGCACGCGTCCAGCGCTCCTGCCTCTCCGCCCAACTCCCTGTAATATGCGTCTAAGATCTCCAGTCTTTCTTCTATATTTTCCAGCTGCCTGATGCAGCTTGTTTCCTGTGTTTTAAGCTCCGCTGGATCCACTGAGAATATGACCTGTCCCTCTCTGATATACTCTCCGTCTCCCGCCTCCCATGAAGCGACTGTCCCTGCTGTGATATTCGTGATGGTTGCTGTCGTCGAACTGCTCCTGATCATTCCGTCCGCATGGGTCACAATATCAATACGGAACAACGCCATCCAGATAAGCCCCAGAACCAGCGCGCCTGTCAGAAAGTAGATTAATATCGCAAACACCGGACTTGGCCGTGTGGAATATACCTCCGTACTGTCGGACATCTCATCCATATTTATTATGATCGGATTCATACTTCCTCACCTCCCAGCGACTGATGCCTTACAAGACCTGCATATTTCCCTCCAAGCCTTTTCAGCTCTTCATGCGTTCCTGCCTCAATGATCCTCCCTTTGTCCATCACAAAGATCCGGTCGCAGTTTTTGATCGTACTGAGCCTGTGTGCGATAAATATCGTTGTCATATCCTTTGAAAACTCTCCGATCGTATCATCCAGAGCACGTTCAGTTACTGCATCCAGATTGCTGGTAGCCTCATCAAGTATGAGGACATCCGGTTTTTTCAGCATTGCCCTTGCAATGGCCAGCCTCTGTCGCTGCCCTCCCGACAGGTTTGCTCCATTCTCCTCAAGGCGGGTCTCATAGCGCAGGGGCATCTCATTGATAAATTCATGAGCCTGTGCCTTCTTCGCCGCATCTACCACATCCTCCATCACCGGAAAATCAATTCCCAACGTAAGGTTCTCATAGATACTGCCGCTGAACAAAAATGTCTCCTGCGGAATATAGGCAATCCTCTCCCGCAATGTCTCAATCTGAATATCTTCAATATTGTTTCCGTTTATGAGGATCTCTCCCTTTTCCGCCTGATACAGGTGCAGGAGAAGTTTCGCCAGTGTGGTTTTACCCGAACCGCTCTCACCGACAAACGCCACTTTTTCGCCCTTCCTGATCGTCAGGCTCACATCCTCAAGCACCAGTTTTCTCGTGCCATACCGGAAATCAATATTTTTCAGTTCAATGTCACCGGCAATGCTCTGGGGATGGAGTTTGCGCTGCTCATCCTCCCCCTTTTCCGCCTCCAGATCGAGGATCTCCCCCAAACGGTCCGCCGCAACGACTGCGGTCTGCATCTGGGGCTGTAAGTTGATCAGGTTCTTCACCGGGTCGAGGAAATATACGAGCAGTGACTGGAATGTGATCAGTTGCCCCATTGTAAGCGTGCCATGGATTACGTCCACGCCTCCGACCCACAGGATCACGATACCTCCTACCAGTTCTACAAACACTTTCAGCGCATTCTGCATATTTCCGATGAAACTGAGCCGGAATACACTTTTCAGGAGTTTTACGAACCTGCTTTCGGTTTCATAGTTTGCCTTCCTCTCTGCGTTAAAAGCCTTTACCGTCTGCATTCCGTTCAGCGATTCCACCAGGTAGGAGGTAAGCTGTGCATTATCCTCCATTTGATTCCGGTTCCATTTGTCATATCCCTTACGGAAAGCCGCCACTATCAGGGCATAAAGCACGACCATGATCACTGCGATGCCAAACATTTTCCCATTCTGCATATACAGGACCACAGCTCCGCCCACTGCCATCAGCGTGTCGATCATGATCGTGAGGGTCGCCCCCGAAATCGCATCCCTGACATTGGATGCATCATTGAATCTGGAGACGATCTCACCGATCTTTCTGCTGCCGAAAAAATTCATGGGTAGTTCCAAAATATGTCTGTAATAGCCCAACAGAAGCGCGATATCCAGTTTCTGGCTCAGATACAGAAGCAGATGAGATCTTACAGCGTCAAGGATCACCTTGAAAATATTTAAAAGAATAACACCTACTGACAAAGTAGTAAGAGTCTGCAGCAGTCCATCCGGGAGAATATCATCCATCAGGGCTTTATAGTAAAAAGCTCCTGCAATTCCCAAAACAGTATATACAAGCGAAGCTAAAAATATATGTAGTATGAGCTTTTTCTGAGGGAGCAAAAGATGAAAGAACCTCTGGAACAGCCCTTTTGTCTCATTGCCTTTCTCAAAGCTCTCTGACTTCACCAGAAAAATCAAAATCCCGGTCCACTGGTATTCAGGAGGCTTTCCAGGCTGCTTTGTCTCACCGAAAAATTCCTCCGGGGTGAGTTTTATAATCCCACACCCCGGATCCGCAATGATGATCTGTTTCTTTGTGATCTTATGAATGACAACATAGTGCATCAGATTGCCTTTTACAATTACATGAGCGATACAGGGAAGCGGAAATTCTGAGAAAAATGCCTCCTTATCACCCTTCACAGCTTTTGCTGAAAACCCAAGCTGTTCCGCCGCTTTAATCATGCCAAAGGCATTTGTCCCCTGTTTATCTGTCCCTGCAATTTCCCTGATCCGGGAAATAGGTAACCTGTAACCGTTCTGCTTTGCGATCGTTGCCAGGCATGCCGCGCCGCAGTCGGTTATGTCATGTTGCTTTACGCAATAGTATTTCATAAGTATCTCCCTGTTTGAATTATCAAAAGAATTATCTCTTTTCAGGTTTTGTTGATATAGTGTTTCAAACTTTTATCGTACTACTTAAATTTACGCACAAATGCTAATTAAATCTGCTTCACACAAAAGAAAATAAGTAGACTTGATCCACATATATTATGGGAAAAAACCTATTATCCATTTAATAAAATCCCTAACATGGAATCCCTCGCCGCCATTACACTGATTTAACTCTTTTTTTGTTAATTCAATCCACATATTTTTATTCTCCTTTTTTCTTTAACCTAACATTATTTTGCGATAAACACAATTATCCTGTGCTATTTGGTAGCTAAATGGTGCTATTTGGTCTAATATTAAAAATTAGTTTCTTTTTTCTGCAATTCTGCTATAATTATTTTCGTGAGGAGGATATATTTTATGAACAATTTGTTTCGCATTTATTTTGATTTTTTGGGAAATCTTATAGAAACATTGCTCTTATTTCGTTTTACGGAATTTCAATTGAAACAAAAAATACAACCTCAGTATAAAATCATACTGCTGATTATAAACTTTATATATTCCATTCCCGAAAAACTCCCTTTTTCGGCATTAATCAGTATTACTTTTATGCTGTTATTCCTGCTCTATTTCACGCATCCGAATCTCAAACAAGGCTGCTTCATTTTTATAAAATTAGAACTTTATTCCTATGCAAGTTCCGCCATCGTTCTGCTTGTACACTCGCTGATTTTTAATGATTTTAGAATTATTTCAACATCTTCACTTTATGAAACATATAAAATAATAACCACTTTGTTTCTTTCCTATGTATTCTATGTCTTATATACAAACTATAAAAAGAATCGAAGATTCCACACCCGCTATCACATTTATTTTAATGTGGTGATTTTTGCTGTCTGCCTTCTCCTCAGCTATTCCACGCTCTATATATGCAGGAGAGAACCGGACTCCCAAACACTTCCCCTGCTTTTTACAACACTTATCATCCTCATTATCCTGTGCATAAGCCTCTATGACAAATTCCTCACTTTAACAGAGGAAAACGCAGGTTATAAGATTCAGGCGGAAATCAACCGTCTCCAGAAAGATTACGCCGTACAGGCAGAAGAAACACTGAAAGACCTGCGCTCTATCCGACACGACATCAAGAACCATCTCATCATTATTGACGGCTACGCGAGGCAGAAGAATTTTGAGAAAATCCGCGAGTACATCCATAAAATCTACCGCCGTTTTTCAGAAATCCCATTGATACAGACTCCGTCTGTCATCGTTTCTGCAATCTTAAATGAGAAATCAGAGCTAGCTCGCCAAAAAGGGATTCCCTGTAAGATCACCTGTGATTTCACTCACATGTCAGCAGATGATTTCTCCATGACAACGATTCTCGGAAACCTCCTTGACAATGCGCTCACAGCAGCATCCAAATGCCCTGGTGGATGGATGAATGTCAGTCTCCGTCAGGTAGATTCCAGCCTGATAATTACGATTGATAACAGTCACGCAGAGAGCATCAGCGAAAAGAACGGTGTATTCGCAAGCACAAAGTCAGATCAGCCTCATCTCCATGGAATCGGCATAAAAAATGTCCATAAAGCCGTGAAAGACTTAAACGGACAGATTGAAGTATACTATACGGATGATGTATTTCATGTGGGAATTACGTTGCCTAATTATGCCTGAAAAATTGTCTCTTGTCCCACTGCCTTTTTACCTTCTTAGCAATCTTGAAGGAAAATAACAACTGAGGGCGTCCCTGAATTTTGGTACACCCTCTATTTCATTTAAAGATAATATATAAGTATTCTTTTCAGGCTCCTGCTTTATTATTTCAACAAATTCCCTGCCAATGCGCCAACACCATGTCCTAAAACGTACAGCGCCAACCAGAATACACCAACTGCGAAAATTTTACTGCCCCAAAAAGCTTTATCGGTTTTAGTGAATGTTTTTTTAATCCATTTTATCATTTTAGAAACTCCTTTGCTTCAAACCAGTACACTGCGGTGTTCTTGTTGTTATACGCTTTTTAAACCTGTATAAATTTTTCAAAGTTCATTGATTTCTGCTTGAATTTTTATTAGCAGACTGCTTACTTCTATTTTTCTTTTATCTTAATATAAATCAGTCCGATCAATGCCCCTGCAATCATTCCCCCTGCAATACCTATCGGGAAAATGAGTATATTATTCATTGCTACACTAAGACCTGATCCAAATACACTTCCGCAAGAAAGTCCTAATAAATAAAAAATCAAAAAATATTTTTTATTTTTTTTCATGGATATTTCTCCTGTTCTGCCCTGACAGACTTTCTGTCAGGGCAGTTTCTCTCAACCTAAAATATATCCTATGCCAAAACCAATCCCAGTTCCTCCTATAAGAGCGCCTCCCGCCCAAAGCAACATGATCCCAATGCCGTCGCCCTCACGCTCTATTGTTTCATCCATTGATAATTCTACAAAATCTTTTCCCATTTCCATCTTACCTCCTACGAATTACGATTCTTTCTGTTGATCCCAGCCGCTACACCGGCTCCAACTCCTGCTACGAAGCATCCTCCAACGACAGCCCAAAAAATAGCATCGTCTACTCCAAATATTCCACCAGATGTTTCAAAACACTCCTCATTTGATAATATCTCAAAATTTTTACTATCCATGATAGCACCTCCTTCCTATGTTTTTATATCTCCCGCTTATACCGTGTCGACCCGGCAAAGCCAGTTGATATTGTCATCATATGTGCTTCCGCACACTTTTTCAAGTAATCTGTGCTATTTGGCAAGTTAATGATGATATTTGGTATTCAGGCATAATGGTCGAATCTAGCGCTATAGTTTCTAAGACATCCTTTACGGATGAAGAAACAAACCCGATACCCAGCAAGATCAACAACATAACCTGTGTACTTTGTTTCATATCCACCACACCTCCTGAAAGTTATTAAATCCCTTATCAACGACTGCAATATCGCAGATATTCCACAGTCCCGGATATCTCCATACCATAGCAGAGAAAATAAACAAGATATGCTCCGCATCTTCTCACCTCCCGCTAATAGTCCATAACCTTATATCTCCCTATTTTCATACCAAATATCCCCATTTTCATACCAAATATCACAGGTTTGTTGAAACTCTTCCTGAAATATGATAGCATAATCCAAAATCTGCCGTGAACGTTTCCCCGGCTTACAGGAAAGGATATAGGACTTATGTGGAAATTAAACGCCGCCATCTGTGACGATGAAGAATTTTATCGAAATGAAGTGGTAAATCTGCTCTCTACCTACGCAAATGAAATGGGATATGACCTCGAGACGGATGTATGGGAGAATGGTTCTTCCATGGTCGAAGCAATGAAAGAGAGTGGAAAAGAGTATGACGTCATATTCCTGGACGTTGAAATGCCCGGGATTTCCGGAATGGACGCTGCCAATGAACTGCGCCGCATCGGCCAGAACACGTCCATCTGCTTTGTGACCGCCCACATTGGCTATGCTTATGAGGCTTACAGAGTGGATGCCATAGCCTATATCCCCAAACCCATCAAATATGTTGATATGAAGAAAATACTGGAAAAAGTGGAAATGTACAGCCACTATCGGCGAGACAAAGAAGAGGCAGAGAAAAGGTATCTGAATATTACATCTGACCGGGCGAATGTTATCATCGATCTGAATAAAGTAGTTTATATTGAAAAGCGGCGCAATCAGTGTGTGTTCCACTGTACTGACAGGGAACAGATCTGTTATGACTCTCTGCGTAATATCCACAAAAAGCTGGATCCTGATATTTTTCTCTACATACATCAGGGTTACATTGCCAGCTTCCCTCATATCAAGGAGGTCCTGCCTGACCGGGTCTGTTTTGGCTCCGGAATGCAGGCCCCACTCAGCCGCCGCCATTACGCCTCTTTGAGAAAACGCCATTTGGATAAAGTAAATCGGCTGATCATGGAAAGTACCCAGGGGACGGAACCATGGAAAATTCAGAAAGCATAATCCCCCGCGCTGCACTTGTATCACCGCTCAAAATAAGCAAAAAAAATCATAAATTATGCATTTTCGGTTTACATCCTTTACCAAATTGTGGTAGCATAAATCCAACTACACTACTGATAAAGGGGGATCTATCATGAAACAATCATTTAAAAAATACGGCGCTGCCCTGGTCATCCTTTTACTTTTGTGCATGTGCGTCTATCTCTTTATTCTGCTGATCACAAACCGGAGTCTTCCTGTCGTTGCCATGTCCATCATCTCGCTGCTGCTCGTTGGCGTGCTTCCGGTGATCTTCCTATATCTTATCGTACAGTCTGAAAATACAGAAGCATGGAAGGCAGAGGAGAACAAGTTGGAAGGTTATATAAAGCAGGCGATGGAGGAAAAAACAGAAACATCTGAGGGAAACAGTGGGATACTGGAGCTCATGCTCTCCAACATGAAAGAACTTCGCTCCTTTTATCAGCTCAGCCGACGTCAGGCGCGGGGAGCATTCTTCCTCGCAGTCACTATGTGTATCATCGGAGGTCTGCTCCTTCTGCTCTCCATCTCCGCCCTGCTGTTTCTCAACAGCTACAAGGATACTCTCACCGTGGGCGCCATCGGAGGCACGATCATAGAGTTTGTGGCCGCGACCGCTTTGTTCATCTACCGCAGAACGCTGGATCAGTTGAACCATTACTACCGCTCACTGCACGAGAACGAGCGCTTTCTCTCCATCCTGAACCTGACATCCCGGATTTCCCACAATAAGCAGGACGATGTGTATATGAAAATCATTAATTCACAGCTTACATACATCAATCAGGAAAACTGGATGAACATGAATAAAAAAACAGACAGCAAGGAGTCAGAGCAGTAATCAGACTATCAACAGACAAAATCGGGGACAGCTTCCTTTTGGCAGGCTGTCCCCTTTACATTTTCTTCCAAATATCACCGTTCATCTACCAAACACCACCGGTCCGTTGACCTTTGTTCTGCCATGTGATAATTTGCTTTCATAAGGCACAAACGTTTTCCTTGCAAGGAAAGATATGAGACATTTATCGCCTTATACTCAAGACAAATCATGTACATGACTATAGCAGCATTCATAAACGATTTATTTCTCGCACAGTATCTATCTGCCTGCGAAGATAGGAGGAAATTTTGTATAAGGAAAAAGTTTTAATCAGTACAATTTATACAGCTATATTTTTAACGCAACTTAAAGTTTCTGGAAATTCATTGATAGGTTCATGGGAATGAAAAAAATATTCGTAACACTTGTTTTATTTATTGTCGTCAGTATAATTAGTTTTGTTTCATCCATATATAAAGCAGGAGAGAAAAATTCCGGTGTTTTTGTTATTCCAGGAAGTATTTCCTTGATTTTTTTAAGATATTACTTAAAAAAGAAGAGGTAGATGACTTTTGCCAACCGATAATGGCATAGACATTAGCATCTGCATCACATATCACGGAAGGTGAAATGCTATCTGGCGCAATTTTGGAAGAAATCTACATTATTTCTTCCACTGGGCAAAGGGAATGTCAGTTTATACAGTTCTTGACCCATTGCACTTAATAAGGGGACTGCCTATCTCCCGGCAGCCCCTTTATTTTTATCCTGTTTCCGCTTATCAGAGCAGTCGGTAAATCTCCGGGAATACTTCCACGCTCCGCTTGAGTATCCCCTTCATATACGCAATGGTGATCCCATAATTCGTCATGGGCACGCCCTGATCTTCAGCGCATTTCAGACGGTATTTCATTTCCCTCTCATTCAGCATACAGCCGCCGCAGTGGACGATCATCTTATACTTTGACAGGTCATCCGGGAACTCTGTCCCTGATGTATTCTCAATCCGGATATCCTTTTTCGTGTATTCCCGAATCCAGCGGGGCAGCTTCACGGTGCCGATATCATCGCACTGTCTGTGATGGGTGCATCCCTCACTGATGAGGATGGTATCGCCCTCTTTCAGAGAATCCAGCGCAGTCACTCCTCTGACCACTTTCTCCAGATCCCCCTTATACCTAGCGAATAAGATAGAAAAGGAGGTGAGCAGGATGTCGGAAGGTGTATCTGAAGCCACCTTCCCGAACACCTGGCTGTCCGTGATCACCAGCGCCGGCTTTTTGCCGAGCTGCCCGAGCACATCTTTTAACTCATTTTCTTTCACGACCACGGAGACAGCGTCTGCTTCCAAGATGTCCCGGATGGTCTGCTGCTGGGGAAGGATAAGCCTCCCCTTCGGCGCCGCTTTATCGATCGGCACGACCAGCACTGCCATATCCGAAGGTTTCAGAAGATCCCGGACAATATACCGCTCCGGTTCTTCTGTCTCTGCCGCAGCGGCAATCTGCTCCTTTAACTCGTTGATCCCCCCGCCTGTTGCCGCACTCACCAAAATGACCTGCGGGTTCCCCGGATGTGGATCCTCTGTCTGTCCAGTCCGTCCCTGGACATCTTCTGAGCGCAGTCCTTCCACTGTCTTCTTAAGGATATCCGGCTCTGCCAGCTCCTTTTTATTTACCGCGATGACATAGGGGATCTTTTTCTCCCTGATCCGTTTCAGCAGCGCCATATCTTCCGGCGCCGCGCCGCAGGTCCCATCAATGACCAGCACAGCCACGTCTGTTTTATTGAGCACCTGATAGCTCTTCCTTACCCGAAGCTCTCCCAGTTCGCCCTCATCATCAATCCCCGGAGTGTCCATCATAACGACCGGACCTAAGGGCAGGAGTTCCATTGACTTATAAACCGGGTCCGTAGTCGTGCCTCTCACGTCTGAAACCACTGCAATGTCCTGTCCTGTCACTGCGTTCATGACGCTGGACTTCCCGGCATTCCTCCTGCCGAAAAATCCAATATGGACTCTCTCTGATGTGGGTGTCTGATTCATACTCATAATCCATCCCTCCATAAAATGAAACCAGGGGACAAGACTCCTCCTGCCCCCTCGCAAAATAATCTTCTGATACACGATTCCTGGAACTAAGATTCCGAATCACTCTTATTTTACTACAAGTCTGTGGAAATTTTTCTTTCCTTTTTTCAGGATGACGCCTTCTCCCGCAAATGCCTCTTTTGAGAAAACAGCCTTAATGTCCGTCACCTTCTCGCCGTCCACGGCAGTTCCGCCCTGCTGCACCGCGCGTCTGGCCTCGGATTTGGACGGAACGAGTCCACTGCGCACGAGCATTGTAAGGATATCGATACTGTTATCTTCAAAATCAGCATCTGTAAGCTCCGTGGTAGGCATCTCTGCCGCATTTCCCTTGCTGAACAGAGCGCGGGCGCTTTCCTTTGCTTTCTCTGCCTCTTCCTCTCCGTGGACCAGTTTCGTCAGCTCGTATGCGAGGATCTCTTTTGCAGTGTTGAGCTGCGCACCCTCCCATGAGTCCATCTTGTCAATCTCCTCAAGCGGCAGGAAGGTCAGCATGCGGATACATTTCAGCACATCCGCATCGGCCACATTTCTCCAGTACTGGTAGAACTCAAACGGTGATGTCTTGTTCGGGTCCAGCCACACCGCGCCGGACTGAGTCTTGCCCATCTTTTTCCCTTCTGAATTGAGGAGAAGGGTGATGGTCATTGCCCCTGCATCCTTGCCCAGCTTGCGGCGGATCAGCTCTGTTCCCGCCAGCATGTTGCTCCACTGGTCATCCCCCCCGAACTGCAGGTTACAGCCGTATTTCTGGAACAGTGCGTAGAAATCGTATGCCTGCATGATCATGTAGTTAAACTCAAGGAAGCTTAATCCCTTTTCCATTCTCTGCTTATAGCACTCCGCTGTCAGCATCCTGTTCACGGAGAAATGCGGTCCCACCTCACGCAGAAGCTCCACATAGTTAAGATCAAGGAGCCAGTCCGCATTGTTGACCATCATAGCTTTTCCTTCTGAAAAATCAATAAACTTGCTCATCTGTACCTTGAAACAATCGCAGTTATGCTGGATCTGTTCCGGTGTCATCATGCTGCGCATATCTGTACGCCCTGAAGGGTCTCCGATATAGCCTGTTCCCCCTCCGATCAGCGCAATCGGCTTATTTCCCGCTTCCTGAAGACGTTTCATGAGGCACAATGCCATAAAGTGCCCCACATGGAGGCTGTCCGCCGTGGGATCGAACCCGATATAAAATACAGCTTTCCCGCTGTTTACCAGCTCGCGGATCCCCTCTTCATCCGTCACCTGTGCGATCAGCCCTCTTGCCTTAAGTTCTTCATAAATTCCCATCTTTCTTCTCCTTATATCCTTCCTTTTCCTGTGACCATACCGGAAGATTTCTGAATATCACAGAGTCAAAAACACTCCTGATATTCAAAAAACCGTCCTTACTGCTCTCGCAATAAGGACGGTTTATCAACCGTGGTACCACCTTAATTCACCGGATGCCAGACATCCTGCTTCCAGTCTCCGGTCTCATTTGGCACGATAACGTGTGCCGGTCCGCCACAGCCTACTCATGCATCTACTCCGGCTGCGGCCCGCATCCCGGGACAGAGCCTTTGCAGAAAACATTTTCAGTGTGGAGCTCAGGGATGTATTCACTGACACCGGCTCATGCGCCTCTCATCGACCGGCAGCTTTCTGTTTTCGCGGTTGCCTGCTACTTCTTCCCATCACAGCCTGTTTTATATGAGCCATCTTAGCCCATCATTTTGTATTTGTCAAGCGGATTTTTATCCCCTTCTTTTTCTCACAACTATTGAAAGTCCGACAACCGTGCATGCCGCTCCCAGCAACGCTGCCCATAAGACAATATCCGTGCCGTCCCCTGTCCTCACGGCTGCTGCCGCAGTCCGGGGCCCCTGAGACAGTGCTCCCGATTGGTTTGAAGTGTTGATGGTCGTGCCCTGTCCCACCGGATTTGAAGGCACTGTCGGGTCTGAGGGCACTATCGGATCTGTCGGAACAGACGGTGTCGCTGTTTCATTGACTGTGACCACGATAGATGCGCTGGCCCCACCAGGCGCAGAAGCCATAATGGTAGCCTGGCCTGCTCTCAATGCCGTGATATTTCCTAAAATATCTACTGCAGCCACATTCGGATCGCTTGAAAGGAAGCTCACCTGCTCCGTTGCATTTACAGGTGTAACGGTAATATTCAGTGTGGCAGTCCCATTCACATTGAGGCTCAGAGCCGCTCCTTCAACAATAGTCACTGTTTCGATTGGGATATTGACCTGGTTTGTTCTGGCAACGATCCCTGTATTCTTAGCGGCAGCAAAGCTGTACTCCGTACTCTCAGATAATAACTGCCCGCTGCTTAAGTCATACCAGCCTGCAAACTCATAGTTCGGATCATCCATGGTGACCGTAGCTGTCACCTGCTCTCCATCGCCTGCGTTCGTTTTCGTCACACTGACACTGGAGCCTGTCTGTCCAATCGCTTCGATGATGTACTCTTTCTCAGGCAGCAGGTTGATATCAAATTCACTCACAGCCACCCAGCCATCATTTGACGCAAACGCCTCAAATTTAATGTACTGCGCGTTTTGCGTCGGGAAATCAAATGTCTTTGTTTCATTATTTGCCGCAAACGTCTGATTTGCCTCATACAGAGGAACGAAGTCCGTGCCATTGTCCGAAACATAGAGCATCGCTTCTGTTACCAGACCGCTTTTCTCAGGTGTTCTTGGAGTGAAGGAGAACTGGTTAAACTGTCTCTCTTCTCCCAGGTTGATTACGCCCGAAATCGACTCAAGCTTGCCGTTTGCAGCATCGCCATTTATCAGCTTATCCTGTGTAGAGCCATAGTTGGAGTGCCAGTTCGTAGTCGCCTGACCGTCAAAAGCCTTGTCAAAGGATTCGGTCGTATGTTCGCTGCTGACCTCTGCCTTTGACCATGTGCCTTTTGCGAAGTCTCCCTTTTCAATCACCGCATTATCCAGCGCCGTGACCGCTGCTTCCAGTGTGTTTAAAGAGTCACGCATGATCTCCGCTGTCGCATTGTCCTCTGCCAGTGCGGCATAGCCTCCCTTTAATGCATCTGTGAAAGCGGTCCATACGCCCGCCTCATAGCCAAGGTCTCTTCTGTTCTCCACGGAAGCAACCAGCTCTCTCAATATCTCTGCATTATAGTGGGTCTCAAGATCAAGGATGGTAACCGTCACTTCGTCATTGCTGCCGAGGGGCAGATCACTTGCCATGGTCACATAGAAGTTCGTATCTCCTTTGTCGCCTCCCACTTCGTCAGCGCCGATACGGTATGTCTCAACCTGCACCTCCTTATAGGTCTCTCCCTCTGCAAAAGTAAGAGTGACCGGAGTTGTATTGAAAAAGTTCTGGACCGCAGACCCCGGCTCAAAATTCACTGTCACTGCCTCCTCACCTGTGGAGCCGCCTTTCCGGTAAACCTTTAGCGCTGCTGTGGAACCTTCTTCTATACTCATCTCTGAGACCTCAAATTCAAACAGCCCCCTTCCGCCATTGTTCAGGTAAGCAGCCGCATCCAGTCCGATCGCCTTGCTCAGCACTTCTATCTTCACTGTATGCGCCTTATCCTCCAGGGCGTCTGACGCATAAAGCAACGCATTCGTTCTCCTTGTGGAACTCGACGTATCAATGGTATCAGCCAATTCTCCATCGATATAGATTTTCGCTTCCCCATGTCCACTGTCCACTGTCCCATATAAGTAGAACATGGTGCCTGTAAATTCAAATGTGGCTGTATCACCTTTGGTCCCTGACCACATGCTCGTCTTGTCAAAACACTCCTGTATCTGCTGTTTTGTCCACGAGCCCGTTGTTTGAAAATCCACGTTATCGATCCCTGTAAGCCCCTTGGGGATAATGCTGGGAATCTCCATGTTTTTAGAAGCCTTGTATACCTTCACCTCACTGATCTGCGGCAGGTCCTTATCCGTTCCGTTCACATCTGTTGCCGTAACTGTGATCTTCAGATATCTGGCTGAAACTTCACTCGTTCTGAGCAAACGCTTTGAGCCGATTGTGGAACCGCTTCCCAGCTCCTGCCAGGAATCGCTCTCATTCAGCTTATACTGCACATTAAAGCTTTCTATCCTCTGTCCGTTCTGTATTGCCTCCTCGATGGACACGATGTCAAAGGTCTTTGCTTCACCCAGGTCGATCATCAGAGAACCGGTGGAGGAATTATCATCCGGAGCCCAGTATGTATCCGGGTTTCCATCCAGTACATTGCCCGGCTTGTATGCCTCATTGTTCCCATAAACGGAATCTGCTTTCGCAGTCGCCGCATTTGCCAGGTTCTTGTCCTCACCGTCCGTGCCAAAGGTGGCTTTGACCGCATCCGTCAGTTCTGTCAGACGGTCCTTGATTTCTTTATCCACCGTACCGCTGGAATTGATCGGTATGTTCAGCAGGAAGGTAGCATTGTGCCCTATTGAATTAAAATACATGTCCACTAAGCTCTCCAGAGATTTTGGGGTCTTATTGTTCGTCCCCCAGAACCATCCGGGTGTGATACGGGCGTCCACTTCGGGAACCGTCCAGAAATATTTATCGGTGTTATTCGTGCCGTCTGTATCGTTTGGGTATCCCTTGGATACATTCGTGCCGTTCTCGGATACAATCCGGTCGTCATAATACTGGTTATGCGCAGAATTTTTCTGACCTGGAGTAAATTTGATATTCGCCCATGTCTCCTCGCCGGCGTATCCGCTCTCATTGCCGATCCACCTTACGCCGCTGTATTCGTTCGCCTGGAAGATCAGGCAATCCTCCGTCTCGTACTTAACGATGGTGTCATGGAACAGCCCAAAATCATACTCCGGGGCATTCACCCCGCTGCCCTTGGCGCCGTCCATCCAGATTTCCACAAACTTGCCGTTATTGCCATACTTATCATCAGACAGGATTTCTTCTAACTGATTGTTATAATATGTATTATAGGGATGAACCCCATCTACCACAGGCTGATTATAGGAAGGAGCATTGATATCCCAGGGAGATAAATACAGTCCCATATCCAGATCAACCGCGCTGCAGGCAGCAGATAACTCCGCCAGCACATCACCCTGGCCGTTCTTGTACGAAGTGACACCTTCCATATCATACTGTGTATAGTCGCTCTGCCACAAACAGAATCCGTCATGGTGCTTCGCCACTACGACCAGACGGCTGAAGCCTGCATCTTTTATCATTTTCACATAACCTTCAGCGTCAAAATCGGTAAAACTGCCATACTGAGTATTGAACAGCTCATTTACCGGCTTATTTCCATAAGAGTCTCCCCACTCTTTATTATTAAAAGTGTTCGGACCAAAATGCAAAAAGGCTGCAAAGCTGTCTTCCCTCTGGTATTGAAGCTGTCCGTTGTTTGGCAGGACAGTATTTTTTACAGGCTCGCCAATGACCTCCGCGCTCAGCTCGTCATCACCGATCCAGTTTTCTGCCGCTTGGGTCGAAACTGTCCCCCCATAACTTAAAAATGTTGTTGCCGCAAGTGTACCTGCCATAAGTACAGCAAGGCTTTTTACTGTTTTCTTTTTCACTTTATCTCCCTTTCTTAAATAAATATGTAGTGTATAAAAGCATTTAAGCATAATGCTGTTTTTGTTCGCTCTCTAAGCTCACAAAACATAACTTTTTCCTCAGAATATATTCTATCTCCCCCTTTATTTTATGTCAATATCAAACACTTTTAAGTTTTTGCATATCTATATTTTCGTTAATTTGCATAACTCGCTTTTTCTTATCTTCGTGATCCGCAGAGCAATTTATAGAATCGAACCAAAAAATGGCATCAATCCACAATTTACCAACTGTGGATCAACACCATTTTCTAAAATCATATTCCAGACATCAGATATATCGTCTATCAAGAGTTTTTAAGCTGCACCATTACCTCCACAGCCCTTCTTACCTGCTCTGCATCTGTCTGCCAGATCCCGAACTCATTGAATCCGGGGATACCCATAGACACCCCCTCCCGCCGGAACTCCATCCGGCTGTCAATGACCTTTTTCCCGGACATATGGAATGCCTCCACCCCTGTGCATGCCGCCAGTTCAGGAATCACATCCGGTCCGATTCCTGCTCCCGCCAGAATATCCAGACGTCCGTCCGCACGCTTCACAAGCTTCGCAAGCAGCTCCCGGCCCTCCCATGCCGAACATTTCTGTCCGCTGCTGAGTATCGTATCGATCCCCAAAGAAACACACTGCTCCAGCGCCTCAAAAGGGTCCCTGCACACATCAAATGCCCGGTGCAGGGTAACGCCCATCCCGCCTGCCGTTTTGACCAGTTCTGCCATCTGTTCCATATTAAGCGTTCCGTCTGGTTTCAGCATTCCGATGACGACACCGTCCGCCCCGAGTTCCCGGAACTGCTCCACCTCTTCTTTCAGTGTCTGAAATTCGTACTCATCATAACAGAAATCGCCGAATCTGGGCCGCAGCAGCACACGGATTTTCAAATCCGTATTCCGTTTCACTTCACGGAACATAGCCGGCGATGGAGACAAGCCTCCGATCACCAGGCCGGAGCACAGCTCGATCCGGTCTGCCCCGCCTTCCTGGGCAGCCACCGCAGACCGGACACTGTCCGCACAGACCTCAAGTATGTATGACATATCTGCTCCTTTCAGAATATTCTGATAATATTCGCTATAGGGGCCTGACCCCTTTAAGCTTATACCGGAATCTTTGACAGCGCCGCGCTGTCGCCCACGATCACCACATCACTGTGAAGCTGCAGGATGGATGCAGGTACTTCTGGTGTCACTGGTCCGAAGAATGCCTTTGCCACAATATCAGCTTTTGCCTCTCCGTTCACGATAAGGAGGATTTTTTTTGCTTTCATGATCGTTCCAATGCCCATGGTATATGCCTGTCTCGGCACATCATCCGCGGAGGCGAAGAATCTTTTGTTCGCCTCAATGGTACTCTCTGTAAGATCTACACAGTGTGTTGTCTGCGCAAAAGAGCTGTCCGGCTCATTGAAGCCGATGTGTCCGTTGTGTCCCAGGCCGAGAAGCTGAATATCTACGCCGCCCATGGACTCGATCAGCTGCTCATACCTTGCGCACTCCTTGTCCGCGTCCGGCTCTGTACCGTCAGGAACGTTCGTATTCTCCGGCTTAATGTTCACGCGGTCAAACAGATGCTGGTGCATGAAGTAATAATAACTCTGGTCATTGTCCCGGGTAAGCCCTCTGTACTCGTCCAGATTCACCGTCCTAACCTCTGAGAAATCAACATCCCCTTTTTCGTACCAGTCCACAAGCTGGTCATATGTGCCGATCGGGGTCGATCCTGTTGCAAGTCCCAGCACGCAGTCCGGTTTCAGGATCACCTGCGCAGAAAGGATATTGGCTGCCTTCCTGCTCATCTCCTTGTAGTCTTTTGCCACATAGATTTTCATAGTCTCTTCCTCCTCATATCATATATCTTCACCGGAACAGTACAAAACCAGATTTCCGAAGCATAAAGTCAGACCTTATAACTTGAAAATCTGGTTTTGTCTTCCTCGTAACATCCCAGTGATATCGTTAACTTAATACTAACAATCTACCGGATAAATGTCAAGCAGAACAACCGCTCTCGCCGCCAGCAAGCTCCGGCTTTTTGTATTCTATCCCCACCAGCGTAAGCCCCTGGGGCGGCGCCGTCACGCCTGCCTTTGTCCGGTCCTTCTCCTCCAGCATCCGCTCCACATCCCGGGGTTCAAAATACCCTCTGCCGACACCTGCCAGCGTCCCCGCGATGATGCGGACCATGTTATAGAGAAATCCATTTCCTCTGACGCGGATGGTGATGAAATCGCCTTCCTTCTTTATATCCAGCTCATAGATTGTTCTCACCGTATCCTGGACAGTAGTATGGGCGCTGCAGAAGCTCTTAAAATCATGTTCTCCTTTGAGATATCCCGCCGCCTGCCGCATCCGCTCCAGATCCAGCGGGAAGGAAACAAAATACGTATCCCGCCTCCTGACAGGGTCCGGAAACTCCGTGTTCAGTATCTGGTACTCATATGTCTTCACGGATACGCATTTCCGCGGATGCCATCCTGCCGGAACTTCCCCGGAGCTTACCACGACCACATCTTCCGGGAGCAGCGCATTTACCGCATAAGCGATCCGCTCCGCGGGGATTCGGGTATCCGTGTCAAACACCGCCACATTTCCCCGGGCATGCACGCCTGCGTCCGTGCGGCTGGCTCCGGTCACTGTGACACGCTCTCCTGTCAGTCGGGACAGCGCCCGGTTCAGCACTTCTTCCACGGTGACGCCGTTTTTCTGAATCTGCCATCCGCAGTAATCAGTGCCGTCATACGCGACGGTCAGCTTGATCCTCTTCATAGCTCTTTTTTGCCCTCCAAGCTTAAAATATCCGGCGCCGTCTTCTCAGAATATCCACAGCCTGAAGTCCACGAACCTTCCGATCACAAAAATCAGCACCATATAAACCAATGTGACGATATACGCCACCCGATCCCCCGCCTTGTATTTCAGGGGCTTCATCTTCGTGCGCCCTTCACCTCCGTGATAGCACCGGGCTTCCATCGCCATTGCCAGGTCATTGGCGCGGCGGAAGGCAGACACAAACAGGGGCACAAGGATTGGGATCATGGCTTTTGCTCTCTGGATGATATTCCCGCTCTCAAAATCCGCTCCCCTTGCCATCTGCGCTTTCATGATCTTGTCCGTCTCTTCGAGCAGGATCGGAATAAAGCGCAGGGCAATGGACATCATCATCGCCACCTCATGTACCGGGACATTGAGCCGGTTCAGAGGGTGAAGCAGCTTTTCCAGTCCGTCTGTCAGACTGTTCGGCGAAGTCGTAAATGTCATGATCGATGATCCGGCTACCAGATACATCAGCCGCACTGCCATGAAAACAGAAGTCCTGAGTCCGTTTTCTGTAATGGTAAAGATCCAGAAACGTGCCAGAATCTTTCCACCCTGCGTGAGGAACAGATTCATCACCACCGTAAACAGCAGGAGGATCACGATGGGTTTTAGTCCTTTTACAATATATTTCAGCGGTACTTTGGACAACCATATCACTGCTCCGAGAAATACAGTCGCGATCACATACCCGAGCAGGCTGTTCTGGATAAACAAAGATACGAGAAAAAACAGGGTGCACACGATCTTCACCCTGGGATCCAACCTGTGTATCCTGCTCTCTGCCGGATAATACTGTCCGATAGTTATATCTCTGATCATTGGAAACTCCTCATTATCTCGTCTGCCGCTTCTTTGATCGTCGTCGCATCCGGCGACAGGTCAAATCCCCGCTCTTTTAATTCGTGCATCACATAAGTCACCTGAGGCGCTGCCAGTCCTACCTGCTCCAGCTCCTTATAATACCGGAACACCTCCTGCGGCGTGCCGTCCAGCATTTTCTCTCCGTGGTTCATAACAATGATGCGCTCCACATACCGCGCCACATCCTCCATACTGTGAGACACAAGGATTACCGTCATGCCGGTCTCCTTATGAAGCCGTTCTACCTGGTCCAGTATCTCATCTCTCCCTTTCGGGTCCAGCCCCGCAGTTGGTTCATCCAGCACGAGCACCTTTGGACGCATTGCCAGCACGCCCGCGATCGCCACGCGCCGTTTCTGCCCGCCTGACAGTTCAAAGGGCGACTGCTTATAATATTTCTCCGGAAAGCCCACCAGCGCAAGCGCTTCTTTCGCCCGCGCCTCACATTCCTCCTGGGAAAGCCCCTGATTCTTAGGTCCAAAACAAACATCGCTGAGCACGTCCACCTCAAAGAGCTGATGCTCGGGATACTGGAACACCAGTCCTACCTGGCTGCGGAGGCCCCGCATATCATAGCTTTCCTCGTAAATATTTTTTCCGTCATACAGGATTTTCCCTGAAGGCGCTTTCATAAGTCCGTTCAGATGCTGGATCAGCGTGGATTTCCCTGACCCGGTATGTCCGATGATCCCCACGAACTGCCCCTGGGGGATTTCCAGGCTCACATCCCTGAGGGCCTGCTTTTCATATGCAGTTCCCGGACTATATATATATTTCACATGCTCTAATGTAATCGACATAACGCCTCCACTAACTCTTCTCTTCTCAGGATGCCCCTGGGAATGTCCAGCCCCCGTTTTCTTAGCTCCTCTGCCAGCATGGTCACCTGGGGCACGTCCATGCGGCAGGACTTCAGTTCCTCCACGCGGCTGAAGATTTCCCGGGGCGTTCCATGCATAACGATATGCCCGCCGTCCATAACGAATACCTGATCCGCGTCAATGACCTCTTCCATATAGTGGGTGATCAGGATGACGGTAACTTTTTTCTCTTTTCTCAGCTTTTCTACCGCGCGTATGACCTCTTTCCGCCCATTCGGGTCCAACATTGCCGTCGGCTCATCCAGCACGATGCACTTCGGCTCCATTGCGATCACCCCCGCGATGGCCACACGCTGTTTCTGCCCTCCGGACAGCTTGTTCGGAGAGGCCTTGCGGTACTCGATCATCCCCACGGAGCGCAGGCTGTCTTCCACCCGCTTCCATATCTCATCCGTTGGCACGCCCAGGTTCTCTGGTCCGAAGCCCACATCCTCTTCCACAACCGTCCCGATGATCTGGTTGTCCGGATTCTGAAATACCATGCCCGCAGTCTGCCGCACATTCCACAGTTCTTCCGGGTCTTTTGTGTCGCGCCCATCCACCCACATGGTCCCGCCTGTCGGTACGAGGATGGCGTTCATATGTTTCGCCAGCGTAGACTTGCCAGATCCGTTGTGACCCAGCACCGCGACAAAGGAACCCTGAGGAATGTCGATATCCACTCCGTCAATGGCACGGTTCGTCCCTATCACGTTTCCCTCTTCATCCCGTTTATCATATTCATATACAAGCTTTTCGGCATGTATCATTTCCATCGGCTCTTCATCCTCCCTGGGTCATATGCACCCTATTATAACGCAGATAGATATCTTCGGCAAGCAGCGTATTATTCTGCGTTATCATTCTGTACCATGATTCTGCCGTATCATTCTGCAGTCTCTTCCCCGCCGCCCTTAATATAGTCCTCCACATTCTCCCGGGTGACTTTCGAATAGGGAAGGTAAATACATCTTTCCTTTTCAAAATCAAGTTCATTCATGCCATCACCGGTGATCACTGCCACCGCCAGCTTCGCCATCGCCTCTGCCTGTCCTTCCTTGTCATTATATACCGTTCCCCACATATCAGAATCCATAACAGCCTGAAGTCCCACATCTGTCCCATCTATGCCGATGAATACCGGAAGGGTCGTCTCCGTATAATTTACTTTTTTATAGGCGTCAATGGCTCCCAGCGCCATGTCGTCATTGTTCGCCAGAACCATCTCGATCTCATCATGGAACTGGCTGATCAGCTGTTCCATCCGGTTCTGCGCCTGGGCGCGGTTCCAGTTGGCAATCTGGTAACTCAGCTTTTCCAGTTCAATGCCGCTGCTTTTCAGTGTGTCCACCGCATTCTCCGTGCGGATGATGGCATCCTGATGGCCCGCTTCCCCCTCCAGCACCACATACTGGATCTTTCCATCTTTATTGCGGTCTATGGTGCTGTCCGACCGGACCGCTTCCGCGGCCAGCTCCCCCTGCATGATGCCCGACTGTTCCGCGTACGCGCCCACATAATAGAGCTTTTCCCACTGCATCAGATCCTCTGCCACAGGCTCCCTGTTAAAGAAAATGATCGGAACGTCGTTATCCCTTGCAAGGTCAATGATTTCCGACGGATCGGCGCGGTCTACCAGATTGACGCAGAGCACGCTGCATCCCGCGTCGATGAGTTCCTTTACCTGGTCATTCTGTGTCCTCTGTGATCCTGCCGCGTCGCGGACCGTCATAGTAATCTCCAGATCGTCTTTCTTCAGAGCTTCCAGCTCCTGTCGGAAGCTTTCAAGCAGGCCATTGAGAAATGTATCGCTCTGATTATAGTATATCACTCCGATATGGATTTTGTCCGAGGCCGCCCCCGCCTCATTCCCGCAGGCACACAGAAGCTGTATTGCCATGCACAGCGTCAGCATAACCGCTTTTTTTAATTTCATAATATCCCTCCGATCTGCTGCCGGCCTCCCGGCTTAAAAACAGACGCTACTGACTCATCGTAAAAAGTATCTCCTGATTCTCCTTGGTAAACAAATCCTCCCGGCGGATGACCGTGTGGGAAACGGTCGCGTCCTGCATTCTGTGCAGAATATCCCTCAGACATTTCACACACTCTGTCAGGCTCTGGTAGCCTACGTTGAATTCGTCGGGCACGATAAGACATTCTACGATCCCTGTATCCAGATAATAGGCTGCCTCCGTGGAATGCCCGATCCCATATACCAGAGCTCCGTTCAGGGCATTAGATGAAGAGCGCTCCCCTGCCGCTGTCAGGCTGGCGTCGTCAAGGGCTGCCACACAGTCTACCTTTGGCAGTGTTTCTATCGAAGCCGACGACTCTCCAGAAAAGCTGTCTGTCACAGCCCAGCTGACTGTCGCTCCGGCAGCCTCCGCCACATCCCGGAATCCCTGTTCTCTGTCCAGCGCTGCCTGTGAGTCTGTGTCTTCTGACAGGATTCCCAGTGTCTTGCCTTCCACGTTTCCCGCATAATCTTCCAGCAGTTCTTCCGCCAATGCTTTGCCCATGGCATAATTATCCGGCGCCGCAACCGAAAGCCCGGAACTGTCTGAGCCGCTGGCAGCGTATTCTACGAGCATGACAGGAATCTTCCTGTCCATCTTGCGGAGCATTTCCTCTGATTCAGCTCCCGGTACCGGCTGCACGATGACAGCATCAGCACCGTTGTCAATCTCGCTTTCGATCATATGCTGCAGTTCCTTCACCGTCAGCTCCGCTCCGGTACTGACCACAAACATCTCCACATTCTGGTCTTCCGCAGCCATTCTCAGCCCATATTTGAAAGCGGCCCACTGTGTATCGTCTGAACTCCGCACGATCACGGAAATCTTGTCCAGATCTCTTCCTCTCCGCTCCCACAGCATGGCTAACGCCACAAGGATCACCATAACAGCCAGGACCGCCTCTATGATAATAAACATTTTTTTCCCTTTTCTCATCGCTGTGTCTCCTGTGCCCCTTTGTCCTGGGAATCTTCTTTTCCAAAAACCTGTCCTTCCTCAATGATCTTCCGGTTTTCCTCCGTATACGGAATCGCAGGTATACGGATGGAGACGGTGGTTCCCTCATCCGGCTCGCTCTCCACCTTAAGGCCGTACTCTTTCCCGAAAAGAATCTTGATCCGGTTATTCACATTCACAAGGCCGACTCCCGAGCCATGTTTGCGGATCCGGGTGCTGTCTGTCAGCACAAGCCTCACCTGCTCTTCGGACATGCCAAATCCATTGTCCGACACAGAGAGAATGACCGCCCCATTCTCCTCCCGGCCGGTCACACGGATCTCCCCGCTGTCATCCATGCCCTCGACGCCATAATTGATGGCATTTTCCAGGAGCGGCTGCAGGACCAGCTTTACGATGCAATAGGAATATACCTCCGGGTCCACGTCAAATATAACGGAAAATGTATTCTTGTAACGGATCATCTGTATATTCATGTAGCTCTGGGCATGCTGCAGCTCGTCTTTGATGGTGATCACAGTGCGCCCCCTGGAGAGACTGATCCGGAACAGCTTCGCCAGCTGGGATATCATAAACACTGCTTCGTCGTTGCGCTCCCCCTCCACCATCCATGTGATGGACTCCAGCGCGTTATAGAGAAAGTGCGGATTTATCTGGCTCTGCAGCGCGTCAAACTCGCTCTTGCGCCTCTCGTTCTGCTCCAGCACGATCTTCTTCATCAGCGTATCGATCTGCTCGTATGAGCTCTGTATAGACAGCCCCAGATGCCGTATTTCCGACGACCCCCCGATATAAATCTCCGGCTTCTCCCCCGCCTCGTATTCCTTGACCGAGTCATTCAGTTTGAGGATAGGGCTGGAAATCCTCACCGCTACGACACGGTTGATGATCACGAGCATCATCGCCATAAGCAGGATGATAAGGATGATAAAATACCGGATGTTGATCGTCCCGGCGCTGAGGGTGTCATATGGAATCACCCCCACCAGCTTCCACCCTGTATAACTGATCGTGTTGACGATTACTTTTCTCTGCTCACCCCCAAACACTCTGTCATAAACGCCGTCCTTGTATTCTGCCACAGCCTCACTGTCTTCGCTGGTGATTCCGTCACTGATCTGTATCTGCCGCGGATGATAGATGATTTCCCCGCTGCTGTCGCACAGATAATAGTACTGTCCGTTGTTTGACGTATTGATCTGGTTCATCATGCGCGAAATGGCAGAATAATCCATGTCTACCAGCAGCACGCCCATCTGAGAGACCCCATTGTCCGTAAGCTCGACCATGCGGCTCAGAGAGATCACCCAATAATAGCGATGTGTGCCGTCATCGAAGAGATTCTGGATATGAGGCGTAGAAAAGTGCATATTCTCCATTTCCTCCACCGCCTGCTTATACCAGTCCTGATTCGTCACATCCGGATCTTCTTTCTGGGCGGCAACAGGCTCCGCCGCCAGCAGGCTGCCGTAATCATTATAGATAGCGATACTCTGCAGGTTATCCCGGTTCGCCTCATACAGCAGATTCATCTTCGCCTGGATGTCCTGATCCTGTGCCGACAGGTCATTCTCTTTTATGACATTATAATACGCGGCGTCCGATATCTGTCTCATGCTGACCAGGTAATCTTCCAGATTTTCCCCGGTCTGTTCCATCAGCTTTCTGGTGCTCTGGACCGTTTCCTCTCTCGACATGGTAGAAAATCTCATGTACAGCACAACGCCAAGGATAAGCATGATGGAGATCGATATCACCGAAAACGCCGCCATGATCGTAGACTGGATGCCTTTTGGCTTCAGTTTTTCCAAATGCTTGAAATGCCTATTTTTAAACATCTGCATGCTCCGCTCTGTATTTTGACGGGGACACTCCGAACTGTCTCTTAAAAACATAGCTGAAATAGTTCGGGTCCGCGTAACCTACCCTGTTTGCTATAACATAATTCTTCTCATTTGTCTCAAGCAGCAGCCGGGATGCCTGCTCCATACGGTAATCCGTCAGATACCCGATAAAAGATTTTCCCGTTTCCTTTTTAAAGATCGTGGAAAAGTAAGAGTTGGACACGTTCAGGGCGCTGCACACCCGATCCAGGGAGAGCTCTGCGTCCGCATAATTTTCCCTGACATATTCCTGCGCTTTAAACACAAAAGACTGGGTCGATCTGCTTCTCGCATTGATCAGACGCTCCCGGAAAGAGAGGCTGACCCCGGTGAGCCATTTCTGCAGGGCCTCCGGTTCCAGGTCCAGAAGGTAGCTGTACAGATTTTTCATATCTCCTGAAAATTCCTCCCCGGCTATATCATTGTTGACGGCAAACCTGTAAAGGGAGCCCGCCAGCTCAATGACCGCAATGTGGTGATACTGCAGGGATTTTTCCGGAAACACCTCACTTTTCATATACCGCTCCACCGCCTCGGTGACATTATCCTCCGTCCCCAGCCGGATCGCTTTAAACAACGCGTTAAGCTCATCGTCCGCGGCATCGGCTTCTCCCTTCTCCTGCGGCGCGATCTCCTTGATATTGATTGCCCTGCACGCCCCATAGATCACCCGGTAGGAGACTGCTTCCCTGGCGGTACTGTAAGACTGGGACAGCTCCAGGATATTATCACATACCTGCCCTACGCCCACAGTGACTACCGCGCCGATGATCTTCTGTGCATATTTACAGAAACGGTCACATTCATCGGTCAGTTCTGAAATCATATTATCGCTGCTGAGCTGCACGATCACGACTGTATTCCCGAGATACGAAAAACTCTTAGTATTCCACCGGGCGCTGAGCCGTTCCTCAGCCTGTTTCTGAACAGAGGTTGCCAGCAGAAGAGGATTCATGTTCTCCGGCACCTGAGTGGACGAAGTATGTATAACAAGACAGCAGAAATACGGTCCACTCAGGGATATCTGATAGTCCGAAAGATATGTCGGGAGATCCTCCTCATGTATCCTGCCCTCGATCAGTGTGGAATAAAAGTTTGCCTGCAGCAGGGGCAGCGACTCCATATAATACTTCTGCAGGATCTGGGCGCTGCGCTTTTCGCTTATCTCCTGGTCCAGCTTTATTTTCAGCGATGTAAAAACATTAATAAGTTCTATGGAATTGACCGGTTTTAAAATATATTCCTCAATTTCCAGATGAATCGCTTCTTTCGCATACTCAAACTCATCAAACCCAGTGAACAGCAGAAGCTTTGTCCCGGGAAATTCCGCCCTTATCCTGTGCGAGAGTTCCAGTCCGTCCATATAGGGCATCCTGATATCCGTCATGACAACATCCGGCTGATACTCCTCTACCATCTCCAGAGCCTTCACGCCGTTATTGGCATATCCGATCACGGAAAACCCAAGCTTCTCCCAGTTGAGCTTGTTCATTATGACCCGGATCACTTCCTCCTCATCATCTACCAAAAGTACTGTATATAAGTTCATATTTATGTCTCCGTAGTTCTTTTTCATTGCATATCATTATATCAAATAGGCAAAACACTGTAAACGAAAAGAGCCAGAACTATATCCGGCTCTTCTCTTATTCTTTTCTCTGTTTTATCGCGGCTTTATCCGCACTTTACTCTTCTGTCCACGATATGGTGGCATATTATTTTTTCTGAACGTACTTCAGGCAGTCCAGCGTTACCGCTACAAGGATGATGATTCCTGAGAATACGAACTGAAGGTTTGTATCGATACCAAGGATCGTCAGAGAATATGTCAGCGCTGTAAAGATAAACACACCAACAACCACGCCCGAAATCTTACCGATACCTCCGGTAAAGGACACCCCGCCCACAACGCAGGCTGCGATCGCATCCATCTCCCAGCCCTGTCCGTAAGCTGCGGAACCGGAACCCACCATTCTGAGACACTCAAGCCAGGAACCGAATCCGTAAAGGATACCTGCCAGGACAAATGCCCCTACTGTTACAGCGAATACAGAAATACCGGAAACTGAAGCCGCTTCTGCGTTTCCGCCGACAGCATACAGGTTTTTACCAAATGTAGTCTTGTTCCAGATGAACCATACGATAACGATCGCTGCGATAGCCCAGAGGATGATCGTCGGGAATGTCCCGATCTTCGGGATCACCATACCCGGTATCGTAGGCTCGATCGCGCCGAAGGATACACCTTTAGTCGCGTATGTAATAAGACCGAAGATCACCAGCATGTTCGCCATCGTTGAGATGAACGGATGCATCTTGAACTTGGCGGTAAAGAACCCGGCTATCGTTGTAAAGAACGTACATAAAAGGACGCACATTACAAGCGCAAGGATTACTCTTCCGATGACCGGCACTGACGTAAAGTCAAAAATATGTCCGAATACACCACCCGTATTGATTCCCTGATGCATGATGATGGTCGCTGTCGTCATACCCATACCGACCATACGTCCGATGGACAGGTCCGTACCTGCAAGGAGGATCAGCGCGGCAACGCCCAGCGCAAGGAACATTCGCGGTGAAGCCTGCTGCAGGATATTCAGCACATTGTTATATGTCAGCAGCGGCGATCCTTTCACGATCGGTGTGATAATACACAGAGCGATAAAGATCAGGATGATCGCGATATACAGACCGTTGCGCAGGAGGAACGCCCTGCGGTTGAACGTATATTTATAGTTCTCCCATTTCTGCGCCCTTGCCTCCATAAATGTAAACTTGGACATACGGAGCAAGTCGATCAGGTGATACTTCCATGTAAATGCAGCGTGCTGCCTGTCTTTGATCGCCTGGAAATCTTTCTGCAGGTCCAGTTTCGCGTCAAACAGACGGTTTTTATAAACGTACTTCTCGTCTTTGATCTCCTGCTGGTCAGAAAGCTTCGACATATTCTGCTGATGCTCGTTCTGCAGAGCCGCTATCTTTTTCTGATACTTTTCTTTTGCGGCTGCTTTTTCCAGCACGCAGCTCTCTTTGACCTTCTGGAAATACTCGCTGTCAAATTGGGATTTGATATACCCCTCTGCGTCAGAGATCAGCTTCGCGATCTCTCCTTTATTGTTCGCTTCAACGGCCTTCGCTTTTTCCAGCTCGCTCCTGGCCTGTGCGATTCTGTCTTGTCTTTCTCCGGATGTAAGGCTCTTATCCTTCTTCGTCGCGTCGATCACGCTCTGAAGAGAGATAACCTTATCCGTACCATCTACTCTCAGACTATCGATTTTTGCCTGAATTTTACCAACATAATCCTCGATCGGCCTGCGGAGTTCAAGCTCCTGCTCCGCCGTAAGGATCTTACTGTTTCCATTAGCCATATCCTTCAATCTCCCTCACTATAGGTACTTTGCACTGAGCCGCAGGAGCTCTTCCTGGTTTGTCTCTTTTGTGTTGACAATTCCAGAAAGGTGTCCGTTTGACATAACACCAATGCGGTTCGTAATTCCCAGAATCTCCGGCATCTCAGATGAGACAACAATGATCGTCTTTCCCTGTTTCGCCATATTAATGATCAACTCATATATCTCGTATTTCGCTCCGACGTCGATACCTCTCGTAGGCTCATCCATCAGGAACACCTGCGGACTGCGCTCCAGCCATTTTCCGAAAATGACCTTCTGCTGGTTACCGCCGGAAAGGCTTGAGATCATGTCGTCCGGCCCCATGCATTTCGTGTGCATGATCTTAATTTCCTTTGCAGTCGCTTTTACCATCTTGGAATCCGAAAGCGCAGGCCCGGATTTGTACTGGCGCAGGTTTGCGATCGTCGTGTTAAACGTCAGATCGCCCTTCAGGAAAAGGCCGTTCGCTTTACGCTCCTCAGTGATCATGGCAAATCCATGGTCCATTGCTTCCCTTGCGCTGTTAAAATTCATCAGACGGTTATTCAGATAGACCCGCCCGGCCGCCCTGGTCCTCACGCCGAAGATCGTTTCCAGGAGCTCTGTACGCCCGGCGCCCACCAGACCGTACAGTCCGAAGATTTCTCCTTCTTTTACGTCAAATGTAATGTCCTGCAGATGAGGTTCAAATTTTGTAGACAGATGCTGAACAGACAGGATCACATCCTTTGGTGTGTTGTCCACCGGAGGGAAACGGTTCTCAAGAGAACGTCCGACCATCGCCGCGATCAGCTCATTCATATCTGTCTCTTGGATTCCTTTTGTCATGACCAGGTTACCGTCACGGAGTACGGACACCTCGTCGCAGATCGTGAATATCTCATCCATTTTGTGTGAGATATAGATCAGGGCGATGCCCTGCTCTTTCAGCATGTTCATCATTTCGAAAAGCTTATCGACTTCCTGGACTGTCAGGGAGGACGTAGGCTCGTCGAGAACGATCACTTTTGAATTATAAGAAATTGCCTTGGCGATCTCGCACATCTGTCTCTGTGAAACAGACATATTCCGCATCGGCTGTGTGAGGTTAACGGTCATGCCCAGCTTCCTGAACAGCTCGGAAGCTTCTTTTTTCATTCTTCCCTCATCAACCACACCCAGAGAATTCACCGGATACCGCCCAAGGAATAAATTGTCCATTACATTTCTTTCCAGGCACTGATTCAGTTCCTGATGCACCATTGCAATACCGTTCTCAAGGGCATCTTTCGGGCCTGAAAAGCTTACTTCCTTTCCATCAAGGAAAATTGTTCCCTCGTCTTTCTGATAAGTACCGAACAGGCACTTCATCATCGTCGACTTTCCGGCACCGTTTTCACCCATAAGCCCCATGACTGTGCCGCGCTTTACATCAAGATTGATGTGGTCCAGCACCCGATTTCGTCCGAAGGACTTACTCATGCCGCGTATCGATAAGACGATATCATCTTTCTTATCTGCCATTGTTTTTACTCCTGTATGCGTTATTATAATCTACATCTGCCAGAAGAAGGTAATAGGGAGAATTTCTTCTCCCTATTAATCCCCCTCCTCTTTATTCCTGAATAAGTATTGATTACTGGCTAAGTATGGATGTGTAAGAAGCTGCGTTGTCCGTCTTAACCATGTTGATAGCAAATGCATCGTACTGGCTCGGATTTCCGAGACGGTTTGTGATGTTGGACTCTGTCTGTCCGTCGCCGCCGATGTACTCAACATCAAGGTTGAGAAGATCATCATATTTCTCAAGGAGCGGCTGATATGTTGAGCTTAAGAAGTTATCAGAAGCATTGTAGATATTCAGCCATACTTTCTTAACCGGTGATGAACTCTCATCGAGCTGTTTTGATACGGGCTCATAAACCTTTGTAGAGTCTGTGAATTCCTGATAGTTCTCAGCAGTAACAGCAACGTTCAGCGCATAGTAGGAACGCTCGTCTGCATTGTATACAAACACTTCGTCGCTGAGAACGTTTCCTGCGTCATCTGCTGTGCCGATACCTGTATCAACATCAACGCCGTCAAGAGCGTTACGAAGAACACGAAGTGTCAGGTAAGCCTGTACGTCTGCGTGCTGGCTGATCGTTCCGCCGTATCCTTCTGCGATAGCAGCAACCGCGTCAGCGTTTGCGTCATAACCGAATGTCGGAACTCCCTCGTCCTTTGACCATGCATTGAACATTGACATTCCCATACCGTCGTTGTTAGATACTACGATATCGATCTGGTCGCCGAAAGATGAGGACCATGTACCGATCGCGTTACCTGCTGTAGCTGCATCCCATGTAGCTCCCGCAGAGTTCTTCATCTCCTGTGAAGCAAGCTCACGGACTGTATATGTTGTTCCGTTAATCTCAAGTGTTCCATCCTGTACAGCACTTGCGGATCCGTCTGTATTTGTTCCGATCGGATCACTGTTGACATTGCCGTCAGCCTCAACAGCCGTGCCAAGAGCTGAACGAACGCCTCTTGTACGCGCGATGGAATCATTATGTCCAATATCGCCGATTGCCAGGACATATCCGATCACACCGTCGCCGTTGCGGTCGATGGCATCAATGTTTGCCTCGATATAATCCCTGACCATCGTTCCCTGGAGCTCGGCACCCTGATTTGCATCAAATCCTACATAATATGTATCGTCATTGAAATTCAGAGCTGTCATGTCAAGCTCTCCTGTAGAGCTGTTAGACGGCTGGCGGTTGAACCATACGAGCGGCTTGTCTTTGTTAGCTGTCTCGCTCGTGCTTGTATCTGTCGCGTCGCCGCTGTCACTTGATTCGCCTCCGCAAGCAGTAAGGGAGCCGACCATAACTGCTGCCATCATCAATAAAGCAAGTTTCCTCTTCATATTACATTGTTCCTCCTTTTCTAACACTTTTAACGTGTTGCTTATTGATACCGACAGTATATCGAATCTGTTTCTCAAAAAACATAGAATATTTTTCTGTCTTTATTGAAATTTTTTATTTTTTCTTATCTATTTTTACTAGTTTTGAATTAGTTTTATTGAATAAATTAGTTTTATTGAATAATTTGGTTTTATTTACCATTCCTTTTAAATCCCTCTCCAAACACTTCGCTTGTCTCAGTGAACATAAAGAATGCATTTTCATCTGCCTCCTGGACAGCAGATTTTACAAGATACGCCTCTGCCTTAGAACAGGCGCACAGAAGCACCTCCGTCTCCAACCTCGTGTATGCGCCAACCGCTCTGAGAGAAGTGACTCCCCTGCCCGCCCTCTCACTGATCCGCTCCGCCGTCTCTTTTCCCTTCTTCGTTATAATGACCGCCAGTGTTCCCGCACCTGCGCCGTATAATATCTTGTCAATGACAACTGTGGACACAAATGTAGCGAGCACGCCGTAGAGAACAGCGTCCACGTCGCCGAATACCGGCCACCCCAGGAGGATGACGACAAGGTCAATGAGCATGGTGATCACTCCGATCGTCATGTGAGGTTTCTTTTTCTTGATCGTAAAAGCCAGGAAATCGATTCCGCCTGACGATGAACCACGGAGATAAAACAGAGCCATCCCCGCACCAAGAAATGCGCCTGAGCATACTGACGCGATCAGCCGGTCTCCGCTGTACATCGGAAAGAGCGGAAATACAAGATCCAGTAATAAAGAAGAAATTACCATTGTGACTGCGCTTTTGAACAGGAGCCGTTTTCCCACCGCCCTGTAACTGATGACCACCAGCGGGATATTCAGCAGGAGCGTCATTGTCCCCACCGGTATCCCCCACAGGTGGTCCATGATCAGCGCCAGCCCCGACACGCCGCCCGGAGCGAATCCCGCATTTCCCGCAAAAGTATAAATTCCGGCAGCATACAGGATGCTGCCGGAAATGTTGTAGAACAGATCGGTCATGACCTGCCTTTTCTTTGTCTCTTCATGTCTTTTCATTTTCCTGCTCCTGACTTCTTTAAATATAGTCAGGATGTGCAGTTTTTCAGAAAAAAATTCGCTTCTTCTATTGATTCCGTTTAATCTTTTCTTTTTTATGATGCATTTTTACGAATTATTTTCCTGATAAGTAGTATGAGCAAAAAATAAATTACACATACTATAATCCCCGTAACACAACTCCTTAACGCAAACACATACCAAAGATTTTTTATTCTTTCAATTTGATAAGTTGCTATCTCTCCACGTTCGAGAACAGCAAATCCTAATACAGCAATTGGAATACATGCGCCAAAAATAAAAGCTATAACCGCCCCCAAAACAGTCAGCGCTTTTTGATAAAACCTCACTTTTTTTAATGGATTAGTTTTTAGTTCAGCACTTGTAGTTTGAACATCTATTTGCATTTTCATAGCATCCATCTTTTTTTTACAATGTTCGCATTCGTTTAAATGTTTATCAATATCCTTTTTCGTTTGTTCTGATAATACATCATCTTGATACAGCGGTAATAAATCCGAAATAATATAACATGGAAGTTCTTTATTCATCTTTCAAAATCTCCTTTACAATTTTTTGTTTTCCTCTAAAAAAAGTGACTCTTGTCCAGTTTTCTGTCCTGCCAATTATCTCTCCGATTTCGGAAAAAGATAGGTTGCTGACCAACCTTAAATACATGACTTCACGCATCGGTTCATTCATATCATGTATCAACTGTAATATTTCTTTTTGTTCCCATAGAACATTTATTTCTTTTTTATCCTCTATTTCCGGGATATCATCCTCCATGGACAATATCTCTTGATGTTTTCTTAAATACTTCACCCAAACATTTTTGGCGATCCCGCACAACCAAGTCAAAACGGAACTATTTCCTTTAAATCGATCAATACTTTGAACTGCTTGAAAAAAAGTCTCTTGAGTAAGTTCTTCTGCAAGATGTTCATTATCTGTCTTGCTCAATAAAAACAAAAATACTTTTCTTGAATACATCTCATATATTTCTTCAATCAATCGCACTTCCCCTCCCTTCTACTCGTTAGTATCAAATTCTTCTATTTTGTTACATTCATATCTGTATTCTATTTCTTTCGCCGCGCGCACCTCGATTCCGCTTCGCTCCATCCACGCCTGCGCGCTTTCGCACTAAGCTCGATAGAACCTCGCTAAGTGCTCAATGTGTCGCTCGCGGGCTGGCGCCCTATGCTAAAATAAGAAAGGACTTTCAGAAGAATGCAAGCACTCTTCTGAAAGTCCTTTCTTATTTTAGCGAACGGCTTGTAGCCTTACGCATACTTATTCGATGATGGAAGCAACTGTTCCTGATCCTACTGTACGTCCACCCTCACGGATAGCGAATCTCAGACCTTCTTCCATGGCTACCGGATGGATCAGTTCAACTGTCATTGTAACGTGATCTCCAGGCATGCACATCTCTGTGCCTTCCGGAAGCTCGCAAACGCCTGTAACGTCTGTTGTTCTGAAGTAGAACTGCGGACGATAGTTGTTAAAGAACGGTGTATGACGTCCACCCTCGTCCTTTGTCAGAACGTATACCTGGCATGTGAATTTTGTATGGCATGTAACTGTGCCCGGTTTGATCAGACACTGTCCTCTTTCGATCTCTGTTCTCTGGATACCACGGAG
>CALWQP010000030.1 GCA_944383695.1 uncultured Mediterraneibacter sp.
GCGGATGCATCAACGAGCTGATGATCATACGCTTTCAGTGTGATTCTCATTACTTGACTTGCCATAAAAAAAGTCGCCTCCTTTTCGTACTTTTAACTTCAGTACGACAAGCGGTGACTGTACACTCTCCCGTGTGTGTCGTGAGAAACAAACACGGCACTCTCGTTCTTTCAACTCCTGCCATGGTCTCAATCCATGCCTAAGAACGAGATACTGTTGTGATTCGTACAGTGACTTGTCGCCAGTTTCCTAACTTGACATTCGCTCCACGGAAAACCCGCCATTGCTTATTTTTTCGCTCCGACGGCAACCTCACGCTTCATCGCTATCATGTCACAGCCTCATTAGTATAAAAGATTCAGGGATTTATTTCAAGTAGTTTTTACTAATAATTGTATTTTTTTAAGTACAATCCTTTTTCACTCCTAAAAGGATACCCCTCTATTAAAATCCAGGCGTCAGTGCGGAAATCCCGCCTCTCCTGAACATAAAAAGACCAATATGTTCCAGGCAGCATTTTTCGGAACATATCGGCCTTTTTATTTCATTCAAACCCGAAGTTTAACAGATCAGTATATTATTTAGAGCTTTACTAATTGGAAAAACGAACGGTTAAGATCCATAAAGCCCATACTCAGCGAAGCGCCATTTGATGCATTACCATCATATCTGAGCATATAATTGCTGTCTTTATTACTGCGGATCAAATACCCCAGCGTTTTCCTGTCTTCAATTTTCCAATACTGATTATCCGCTCTTGTATTTGCCACTGTGACAACTCGTTTGCTGCCATTCGCATCATCCCATGTGAGGACCTTGCCATCAATCACATTGACGATCTGATAAGCATCTTTGCCTTTCTCATAAACCAGATCCCACTTTTGTTGCTGCTGGCCGTTCCACTGCCAGAGACTTGTCTTCCCGTCACTTTTCATATTGTTGTCCACAACCATCTGCGGCGAGCTGACGAGATAGATTTTATACCTCCCCATCTCATCTGTATCAATCAGGTAATCGTTACATTTAATAATACCATCTATCAGACGTGCACCTGGGAAATCCGCTGCCACAATCCCAGTTTTTGAAACACCCTTATTATCTACAAGATTTGCAAATAGCGTGTTAATTCCTTCAAATGCAATGCTGGACAGCTCTCCCGCCTGTCCCACACGCGGAAAGTCCGGATAATAAGAGGCGAATGCCGGTTCCGTAAGACCTGTCAGAAGCCTGGGTGCGCCAGTCTGTGGACTGGAATGTCCGCTTGCTGCGAAATACGGCATAACGCCTGCCGAACCTGCGCTCAGATGATTCAGCGTAACTCCGCTGTTCATAACATCCACCTTTTTCGCATGTTCCTTTACTTTTTCCCATTTCGAATACAAATCCCAATTTGTCCCGAGATCGTAGTAATCCTGCGTATCTACATCTCGATAGTTCAAGCCATATACATTCAACGACAGCACATCCGATAAAAGCACCAGCCTGCCTCTCATACTCCCCAGAGTAGGATCCTTTTCCCCTGTAGGCTTCCAGAAAAGATTCTGATAACGTTTATAATATGTATCAAACACCTTCTTCATCTGAGGATCTGACGCACTGCTGTTTTCCTGTTTCAGCCGCATAATGATCGTTTCTCCCGGGTGCTGCTGAAGAAAGCTCTGTACCGTTTTAAGCACATCCTCAAGATCATACCCTAAATATACAATTCCATGATGCAGCGGAAAACCAGTATCCGCATATTTCACGCGGATATCAATATAACGAATTCCGCTATCTAACTGCTGCTGAAGATTCATCGTCTGTGTCCGGGTATTATCCACAAAACTGAGGTTACTGCGATGTGACATCGAATCATGCGTTCCCGGAATAGACAATTCACTCAATCGGGCATTATCTCTAAGCCCGCTCATCCAATCTGCATTGTTCGAAGCCTGCTGTTCCTAGTGATAATACGCGGTGTCATAGTGTGCAGAAACTTTTTCTGCCGGCAGCATCGCCAAAACAAGAGCTGCTGCCATTACGGTAATGGTTCTCCATTTTTTCATAATGTACTTTCTCCTTTTCTTCCCTTCACAAATCAGATTAATCAGCTTTTTTGCTTTCTAAACCGAACCACTGACGAGCAGCCTCACGGCTTCCGTCCTAGTATAAGTTCAGTTTTGCTTATAGTTGCACAGTACCATTATTCCCCGTCACTTGTCAATATTTCTCGACAAAAAATATCAATTTTATTTATATTTTTGCAATATCCGTATATACACAAAAAGTTAATATCATCTGAAATCAGTTGACTTTTATCCAATTTCAGATTATGATTCCCGTTGACCATTTGGAACGATCATCAGGGATGGAAACAAAAAGAACAAGCCTGTGCCGCTGATGAGAAAATATACGGAACTTCTATTCTCAGAAGACAACCGAATATCAGATACATCATCAAAGGAGTAAACTTATCGCTATGAACTCACATGAACTTTTCACAAAAACACCGCCTGTTAAACTATTTTTCCTGGCTTCAATCCCCGGGGCGGTCAGTATGCTGGCAAGCGCGCTCTACCAGACTCTTGATGGGATATTCGTCGGACAGTTTCTGGGGGAGGCCGCCTTTGCCGCGCTGAACCTCTCCATGCCTTTTGTTGTCATCAATTTTTCACTGGCTGACTTGATCGGATACGGCTCAGCAGTCCCTATATCGATCAGTCTCGGGAAAAAGAAGGACCAGGAGGCAAATAATCTTTTCACCTGTTCCTGTATCCTGATCATCGCCGCCGGCATCCTGATGGGCGGTGTGATGTTCCTGGCCGCCCCCACCCTGATCCGGCTTTTGGGAGCTGAAGGAGCGTTCGCCTCTATGGCAGTGCAGTATCTTCAGGTCTATGCCCTCTGCGCCCCGGTGACAACTATCATATTCGCAGTAGATAACTATCTGCGCATCTGTGGATATATCAAAGGCAGTATGCTCATCAATATTATGATGTCCGTTTTGAGCGCTGTGATGGAGCTTTTATTCCTCGGCGTGCTGGGCTGGGGAATCTGGGCTGCAGCGCTGGCAACCTGCATCGGCATGTTTGTCTGCACTGTTATCGCCTTTTTCCCATTTTTCCGCGGGAAGGCGCTGCTTCGCTTTTGCCGCCCCCGCTTTGAAGCCCGGAGCATCGGTCAGATAATCGTCTGCGGAAGCCCCAACTTTTTAAATAACATTGCCGGAAGGATTACTTCTATTTTAATGAATGTGATCCTGATCAGGCTCGGCGGGGAAACAGCAGTATCTGTGTATGGCATCCTGATGTTTGCTGAAGGATTCATCCAGCCGCTCCTCTATGGGATGTGTGACTCTCTCCAGCCCGCGGTGGGATACAACTGGGGCGCCCGGAGATTTTCCAGAGTGCGGGCGATCGAAAAGTGCTGCTTTACTGCAAGCGGGATTTTCTCTCTTTTTGCGGCGCTCATCATCGCTGTCTTTCCAGAGCAGATCACTGCCATGTTCATGGCGGACGCCGGAATTGAAGTGCTGGATCTCTCTGTCACGGCGCTGCGGCTTTTTGCCCTTACTTACATTACACGATGGTTTTCCTTTTCCACCCAGAGTTATATGCTGGCGATCGAAAAGCCCCTGCCCGCATCGCTGATCTCCATATCCACTGCGCTAGTCTTTCCCGTGATCCTTGTGGGCGCGCTGTGGAATCTGGGTCTGACAGGCATCTGGCTGAACTTTGCCGGGACCTCCGTGCTTGCTGCAGTTATGTCCCTTATCATTCTGACGAGACTGAGACGCGAACTGATGATACCAGATCTATAAGCATCCAAAGGCTGATATTAAGTGATTAAGTCAATATCTCTATACATTTTAAAAAAATAATGTATAATTAGGAACAAATTCAAACGCATGCAAGGAGGAAGGCATTGGAAATAAATAATACAGTATTTGAGATTGTTTTTTTCTTTATTGAAAACCTCCTATTGTTGATCACAATTCCGTTCCAATTCCATATGTTTTTGTTTGGTGCGGATGTGGGGATTTTGGTAACAAATATTCTTATTATTTATTTTTTTAGTAGACAGAAAGACAGGCAACAAATGGCGCTGGTGTTTTTTCATTCTGCTATATAGTTCGGCAACTCTGCTTTCCCTACTGCAATGAAGATTTCCATGTTGTTCTACATATCCGCCATCCGGATTTGGGACCAGCCTTAAGAAACGTGCCCCTCCAAGCTCACAACTACAAAAGAGATGCTGTTTGAGGTTTTCCTCATGTTCAGCATCTCTTTTTGCATATTCTCTCTGCGATTTGACAAAACACCTTGAAAGTTTTATCTGACGGTCCGCACTTCCTCGAACTCTCTTTGTATCTCCTCAGAAGGCTGAGCTGTCAGCAGGGACACCACAACAATGCACAGACAGGAGAAGATAAACGCTGGCAGGAGCTCATAAACATCCCACAGGCCGCCCAGGGGACGGATGAGGAGATTCCACACAAAGACCATGCCCCCACCGCCGAGCATACCCGCTACGGCTCCGGCTCTTGTCGTCCTCTTCCAGAACAGACTGAAAAGCATCAATGCTCCGAATGTAGCGCCGAATCCCGCCCAGGCAAAACTTACGATGGTAAAAATGACACTGTTCTCATCCAGCGCTATAATGATCGCCACAACTGCGATCAGCAGCAGCGTGATTCTTGAAATATTCAGCACCTCCTTATCAGAAGCATTCCTGCGGAACAGCCCCTGATAGATATTTTTCGCAAACGCAGACGCCGCGATCAGAAGATAGGAGTCCGAAGAGCTGATGGTCGCCGCCAGGATGCCCGCCATCACAAATCCCGCGATCAACGGAGGAAGCAGGTTCGTAGAGAGGAGGATAAATACATTCTCCGCCTCTGAGGAAGTCGTGAGCGCTGTGGGATACAATGTCCTCCCCACCAGACCGATAAATACTGCGATAGAAAGCGAGATAACAACCCAAACCGTTGCGATGCGGCGGGAACGTTTCAGCTCATCCTCATGACGGATCGCCATGAATCGAAGAAGTACTTGAGGTACGCCAAAATACCCGAGCCCCCAGGCAAGCGCCGAAGCAATGGGAAGGGCTCCGTAGACCGCCGCCTCACCAAAGAGGGGCACACCGTCTGCCGCCTGCTGCACGCCGTCCACAGTCTGAGGAGTTGCGATCCCAAAGAAATCAAGAAATCCGGGAATCTCCTTGACATTGTCCAACACAGCGCCCAGCCCTCCGGCTGAAGCCGTACCGACACAGACAATAACACCCAGGGCAACGATCATCACCATGGCCTGCATGAAATCCGAAGCACTTTCTGCCAGAAATCCGCCAATGATGGTATAGATGAGGACGAACACTGCGCCCACGATCATCATCGGGATGTAAGGCAGGTCAAACAGGGTGGAAAACAGCTTGCCGCATGTCACAAGGCAGCTCGCTGCGTACACCGTGAAAAAGACTAAAATAAATACGGCCGAGATGGTCATGATGACCTTTCGTTTCTCATGAAAACGGTTGGAAAAGTATTCCGGAAGCGTGATGGCATTCCCCGCCTTCTCACTGTAACGGCGCAGTCTTTTGGAAACAATGAGCCAGTTGACATAGGTGCCCACCCCCAGTCCGATGGCTGTCCACGCCGCGTCAGCGATGCCGCACCAGTATGCCACGCCCGGCAGTCCCATGAGCAGCCAGCCCGACATATCGGAAGCCTCCGCACTCATCGCCGTCACCCACGGGCCAAGGCTTCTGCCCCCAAGAAAATAAGCATCAGAACTTGCATTTGCCTTTCTTGCAAAAGTAACGCCCAGAATGATCACTACAGTCATGTAAATGACCATTGCGATCAGTATTTGTAATGTATCTCCCATTCCATATCGTCCTTTCTGTACCGGCGCTCACCGGCATTTCTTTTGTGCCCTCTGTGAAAAACTCTCTCCGGGAACGTATTCCTGACACAATATGGAATTAATTATAAACAAATTATAAAGTTTTGGCAATCATTTTCTCCGGACAGCAGGAACAGGAGCCTTTTTTGATAAAAGCTCGTGCATGATGACCATCAGTACTAACACGATCAATAAGTAGACCGGCAGCAGCGCCACTGTGATATGATTTGCAATCAGCCCGAACAGGGGCGGCATCAGACAGGTCCCCACATAAGCGCTGGCCATCTGCACGCCAATAACAGCTTGAGATTTATCCGCCCCAAAATGATCTGGCGTTGAATGGATGATACTTGGGTAGATCGGGGCGCAGCCAAGGCCAACCAAAGACAGTCCGATCAAAGAAACTGTTTGTGATCCCGGCAGCAGCATGGCGGCAATGCCTGTCGCGATCAATACCTGCCCCAGACGTATCATTTGCGTATCGTTTAGTTTCATCGTGATAAATCCGGATAATCCCCGGCCAACCGTGATCCCGATAAAAAATACACTGGCAAAACCCGCTGCCGCATCCGCAGACATCCCTTTATACAATGTCAGGTAGCTGCTCGCCCATAAGATCGCGGTCTGCTCTACCGCGCAGTAACAGAAGAAGCAGAGCATAACTTCCTTTGCTCCAGGAATTTCAAAAATCTTCCTCAGGCTGAGCGCTTTATCTGAAACAGCTTCTGCTTCTGTTGTACCTGCAGTTCTCCTCTTCCAAAGAGGAAGGCTGAAGATTAAAATTGCCGTCAGCACGATCTGAATGATCCCTATGTAACGATAACCCATATTCCATCCCATATCTCCCGCAAGCGCGCATCCCATCAGATAAGGTCCGGCAGTCGCGCCGATCCCCCACATACAATGAAGCCAGCTCATGTGCATACTCTTGTAATGCAGCGCAACGTAATTGTTCAGTGCAGCGTCTACACTGCCTGCCCCCAGCCCATAAGGGATCGCCCATAGGCATAACCCCCAAAAAGAATTGGTAATGGAAAATCCGAACAGCGCTATTGCTGTGGCAGCAACACTGACAGCTGTTACTCTTCCAGTGCCCAGCCAGCGGGTCAGCCTGTCGCTTTGCAGGCTGGAAACGATCGTACCGCCGGCAATGATCATGGATATAATGCCGGCGTAGGAAACAGGTACGCCAAATTCAGGATACATAGACGGCCATGCAGACCCAAGCAGCGCATCCGGCAGCCCCAGACTGATAAAGGCAAGATAAATAATTGCCAAAAGTAAGTGGACCATGAGAAATACCTCCGTATTCAAACACTGCCGTCTTGACAGTGAAGTAGTTCAATTCTATGATTATAATGCACGGATTTTGATATCTCTATCGGAATTCTGCGAAATCCAATAACATTCCTGCGAGGTTGCATATGTTCTTATTGAAAGATAACAAGTCCGAAAAAGTACAATATGACCATCCGGATTATCCGATATATATCAGGCGTTTTTTGCTTTCTTCTTATCCAAGTCATGCCGCGCCAAGTCATTGGCATGATGATATTGAATTTATATTGGTCCTGTCCGGGGAAATGCAATACAATATTAATGGTGAGATCGTTGTATTAAAAGAAAATGAGGGACTTCTTGTAAATACCCGGCAAATGCACTTCGGTTTTTCTGATTTCAAAAAAGAGTGCGAATTTCTCTGCATTCTTTTACACCCTATGCTGCTTTGTGTCACCCCGGCATATGAACATGATTTTGTTTCGCCGCTGATACATAATGCCAGTTTGCCTTATGTCCACCTGCGCCCGGCGATACCATGGCAAAGAGACCTGTGCGCACAAATCAAACAGGTTTATACGATAAAAGAAGAAAATGCGGCGCAAATGAAAATACAGGCCGCATTTATAAAAATCTGGGTGCTGTTGTACGAGAACGCCCCCTTAGCCAACGACAGGAAAAAGCGCCAAAACGCAGACTTAGCCATTGTCAAAAATATGGTGGGATTTATCCAGAAAAATTACAAAAAAAGGATCGCTCTTGGGGACATCGCCGCTTCCGGGGCAGTGGGGCAGAGCAAATGCTGTAAGCTGTTTGCAAAATATCTTGGTCAGACACCCAACCAGAATCTGACGCAGTATAGAATAAATAAAAGCATGGACCTGCTTAAAACTTCTGACCTGCCGATCATCGAAATCGCCGGCGAGACCGGATTCTCCGGCGCCAGCTATTATGCGGAAATTTTCCGGAAGTGGACTGGCAAAAGTCCGACAGAATACAGGAATGAATTTTTGTGATTTGCAAGTTTTCCCCTCCCCGATGATACGCTCTTCCCTCAGTCCAGAACGATAATACGGTCGTAATCCCCGATCAGCTTTTCCAGCTCCTCCCGGCTTACGCTCTCCACTGCCTCCACATTGGGAGCCCAGAGAAAATATCTGCATACATTTTGCACCTCCCCGCTGGACACCTGCCCATTCTCGTCTGATGCCACCACCAGATAGGTCCTTTCATCGGTTTCACCGTTTTCATACCACCGGTCGCCGACAGCCCGCTCCACCCTGCCGGGCAGAGACGTCGCATAATCCGCCCGGATACTGCGCAGGCCGTTTATCTCCGAATAAAGGAAATTCAGCCCAAGAAGGACTGTTCCCAGCACTGCATACTGATATCTCCGCTTCGCCCCCGGGGACGAATACGCCTTGTATGCGCCCCGCTCATCAATGTCCACAGCAAAAGAACCTTCCATATCCACCGCCGCACCCATGATCAGCACTCCCGCAAACAGCGTCATGATACTGCAGGCGTAACGCTCAAAGCCAGCCAGACGCAGAGCCTCCTCCGCTGGCATGGTGTACAGATACATATACAGCATCCCCGCATAGTAGAGAATGACCGCCACAATGCCAACTGTCAGAATATTTCCCAGCCGCCAGCGCTTTTTCATCTTAAACCGGGCATACAAAACCGCTCCCACGGCAAGGATAAGGCACACGAAGAACACCTGTGCCGCCCGCCCTGACAGATCAAAGGAAGTCTCGAGAAAATCCCTCGTCACCTGACCGTATAATTCTTCTCCCACAGGAGCTCCATATTCGCCGGCAGCCTTTCCCATCTCAAATTTGCCTTCAAAGCCTGCCATATCGATATTGAGATGGCGCTGCCACGCCAGTGAAGGGAGCGCCGCCCCACAGAGTATCAGCACCCCGCACCCAAATATTTTTGCCCGCCTCCTAAATGAGACGGCCTTATCCGCATCCTCTTTTCCGCTCCCTGGTTTCCGGTCTTCCTTCCCGGTATGGACGCTCATCCACAGAGCATAGATTCCTGCCGCTCCTGCAAAAAACACCCCTGTGCTTTTCACAATTCCTATAAATCCAAGCAGTATCACCTGCAGGATGCAAAGCTTCTCTTTTTCTCTGCAATACCGAAAGGAAACCGCCGCGGACGCCATTGCCAGGAGAGGCAGGAGAAAATCCACCAGCAGGTTGTTGATCCGGATCGTCAGATTCAGATAAGACAAAAGCGCGCACCCCATCCCCAGAAATGAGTAGAGAAGAAACCGTCTCCGTTCTTTCACAATGCCAAACACCGCATAGAAACAGGCGATTATCATACTGTTTTGAGCAAGGAGCATAACGCCCTGAGACCGCCCGGCAAACCGGCACACATAGTAGATGAACACACTGCTGCCCGGCGGATAATCCCGAAATGGTATCATGACCGTGTCCGCCCCCGGAAAATGATCCGTGGACAGCAGGTATTTCACGATCAGCGCCCAGTGGGAGAAATTATCATAATGGAGTAATTTCAGATTAAGGGAAAGCAAAAGGAACACCGCCGCTCCCACCCCAAAGCAGCCCCCGCACAGGCTCCACTTCGGAGCGTTTATCTTTCCTCTTAAAAGAAAGACTACAAATATGATAAACCCGATCAGCCCTCCCATGAGCGCCAGATCCGCTGCCAGAGCCAGAATGCCCAGAAGCCCGCCAAAGAAAAGCACAAGACTGATGCCTGCCATGCAGACGATGGGCACAAACCAGCTCTTTACCTTCCCAAACCGGCAGACAATAAAAAAATATCCCCAAAACGACATTAAAAGCAGCGCTGCCTCTGTCAGTCTGTAAAGCCCTTCCATTTTCTCACCTCACCTGTGTCCTCTTTCATTCTTCCTCTCACCTTTTCTCTCATATTCCTTTCATCTTTTCTCCCATCTCATACGGATATTCCGGCACACCTCGTCATAAACCGTCATCCACGGATCGATCTCTCTTGGCAGGGAATGTTTCCGGTCATGAACGATCTGCATCCAGTTCCTCTTGCTCTCCTCATCCTCAGGACTGACTATTGCGGCCAGAAACACCCCCGGCCGCATCCCTGACATTCCAGATGGTGTTTCACTCCCTGCTTTATCTTCCGTCCAGGCCGCTTCTGCCCGGACGTTTTCTTCCTGCAGGGCGCCTTCCCCTCTGCTGTAAACACAGGTCGCGTTCAGGGCGGCTCTGTAATGCTCCGTGGTAACCACGACCCGGAATGCATCCCCTTTTCCTATCCCCATCATGCCCGGAATCCGCAGTGCGATTCCCTCCTCAGACACATCCACAGTCCTTCCCTTCCGGTATTCTCCATCTTTCCATACTTCCGCCTTCTCCTCTGCCCCGATCCGGTCCGAGATGCGCCGGGATTCCCTGCCGAGCATAAAGAATACGGCATACAAAAGAGCAACCAGATTGTAGCCCAGCCAGAAAAGAATGACGCTGCTGTACACCAGCGCCAGTCCGTATTTTCCCCGCAGAAAGCGGAGAATTGACGCAACCGTAAGGAGGATCAAGATGCCGTGGGGAATGAGATAGCGGAAAGAGGCAGTCTGCACTCTCTGCTTCTTCTTGTCCGTCACTTTAAATTTCTTGTAATGGATTCCAACGGATTCCAGAAAAACCGGGATGATCAGGTACGGCGCCAGAATCGTATCGATAATCTGGCTCCACCGCATATTCCGGATATTGGTACTCAAATACCCCATGGACACCCGGTAGGATAGGTGGGAAGGCAGCCAGAACAGCAGCAGTTCCCAGAATCCGCACTCCACAAGTCGGAATCCAAACAGCGCAAAGAGGATGGGAGACAGAATGAAGATCATCCGGCACAGAAAGGTCCACCAGTACAGATACGAGTTCAGATAGGCCAGACGGGCTTTCAGCGTAAGGTCTTTTGTAAAGACCGCATTTGTATTCTGGATGCTTTGTATCACGCCTCTTGCCCACCGTACTCTCTGACCGATCATACTCGCCACTGTGGTAGTAGAAAGCCCTGCGGCAAGCACTTCCGATGAAGCATATGTTATATACCCTGCTTTCTGAAGGCGCAGACTGGTCTCAAAATCTTCTGTCACAGTATCATAGGGGAACCCGCCGATCTCTTCCAGCGCCGAGCGCAGGATGACGGTGTTGCTCCCGGTATATACAGCCGCGTTGGCGGTGTTTCTCATCACATTGATCTCCCGGGAAAAGAAATCCTGCTCATTCGGGATATCTTTCTCCGAAAACAGGTTGAACTGGAACAGATCCTGATTATAGAAGCTCTGAGGAGTCTGCACCAACCCCATCTTTTTCTCCGGCATGAGAAAGTAAGGGACTGTTTTGATGAGAAATTCTCTCCTTGGTATCATGTCCGCGTCAAAGGTGGCGATCAGCGGCGAGGATGTGCGGGAAAGGGCATGGTTATAGTTTCCTGACTTGGCGTGACAGTTGTCCGAAAGTCCCAGATACCCCACTCCAAGATGATCAGCCAGCTCTCTGACCTCCTCCCGGTCTCCATCGTCACACACATAGATATGGACCTTGTCCGGGTCCGGATACTCCATAAATGTACAGGCATTGATGGTCTTGTAGAGAAGCTTTGGGGATTCATTGTGAGTGGCGATGAACACATCCACATGGGGGAACTGGTCATCAGAAACCTCCGGCAGGGGAATCTCATAATCACTGCTTTTCATCCTGTTGACCATCAATTCTATCATTCCCAGAGATGTCACTGTCTCTGCTGCCACCAGCGCGATACCGGCAACATTCTGCAATATCCCCTCCCGCCATGGCAGTGTAAAGAAAATCCTCCAGATCAGATAGACAGACAGGGAAATGATCGTTACTATGAACCATCTGTTTCTTTTGTTCTCATCCGTCATGTTCTCCGCCTTCCTTTCTCCTGTTTAAAAACACCCACCTTTTCTGTATCCGGTATGAGAAAAAGAATAAAATTCCATCACAGATCAGCTTTGCCGCTGCCGGCTCTGTGTGAAAAAAGGATGACACAACATACACAGACAAAGAGGAAGCGGCCATAATCCCAATGCACAGGCAAAGATATCGGAAAGCCTCCCTGTTCCACCCTCCTGTCCCGGGGTTTCCTTTTGTCCGGAAAACCCAGTTTCGGTTCAGCCCGAAGTTGGCCGCCGCTGAGAGGAACCGTGCCCCGACAGTGGCAGCAGCGATCCGCCAGAACTGCCCCTCGTTCCCTGCATAGGGAAGCCCGGCGCTCCCATGGAGTATCTGTATCTTTTCAAAAGTATTATCAAAAATCCAGAACAGGGACAAATCCAGCAGGGCGCAGATCATAGAAGTCAGAACAAACCTGCCCGGTCCATGAAAAAGCGCTCCCATCACACGGACACTGTCCTTGACAGGCCGAAAATGGGTGCCTGCATTGTTATTTACATAGACGGTCTCTATCTTCTCTGTCACAATGGGAACTCCCTGCTGCGCACAGGCAAGCAGCACCCGCGTCTCATACTCGAACCTGTCCCCCGGAACTTGAAGCATCATATCCAGCAGGCTGCCATCAAACGCCCGGAATCCTGTCTGTGTATCGCTTAAGTATATTCCGCCGAAGATCCAGAAGATAACAGATGAAATGCGGTTTCCGAACCGGGACTTCCATGGGATGTTCTTCCCTGAAAAGTCCCTGCCTCCAAGAACCAGCATATCCGGGTACGCCTCCACTGTTTCCAAAAGACGTGCTCCGTCTTCCGGGAGATGTTGTCCGTCACAGTCCATGCACAGGATTCTGCTCTCTGTCCCAGCAGCTTCTCTCACATATCGAAAACCGGTTTTGAGCGCCTGTCCTTTCCCTTTGTTTTCCTCGTGACGGAGCACAAGACAATCATCCATCCCGGCGATCTGGTCGAATGTTTTCCGGTAAGTTTCGCCGGACCCATCGTCAATGACCACGATCTTAGATGGAATCTTGTCACGAAGCTTTACAATCCGCCCATACAGGCCGGGCTCCGGCTCAAGAGCCGGGATGATGATATAGGTCCTCTCCATCTTGTGTTATCCCTTCTTTCCCATCCAGTATCCTGCTCCTTGGACAGTCTGCTCTGCACGAGATACACTCCCTTCTCATACAGGCGATCATTTTTTTATTGATATAGAAACGATCTTTACCCAGATATTTGGAGATATACAACGCTGTATCCGCACACTGGTACAGCTTCTTATAATCTCTGATGCATCCGTCTATTGGAACCGCGCCGATGCTCACTGAGACCCGGTACTTTTCATACTCTTCTTTCATTGCCGCACGCACCCCGGCAAGAAGAGAATCGAACTTCTCTTCCAAAACTTTTTCCGTCATGGGATTGCCTACGAGAACGATAAATTCATCCCCGCCCAGCCGCCCGATAACGTCCTCCTCACGAAACGCTCCGGACAGGCACCGTGCGAACCGCTGAAGCGCCCGGTCTCCCCTTGGATGCCCTTCAAAGTCATTGATCTGCTTAAAATTATCCAAATCCAGAAGGATCAGCGCGCCGCCAGGATGCTCATTTTTCAGAAACATCTCTGCCCGGCGCTCAAAGCCGCTCCTGTTGTAAACTCCTGTCAGCCGGTCCCGCTCCGCCTCTGTCCGCGCCGCCCACAGCTGATCCTCCATCCGGTCGATGCCGTGGGATTTCTCCACATACCCCTGCTCGAGCTGAAAAATCATATCCATTAGAAGCCGCAGCTCCGGAATCTCACTGTCATCCTCCGACGGGTCCCGCTCTCCTCTGAGAATACCGTATATCCCTTCCCTGATCTGCTCAAAACGAAGGAACAGATATTTTTTCAGGTAATACCTTACCATCAGGACACTCAGCGCACAGATCAATCCAATTACTGCCAGCCCGATACAAAATGTCAGAAAAACACTTCCCACCACCCGGTCCAGTCCTGAAAAAGCCACCAGATACATGTCGTCCAGATCTCTTACCACAGCGCTCTGATACGCACCATTGATATGAAGAAATACCGGTTCTCCTTTCGGTATCCGGGATAAATATTCCAGCATTTCCTGCCCTTCCCGGACATCCCGGATCTGAATATCCTGACTGTTGTTTTCTGTGATCCCAAAAACACTCCCCTTTATTTTTCCCACTGCAAATATACTGGTCTCATATTCAGTTGTCGCCTGCCTTAAGATGGTCCCCACTACCTCCTTGCCGCTCACCAGACCCGCCTGGGAGATGTCCGCATCAATGCGCACAGCAGCAAACCGTTCTGATTCAGAACCAGCTAATACATAGAAGTATTCAGGACGGTTCCGGAAATCCGGGATGTCCAAATGGACAGAGGCCCTCTCCCCCTTGGGCAGCTCTTTCAACTCTTCCATCACCACTTCTGCTTCCCTGCTGCCTTCCAGCGTTTCATCTGTACTCAAAAAGACCTCTCCAGAAGAATCAAGCAGGGAGATATCTCCCACCTCCATAATCTCTTTTAAGAACTCCAGCCCATTTCTGCCGATCATCTGTGTGTCATGGGACGCAATGTATTCCACTGCCCGCGCCCGGCTTATATAGTCTTCCTCCAGATGCTCCAGCTTCTCCTCATACTCCTGAGTCGCCCGGTCGAGGTTGGACTCCACGCTTATCAATAGCTGCTCCAGATATCTGCCGTTCTCGTCTTTCCCTCTCTTATACAGACTGACCGCAAAGATAAGCACAAACAGGACAGTTGAAAACAGGAAAATTGCCGCCAGCCCTTTGTACAGCCGCTTCATATCAGCCCCCTCCATCTGATATACTGCTCTTTTGTCAACGGTCTGGAATAATAATATCCCTGCCCCAAATAACATTGATTTTCCACGAGAAAACGGATCTGTTCTTCTGTTTCCACTCCCTCAGCCACCACTTCCATCCCCAGCCGTCTGGCCATGTCAATGGTAGATGCAAGGATGATGTCCGCCCTTGTCTCCCCGATCCTGCTGACAAAATGCCGGTCCAGCTTCAGGATGTCAAAGCAAAACTCCTGGAGCAGTTTCAACGTGGAGTTTCCGGTTCCGTAGTCATCCATGGCAATCTGGTATCCCTCTTTTTGAAGCTGGCCTGCAAACTCCATCAGACCAGCCTCATCCTCCTCTTTCTCTGCCGTCTCTGTAATTTCAAAGGAAAGCTCTCCGGGCTGTATACCGTAATACGCCGTAACTTTCCTGATGCAATCCGGGCTTCCCTCTCTCCCCGCATGCAGTCTGGACAGATTTACCGACACTGGGCCGAAGAGAAATCCCCTCTGCTTCGCCTCAGAGGCGTCTTTGCAGACAAGTCTTACTACTTCTTCATCCAGAAATGGCATAAGCCCCGCCTTCTCCAGCGCTGGAACGAATCGATCCGGCGGGATCAGAGCGCCGTCCTCTCTCTGCCACCGGACAAGCGCCTCGCCTCCTCTGGGGCTGCCTGTCCTCATGTCGATCTGTGGCTGGTACCAGACATGAAAGTCTCTGTTTTTCAATGCTTCTTTGAAACTTCGCTCCACCTTGGATAAGCCTTTCATCCACACAATGCCTCCGCGTCCACATAAATATCTGCATCTCCAGTATCATTAGGATGCCTGAAAATGAGAAACTTTATGCTTTGCGTGTTTTTTCTCCGGCATTTGCACAAAAAAACAGATACACGAAGGATTTCTTTCATTCTTCATGTATCTGTTTATTCTACATCAATAGAAACTCATCCTCACTCAATGGTATCCATCAGGAACGACAACGTAAAAATCATAATCACTGTCCTCATTATAGGTATCTTTTGCAGAGGAACCGAACAGATAGATCCGTTTTGGCATGATAGTCATGCAGTTACTGTCTTTAATTGCATTGATCTCATTATTAATCATCTTGTTCACCTCGCACCCTGCCCTATCTCCAAAATATTCTGTTCTCAGCAATTACAGTCCCAATCCATTCACCCAATCCTGAACATCCGCTTCGTCAACTCCTGACCGGAACCTCATACCTTCCTGCCAGTCTCCTTCTCCTGCCAGCTCTTCCAGCAGCTGTCCGCTCTCACCCATTCCCGAAGAGGAGGAAGTCGCGAACGGAATCACGGTCTTTCCTGTGAAGTCATTGTTCTCCACAAAGGAATCCACCGGCCATGCCGCAATGCCCCACCAGATGGGATATCCGATAAAGACCGTATCATAGGAATCCCAGTTATCCACTGTTGTTGACACAAGCTCCACGTCCCTTAAGCTTTCGTCTGCATATTCCCGGGAAACGCGGCTGTCGTCATCTGTCCAGTTAAGGTCCGCATTTGTATACGGCTCTGCAGGTTCAAGCTCAAAAAGCTCTCCTCCTGTGGCGTCAGCGATGGTACTTGCTACCTCTTCTGTATTTCCTGTAGCTGAATAGTAAACAACAAGAACATTTCCCGAGGCCGCTGTGTCAGAAGAGTCTCCTTCACCGGATCGTATCTCGTCCTGCGCTGAGCCTTCCTGTGCATCATTCTGCGCTGTATCACTCTGTGACACATCCTCCTGAGCCCTTCCTGTATCCGAACTGCACCCTGCCAACAGGCTCACTGCCGCTGCTCCGACTAGTATCATTGAGAATAATTTTTTTGCTTTCATGGATTATCATTGCTCCTTCCCTAAAGTAAATTCCTAAGCTTTCTTTTTCCTGCCGGCTTTCATCAAAGCTCTGCTCAGATAATGCCCGGCAAACACAAAGAGCCCCATAGCCGCCATATAGTCCAGGATAAAGAAAATAACCGGTTCTTCATAATTAAAAAACACAAAATGCACCTGCATCAGCATATAACTTAAAATGTCTCTTTTTACAAACGCCCATACTCCGTACGCAGCGATCCCGAACGCCGCCAGCCGGGCGATCCACCTCCGCGCCGCAAAAGTTTTTTTGAACATCCTGCCTGCCATACCTGTCATCATCCCCCAGTGGATTCCCAGATGCAGGGACATAAGCACGAAGCCCCAGTAAGCGCAGGTCATATGAATGACTCTTGCCGGGCCGCTCAGTCCCCTGATATCCAGGAACGCGAAGACATGGCGGGAAAGAATGATGCCGCTTATCATAGACCCAAGCATGCAGCTCAGGACCAGGACCACAAGCGCCGTCTGGAGGATGCGGTATGGCGTGTACCGTCCCTTCCCGATGTTACCCAGCCATTTCCGGTTTAATATGTGATGGAGTACAAAGAGCAGGAACATCCCTGCCCCGATCCACTCATGAGCAGCCTCTCCGACCATTCCATAAGGCATCAGGAACAAAAGCGCTGCCGTCATAAGTATATCTGCTGTGATTTTTATTTTTTGTTTTGTGTTCATGGTCTGTCTCCTTTTTACTCCTCTGCCACAGCCTCCAGCACATGCAGCTCCATATTCCCAAAGCTGCTGTTCAGGGTGAAGCTGCTTTCTATCCCTTCAGTAAGATAAACCTGCCCGTCTTCTGTGATAAGGATCATGTCAAAATCCTGATGCGCTCTCCAGTATTCTTCTGCTCCGGAAAGTCCCTTTACAAACATGGACGTGGAGAGGGCGTCGGCTGTTTTTCCTTCTTCGGCGATGATGGTGACCGAATCTATCTCATTGCCCACCGGATATCCGGTATCCGGATCAATGATATGTCCGTATTCTCTGCCGTCCTCACCGATAAAATATCTCTCATAATTACCAGAAGTCACAACTGCGCGGTCCGACACCTCAAGAACACCGATCTGTCCTTCTCCGAAAGGGCTTCTAAGCCCGATCCTCCAGCCGCTTCCGTCAGGGCGGGAGCCAACCGCCTGAATATTCCCTCCGATATCCAGCAGGGCGGATGTGATTCCATCCTCTTTCAGAAGTTCTGCTGCCAGGTCTCCGGCATAGCCTTTTCCCACAGCTCCCATGTCCAGCTCCATGCCTTCCGGGAGACGGATTTGATTCCCTGCAAGCTCCACCTTCTCATATCCTACATTCTCCAGCAGAGCCCCTAATTCCTCCTGTCTGGGAATCCGGTTCTCATCTGTCGTAAATCCCCACGCCGCCACCACCGGATAGATCGTAGGATCAAGCGCTCCGCCTGTCTCTTCTGCCATATCCAGGGCGAACCGGACGATCTGCGCCGTGTCATCACTTAGGGTCACAGGTTCTCCACCGCTGTGGTTCACCCGATAAATCTCGCTGTCTTCTTCAGTCACTGACCACTCGCTTTCCAGCCTGTATATCTCCTCTTCCGCCTCCTGAAGCGCCTGCTCTGTGCCTTCGCCATAAGCGGTAAAAGTCATATAGGTGTCCATGGCGAAGAACTCCCGCCGGGATCGTTCCTGATCATCAGCCGCCGCGCCGCCCGCTTTCCGCGAGGCACAAGCCGTAAGACTTATCATGAACAAAGACAGAACTATCAGTAAGAATGTCCTCTTCATCACACACTCCTTTTCACAATAGTGTCTGACAGGTCTGAGCAGATCAGACACTCTGCCGGATAACGTCTGCTGCCCATTCCCATTTACAGTATAAAAAACAGAACGCTTTTGCAGAAGATTCTGTTTGTTTGGGAGTCAGAACCTTTGGGTTGCTACTCCCGGCTTTTCTTTCGGATCATATATCTCAGATAATCCATCCGTTCCAGTTGTTTCTCCCGGAGGTGGATTTCATCAAGAGCGATTCCCCGGCGCCTGTTCAGCATCTGCATGCGCTGTTCTTCTGTGTTCTTCCCTTCCAGAAGAAGGCGCATATACTCCTCCACTTCCTCGTTCTGAAAGCCGATATCATGAAGGGTCATGATCAGGCCAAGCCGTTCCAGATCCTGGTCATCGTACTGCCACGCGCCCATGACCTTCTTTACTGTGCCGCACAATCCCCAGCTCTCATATTCTCTCAATATCTCCATGGGAATCTGATACCGCTCGCTCGCTTCCTTTATCGTCATTCTTCCCTCTCCTTTCTACCGGTCAGACCAGATATGGACTCTTTCGATCCGGACAAAGGTTTCAACTGTTTCCCCTGATTGTTGCCTATACAAAAAAACGGCATCCTTCCGGATGCCTACAATATAACATTCCTGTTATTACAAGTCTAATACCTGTTTTTCATCATGAGCCATGCCTTTATGGTATGCCGCCAAAAGGGAAACTTATAACCAAATTTAATTTATCACCTAAATATCTTTATGCTGCCTGATATGGACAATAAACTGCTGCATGGTCCGGGAAACAGCCTGCGCCTTTTTCCACACGATCACAGCGCCAGTTTCCAGAGGAGGAGAAAGGGGAATAAACCTGAGATTGTCATACCGGTTCTCCAGCCGGAAACAAAAAGCTGCCCCTACATTTTTTTCTACCATAACTGCTGCATTATTGATCAGATTGTATGTCCCCATAACGCGGACCTGGTCGTAATATTCTCCCAGCCATCCTTCTATCTCGTTTCTGAGAATGGGTCTCTGTGCCAGAAAAACCGGCACGTTGATCAAATCCTGCGGCGTGACAGAACTCTTTTCCGATAATTCAGAATCTTTCGATACCAGGATCCCCCATTTTTCTTTTCTCTTCAGACGGATAAAACTGTATTTTGTAATATCCACAGGCTCCATCAGAAGCCCGATATCCAAAAGCCCTTTGTCAATCCGCTCCTTAATTTCGTCTGCGTTTGCTGTGTACAGATCATACTGCACCATGGGATGTTCCGCCTGAAACTTACGGATGATGTCTGCAAGCACTTGTACATTGTTTGTCTCTCCGCTGCCGATCGCAATGCTTCCTGACAGCTGTTCCTCTCTCCGCCTGAACTCTCTTTCCGTCTTGTCCGCAAGCTGCACCAGTTCCTGCGCCCTCCGCTTTAAAAGCATCCCATCTTCTGTCAGATGGATATTGTGGCTGGTGCGCTCAAACAGCTTTGTCTCCAGTTCTTTCTCGAGCTGTATAAGCTGCCTTGACAAAGTCGGCTGGGTAATATGCAGAAGCTCTGCTGCCTTTGTGATATTCTCTTCTCTTGCAACCATTAAAAAGTATCTGAGCACTCTTATTTCCATTGTCATACACCTCGTATTGAGAATATCATTCCGCGGGAAATTTTTCAATTATTTCTTCCGCCTCCGAAGCACGCCCCTTCTCTGGTGTAAAGTCACCTTTTCCAGTCTATATAGTCTGGTTGCCCGTGGACCAGACATGTTTTTCTTTTGCCTGTGCCGCCGTATTCTGCGCCATGACCCCTACCAGTCTGTGGGGGACATACGGTTCCTCCAGATAATGGATTTCCTCTTTCGTAAGGCAGATATCCGCCGCTTTTACCATACCGTCAACGTGCGGCAGCTTTGTCGCTCCCACGACAGGAGACGTCACCTTGGTCAGAAGCCATGCCAGAGAGATTTCTGTCATGGACACGCCCCGCTTAGCCGCAATCTCCTGTACGCGTGATATGATCACTCCGTCTTCCTCAGCCGTCCCATCATACTTCAGCCTAGCATAGCCGTCTTCCTTAAGCCTTCTGGAAGTTTCGCCCGGGGCTTTGGACAGCCTTCCTCCCGCCAGCGCGCTGTACGGCGTCATCGCAATGTTATCCTCCCGGCAGAGCTTCGCCATCTCCCGCTCTTCTTCCCGGAAGATCAGATTGTAATGCCCCTGTATGGATACAAACTTTGCAAATCCCTCTCTTTCCGCCAGAGCATTTGCCTTTGCAAGCTGATATGCATAGCAGTTGGAAATCCCGATATACCTTGCCTTCCCTTTCTTTACTACGTTATCCAGCCCTTCCATGATATCGTAAAGCGGCGTCGCATAATCCCACATATGGTAAATATACAGATCCACATAGTCCATGCCCAGATTCTCAAGGCTTTTATTGAGCATCCGCTCAATATGCTGCTGTGCGGGGACTCCGTTTTCGATTTCTTCCGAAGTGCGGGGAAGAAACTTTGTGGCCACAACAACCTCATCCCGCTTTGCATAATCACGGAGAGCCCTTCCCAGATATTGTTCGCTCGTCCCGCTCTGGTACGCAATGGCAGTATCATAAAAATTAATTCCTGACTTCAGCGCATAGCGGATGATCCGGCGGGTGTGCTCTTCGTCAAGGGTCCACGTATGCTGTCCGTTTGCCGCGTCCCCAAATCCCATGCATCCCATACAGATGCGGGACACACTTAAATCAGAGTTGCCTAATTTTGTATACTTCATAATATCCGTTCCTTTCCACTCATACTTTGGGCATATCTTGTGTTCCGGCTTTCCTGCCCGACGGCACCGGAAATAGAATATCTCTTTCTGTACAGGATCCTTTCTCGAAACACCTTTCTCAAAACGGCTTCTTGACGAATCCGGCATTTCCCTTTACTATATAATGGTAAATATGATAATAAATGTGGTAATAAAATATCCCAATTAGCCTTGATTCAAATGAACGGACCCCAACCATGACTTCTGACAAAAATGAAAGTACAAAGAACATATACATTGTCACAAGCTACACAAACACATTCATCGGGAAATTGATCCTGCTGAGGGCAAGGATGAGATTCTGGAACCGATACGAGGGAGATTCCTACTCCCATGTATCGCTCTCACTGGAGCCTGATCTGCGCAACATGATGTCCTTTGCGCGCAAGCAGATGAACAACCCGCTCATATCCGGACTGATCCGGGAGAACATCCACGCCGGGATGTTCACACTGTACCCGGAGCGCAGCAGGATCGCGGTCATGAAGATCGAGGTGACGCACCAGCAGTACAGCCGTATATCAAAACATATGAACTCAGACTGGCTCAACGCCCATAATCTGAAATATAATTATCCCGGCTTGATCAGTATGCTCTTTCTTGGCAGGGGTGTCCACGTGGAGAACTCCTTTTTCTGCTCCCAGTGGGTCGCTGAAGTTTTGAGAAAAAGCGACCTGGATCTGTTTAATGGGCAGCCTTCCTGCAACATACGTCCCTTTGATTTTTACCGTACGTTGAGCCACCGTCTTATCTTTGAGGGAAAGACCGCCGACTATGCTCATGGGCTGATTGATGAATAAGGCAGGACTCTATGCTTTGTCAAATGCTTTCCCAATATCATTTCTTACATATTTGTTCTGAAATGCACCCATCCTCCTGTATGGAAACTGAAATATCCTTCTTTCCTTAAAAAGCTCATGTCTTTTTTACTTTTACAGCACAGTGTCCACCCATTTTTTCAAAGCATCCACAGACGGATTTCCATTCAGTATCCGCCCCTCCCTGATATGTGCTCCCGGACAGCTTGGCGCAAGGGCTTGCACCGTCTTTCCGAAACCGCTTCCACCCGATGTCGCAAAAAGAATGATCTCTTTGCCGGTGAAATCATAGCTTTCAAGAAATGTATTAATGATGGTGGGCGCCACATACCACCAGATGGGGAAACCAAGCAGTATTCTGTCATATGCAGCGATGTCCGCGTCTTTATCCGCAAGCTCCGGACGGAATGCAAGGTCGTTCATCTCCACGGAACTGCGGGACTTCTTATCCATCCAGTCCAAATCCGCCTGCGTATAAGGCACGGCAGGTTTTATCTCATACAGATCCGCTCCTGCCGCCTGCGCCAGATTCTCTGCTGTTCTCTTTGTGACTCCGCTGGCTGAAAAATATGCTGTCAGTGTGCTGCTCATAATATCGCTCTCCTTTTTCTTTTTCTGAAGAATATTATAGGACCCCGGACCGACACTGTCTAATGCTTATATTTCATCCTGCGTTATGCCTATTCCGTATCGCCTTTCAGACGATCCTTCTGATACTTCCTGTATTCCCTGAATTCTCTGCGCAAAACCTTTTTCAGTTCTCTCCGCGGCATATTGCTGTATTTCTTTTTCGCGTCATCCTTTGCCTGCCCGGTCTCCAGGTCATCCAGGATCCACTCCACGGCTTCCTCTTCTTTTACCTTATATTTGTCAAGTATGTAGCGGATATAAATGTTCCCGATGGAATATCCTCTCTTCTCCATATCCGTCTCAGCTGCCCGGATCGCTTTTAGTTCACGTCTGCCCCCTGTGACAAGTATCATGTGTTTTTCCTTTTTGTCGGCAGTCATTCTCCATATGATATGGGACACAGCATACGGCACCTTCCCATTCTGGCTCTCAAATATAAGTCCAACCTTGGCGCCTGTGGCAAAAATGAGTCTCTTTTCCGCATAATCAGACGCTTTCCTGCATTCCACATCTTCATGTCCTTCAAATCTGCCGATCCACCGGCAGCAGCTTGCCTTTGTATCATCGTAAAAAATAATAATCTTCCCCATGATCCGTCCCGCCTTTCTGTTTTATAGTTATAAATTTTTTAATTTTAAACTATTTTCAAAAGGGTAAGGCGCTCTAATCTGTATGCGGAGCGCCCTGTGCCTGAGAAGGAACACCTGTCTCTGTTTACAAAACCTTATTTATATTGCGATTCATTTTTTTGGCGGCTGATTCCAGTGCCTGCTGCTCTTCTTTCGTCACCCCGTCAAGGACGATCTCTTTGATCTTTCTGGAAATCTTTTCGATTTTGCAGATCACAGGCGCCGCATCCTCTGTAAGATAATTATGCGTACACCGCCTGTCATCCTGATCCTGGACCATCCTGACATAACCGTTCTTCTGGAGCCTGCTTAATGACTGCGATATATGCCCCCGGGTAAACATATTCAGCTGCATGATATCTTTGGATGTATTTTGTTCTCCTGCCCGGTTCAGATAAAGCAGGACCTGTATATCAATCTTCTGCAGGCCGTATTGTGTTTCCAGCGGCTGCATCTCTTTCTCCAGCAGTCTTCTAAACTGCATGCCATACAGTAATGTATCGAGTGAATAATTCATTTTTTCCCTCTCGGAGTATAATTTAATTTTAAATTATTTATAATTAAATTATACTGCTAATACGCCAACCTGTCAAGAGGATTAAAAATCGCCTATACTCTATGCAAAAGTATAGACGATCTTTCGTTTTAATGGCGTCTGCTGTCTGTTTTAGTCATGTATTTTATACGCCTTCAGGAGATTCTCTCCCACTCCCGGCGCTTCCGGGTCGTGTGTGCCTTTTCCGGTATCCATGGCTCTCATTTCTTCCATCTCTTCCGAAGTCAGCTCAAAATCAAAAATACGGATATTCCCTGCGATACGCTCCGGTTTCGTGGACTTCGGCAGAACGATCAGCCCGTCCTGCACCTCGAACCGCAGGAGGATCTGTCCGGCATCTTTGTCATACTTCTGCGCCAGCTTCTGAACAACAGGATGGGAAAGAAGCTGCGGATTGCCATGGCCAAGCGGAAAGTATGCTTCGATCTTCACATCATCTTTGTCAAGAAGCGCCCTTAACTCTCTCTGCTGGAAGAACGGGTTGCACTCCACCTGGTTCACTGCCGGGACAGTGTTAAACTGTGGAACATATTCCTTCCATATCTTCGGCGTCATGTTGCTCACACCGATGGATCTCAGCTTTCCTTCCTCTATCGCCTCTTCCAATGCCTTCCATGCGCCTGCCACATCTCCGTAAGGCTGATGCAGGAGATAGAGGTCAATATAATCTGTCCCGAGATTTGCAAGGGACGTCTCGATCCCTTTCTTTGCCGCCTCATAGCCGTAGTCCTGAAGCCAGAGTTTGCTGGTGATAAAGATCTCACTTCTGTCGATCCCGCTGTCTTTCACAGCTTTCCCCACATCTGACTCGTTCATGTAGGCTGCCGCTGTATCAATGTGGCGGTATCCTGCCTTTAAAGCTGCAAGTACCGCATCATAAGTAGGTCCGTCATTGGGGATCTGGAAAACTCCGAATCCGACTGCTGGTATGCTGTTGCCGTCATTTAATCTTACTTCCAACATGTTCTTTTCCTCCTGTTTTTTTGATTTAACATCTTTTATTCTTAAGTGGCTAATAACTGTCTGCCCTATTCCATATTCCGCTCCCAGAAATTAACTGCATGATCGATCCAACTTTCCGCCACGGTCCCTTCTCCCAATCCGAACCCGTGCCTCAGACCGTCGAACACCTCGATTTCTGCATCCGTACCGTCTGCCTGTATCCGGCTGATATAATTTTCCATAGACCGATAGGAAGCAATCCCGTCGCTGGTTCCCACACAGGCGTAAGTCGGAGGCTCATTTCCCGTTACTTCGGACAATCCTGTGTACTGCATGATAACCGCTCCCGGAGCCGGATATGCATCCTCCCCGAAAGTCTCTGTCCCATAGGATCCCAGCCATGCCGCCATACGCGCTCCTGCAGAGCCGCCCCACAGGGAATAATCAGAGACATCGATCTGCAGCTCCTCTGTATGTTCGTGGAGAAAGGCGATCGCCCTCGCCAGGTCCTCACATGCTGTCTGTGCCCCGGGCCGGTAGATCAGGGCAAATGCATTACATCCCATTTTGGAAAGCTCAAGCGCATGGGGAAAACTGTCGTGCATGGCGGCAACATAGGCAAATCCTCCGCCCGCATTTACGACTGCGGTCTTTGCCCCCGGCTCTCCGCGGAAGAAAAATAATCCGGTATCCTCTTTTTCCGGGTCTTTTGCCTTCTCTTCTTCTGTATAAATGTCATAAAAAATCTGCTCGCCGGAAGCCGCCCGGTCTTTCAGATAATTTGCGATCTCCACAGTCCGGTCCGGGTTCACGTTGTTGTACCAGATCAGAATATCTCCCACATCCTGAAGTTCGAGATCCTCATCTATGGTCCGGTCCACAGGGAAGATCAGCCTTCCATAATCCCCGAACACCGGATCATTGATCACATCCGTGACCTTTGTATTCAATGTGTAATCACCTGAGCTGTCTGGCGTCACTTCCGACTCACTTCCTCCCGGATCGATCTTTGTCACGCTGTCCTCCGGCTGTGCGCTGCATCCCACGGCTGTCAGGCAGACCAGCAGACAGGTCAGCAATCCATAGCGCACCTTTCCCAGTCCGATAGATCGCATCAATACTTTCATTTCTATTCTCCTTGGCTCAGCGCTTTTCCATCTTTAAACGCATTCCCTACCTTTTCTCCCAGGCGGTAATATCCGTAATGAACGGTATCATATGTAATCGGACTGAATTTATCCAGGCTGAGCTCTCCGTCATCTCCGAGCACGCTCTCATCAATGCTCACATTGACGATCCGCCCGATGAATTTGGACCCTCCGATCACATCCACAAGCTCACATTCCAGAGTCAGAGGGAGTTCATTTATAACCGGCGCATGTACGAAAGAGCTTTCTGCCGTAGTGAATCCAGCTTTTTCCATCTTCCTTTCTTCTTTGTTGGCAGAGACGATTCCCACATAATCACATGCTGTCATGTGTTCCACATCCGCCACGCTGACTGTAAACGCCTTGTTGAGTAAAATATTATCTGTCGTCTTGTGGCTTCCCAGGTCGATGATGATCTCGTCCTGTCCCACAATACCTCCCCATGCCGCATTCATGGCATTCGGTCTGCCATTCTCATCATAAGTACCTATGATCATGACCGGCTGGGGGAATAAATAAGGTTTTGCTCCAAAGTTTTTTCTCATTTTCTATTGCCTCCTGATACTGATGCCTTTTGCTATAGCCTTGTATGCTGGTCATTCGCCTGTACGATCTCTGTCAGCCGGATATGTTCGTTGTGGTAACGCGCTTCCGGATTCTTCTCGGGAATCGTCAGGCGGATCGCATTTTTCGGGCAGTGATGGATACAGGCCATACATATCTGGCAGTTTTCCGCCGTATGGACTGCCTTCTGTCTTTCTAAGTGAATACCTCCTGCCGGACAGACTCTCGTGCAGATCCCGCAGCCGATACACGCATCTGTCACCCTGTATATGTGTTCCCACAGGTCGGCAGGATTTCCCGCCTGACGGGCAAGGAACTGTCTGTGCCGCTCCCTGTCCGCCTCTGTGGCAGGCTGTATCCACTTCCTGCGGGAATCAATATCCGCTTTTATCCCGGCGATATGCTCATCTACCTTTTTCTCAGGATCAATGGCAATCTGCTCTTTCATATCAAAACCAGGCAGAAAATTATCCACCATTTTAAGCGTATTGATGTAGTCAGCCCTTTTTCCGGCAGCCTTAAGCTCCTGATCCGCCAGTTCCGCAGCTCCCCCATGCATATTGCCGTATGTCAGGACCAGGTAGAGATAATCTGTACGAAACTCTGCCCTTCTCAGAAAATCTTTTACCATACCGGGCATCTCATGACCGTATACCGGGCAGATGATGCCAATGCTGTCCGCCTCAAAAACCTGCTGTTCTTTATGAATGACCTGGGGGATGCTGAACAGCTCTGTATCCAGCTGTTTCGCCGCATAAAGGCTGTTCCCTGTCCCTGTAAAATAGAAGATCATCAGTTACCGACCTCCTTTATGTCAGTCGTGGACTTTCATTGTGTGGAGCATCTTCACAAACGCCGGATCATCATGGTTGACGATCTCGCTGTGCCCAAGATCCAGCTTTGCGATCTCTGCCATATCCTCATCGCTGAGTTCGAAATCCCAGATATCCATATTCTGTTCCATGCGGTTTTTATGCACGGATTTCGGAATAACCACAACACCTCTCTGCACGTTCCAGCGAAGTGCTGCCTGCGCCGCGCTCTTTCCGTACTTCTCGCCAATCTTTGTAAGTACCGGATGAGTAAAGATCCCGTGGTTTCCTTCTGCGAACGGTCCCCACGCCTCCGGGATCACGCCGTATTCTTTCATCAGGGCAAGGGCGTTTTCCTGCTGGAAGAACGGATGAAGCTCTACCTGATTGACAGCCGGCGTCACTTCCACTGTCTCGCACAGATCTGCAAGACGTGCCGGGTAGAAATTACATACGCCGATGGCTTTCAGTTTTCCTTCTTTGTATGCCTCTTCCATGGCACGGTATGCACCGATGTAATCTGCCATGGGCTGATGGAGCAGATACAGGTCCAGATAATCCAGCCCCAGTTTGTGAAGAGAAGTCTGGATCGCCCGTTTTGCCGCCTCATAACCTGCATCCTGTACCCAGAGCTTTGTTGTGATGAACAGTTCTTCACGGGGAACACCGCATTTCGCAATGGCTTTTCCAACTGCCTCTTCATTCATGTAGGCAGCTGCCGTATCGATCAGACGGTAGCCGCTTGCGATGGCGTCCAGCACTGCCTGCTCACACTCTGCCTAGTCCGGCACCTGAAACACTCCGAATCCTTCCATCGGCATTTTTACTCCATTATTTAATACTGCATATTCCATAGTAATTGTCCTCCTTTTTTTCTTTCTGTGTTAATTATAAAAAATCTGTTTAAAAAAGTACAATATGAATCTCGCATTGTGCTATACTGTATATGAATACTGAACCCTCACGAAAGGAGCAGATGCACCATGATTGAATTGTACCAGCTTGAACAACTTACAGCTTTTAAACGGTATGGAACCTTGTCCAAAGCCGCTGACGAACTCCATATGTCTCAGCCCACATTGACACGTTCTATGCAGAAACTGGAATCTGAATTCGGTGTCCCCCTGTTCAGGCGCTCAAAAAACAGGCTGGAATTCAACGAGAACGGGCTCCTTGCGGCAGAGTATGCCCAGAGAGTGCTGGACCAGGCTCAGAACATGCTGGACGGGGTCCGCACATTTGACCGGGCAAGCCATACGATCTCCATCGGCTCCTGTGCGCCCATGCCCCTGATCACAACCGTCCAGAATGCGGCGCTCCTGTATCCCGACATGACCATTTCTTCTGAGTGCAAGGACTGCGAACCTCTTATTGAGGGATTAAAAACAAGGCTTTATCAGATCATCATCCTCCCTTATAAACCAGACGATAAATCTTTCACCTTCATAGAATCCGGATCAGAGTCCCTGTTTTTTGCGCTGCCGCCTGCCCATCGCTTTGCTGACCGGGACGGGCTTTATATGAAGGAAATGGACGGAGAAAATATGCTGCTGTACGCGGATATCGGTTTCTGGCGCAGCCTGCCCGAGCAGATGATGCCTCATTCCCGATTTCTAGTGCAGAATGAACGCTTTGCGTTCGAAGAACTCATCAATTCCTCTATCCTTCCCTGCTTTGTGTCTGATCTCTCAATACAGAGGGATGGAAAACCGGCGGACCGGGTCATCATTCCGGTGCTGGATCAGGAAGCAAGCGTTACTTATTACACTGTATGCCTGAGAAACACGCTTCCCAAGGTTCAGAAACTATTTCTTATCTGATATCTTTGATCCACCGAATACTTCTGACATGGGAACCGTGTCCAGCATCCGGTCCAGCTCACGTACTTCTTTTTCTGTCAGTTCCACATCCGCTGCCTGTGCATTCTCAAGCAAATGTCCATATTTTCTCGTTCCCGGGATAGGTACGATCCACGGTTTCTTCGCCAGCATCCACGCAAGAGAAATCTGTGCGGGCGTTGCATTTTTCCGCTCCGCCATCTCTGTAAGATACCCCATCAATTCCCGGTTTTGATCCATGCCTTCCGGAGAGAACTGGGGCATCACGCTGCGATAATCTGTTCCTTCCGCAAATTTGGAATCTTTGTTATACTTTGCAGACAGGAATCCATTTGCCAGCGGAGAGAAAGCGACGAATCCGATCTGGAGTTCTTCCAGTACCGGGAAGAGCGCTTCATAATCTCTGTACATCATGGAATACCTGTTCTGCACTGCCGTAACCGGGCAGACTGCGTGCGCGCGTCTCAATGTCTCCTCATCCGCTTCGGAGATGCCCCAGTGGGTGATCTTCCCCTCATCGATGAGCTCTTTCATTGCACCTGCTGTCTCCTCAATGGGAACATTCCGGTCAATCCTGTGGATATAGTACAGGTCCAGATGATCTGTCCGCAGACGCTTCAGAGAGCCGTCCGCAGACCTTTTGATAGTCTCTGGTCTGCCGTCCGGGATCAGGGGTTTATTTACCTCCACAGAATCCTCATCAAACCTTATCCCGCACTTAGAAGCCAGGACGACCCTGTCCCGGTACGGCTTCAAAGCCTCTCCCAGCAGTTCCTCGTTGTCATGGGGATTTTCCGGGGTGCCGTAGACCTCTGCCGTGTCAAAGAAGGTATAGCCTTTATCCACAGCTTTGGAGAGCAGCTCTGTCATCTCCTTTCTGTCAGCCGCCGGACCATATGCATGGCTCATTCCCATACACCCCAGACCGACAGCAGATACTTCCAGGTCTTTTCCTAAGATTCTTTTTTGCATCTTTTTTCCGCCTCTTTCTGTTATCGTTATCTGACTGCTTTTCCTGCTTCAAAGGCTTCTGTATAAGCCGGGGTATTCTCCACTTCTCCCTTCTGATACACGCCTTCTCCGTAGATCTCAGCTTTTACTTTCGCTCCCGGCAGGCAGTCGGTAAAGCCTCTGAGCGCATCCATGGTCCTCTCCATGGACCGTCTTCCCGCCGCGGCTGTGGCGATAAAATATACATCCTTGTTCCTTATCTCCGTATAGCGGGGCAGGGTCCGGTCAATCATGGTCTTTACCTGTCCGTCCATGGAATAGAAGTAAACCGGCGTTGCGAGGACAAGGACATCCGCTTCCACTATTTTCTCCAGAAGTTCCTCCATGTCATCCTTCTGGACACAAACGCCCTTTCCCCGGCACCCATAACAGGCATTGCAATGTCCGATCTTTAAAGAGCGGAGGAACACTTTTTCTACCGTATTCCCCGCTTCTTTCGCGCCCTCACCGAACCGGTCGCAGAGAATGTCTGAATTTCCGCCCCTTCTCGGGCTCCCGGATAGGATCAATACTTTCTTGCTCATCTTTTATCCTCCTTTGTGTGCTTTTACCTTATTATTGTAATCAAACAGGAAAAATCATCAATTTCAGCTTCTTCGATATTTGATAAGTAAAACTAATCTGACTTCTTTAATAGGTGACTGGACTTCTTGGCCTACCTGTATTATAAGCCTTTGCTCGTAAAATGCAGAAGTATCAATAAGTTTTGCAGTGTATACTCATAGGTTACAACTGCAAGAGCCAGCGGTTGTTTTACCGCTGGCTCTATATATTTTAAAATTTATATCCTGTGAAAATCACTCCGGTACTCCATAAGTTGACACGGGTATATTTTTCTATATAATTGGAAACTCGCCTTGCCTGTTACCCAGTGCAGGACGCCCATTCTTATCTATCCTTCCAGCATCAAAAGCAAAGCCATCTTAAAGCGGCCTTCTGCTCTTACGCTGTGCAGACCGTTCTTTTCAAACCGGAAATTCTCCCCTTCCCGGATAGCATAGTCCTTGCCTTCATAACCGATCACTGCCCTGCCCTCCAGCGCAAACAGAAGGGCGTCGCCGGGCGCCCGGTGCTCGGAGAGCACGCAGCCCTCATCAAAGGACAGGATCATCAGCTTCACGCCGCTGCCGGACGCCAGATCCATATTTGCAATGCTGCCCTTCTCGTAATCAATCAGATCTTTCAGGCAGAATACCTCTGCCGGTTTTAAAATTTCGTTCATGTTCGTCTCCTTTTCCATTAAAATTTCTGTATATACAAAACCCATTTCCCGGGCTTTCATTCCGCAGAGTATTCCGCCCGGAACAAACAATACCCCGCCCTTCTCCATCCGTACCGGAGAAAAAGAGGCTTCGCCCCGGACCTCCTGCTCACGGCCATATCCCAGCGCATAATCCGCCTGGCCTCCCGCCCCGATATAAATAGCCGGACAGTCGTACCGCTCCGGGCTAATATCTGTATGAGGTCCCAGTGAAAAGAAATGTACTCTTTTTGCCCCGCCCAGGCAAGCGTCCGTAGAGATCGTCAGAGCTGCTTTTGGCCTGTGTTCCTCTTCTATTTTGAATACTCTGTGCTCCATTTGAGTTACCTCCTTGCCAGCTCATATGTGTCCATATAGTACAAGTCGTTGCCCTCAGGCAGAGGAGCAAAGACCTCTTTTAAATAGTCCTCTTTATTATTTACGGAAGCGCTGAAAATATAATTGTATCCGAGATCAAACAGATACTCTGGGCAGAGCTCACAGCTTGGCCCATAGATTCCGCGGATCTGGGCCTTTTTGCAGGCCTTCAGGATGTCCCGGTAGGTGTCGTTCACGATCGTGCAGCCTGTCATGACAACAATGTCAAGCTCTCCAAGCGCCTCCGGGAACTCCAGAGCGCTCGCCCCCAGATGCCAGCAGATTCCTTCCGGATATATCTTCGTCTCCCCCTCTTTGATCCGGGCGCTCAGGATTCCCTTCGGCCCCCGGAAATCAAAGGCATGGAACTCCGCGCATTTTCCGAAAAAGAAATCGTTGAAAAGCCCATATCCAATGACTCCGGCCTTTTTCCCCTGAACGTCATATGCGAAACGCAGCCCCTCGCTCCTTTGTATTCCCCGGTCTGCCAGTCTCTCCGTCGTATTGAAAGGCTTGCCAAGCAGATTGAGGAGGCTTACTGCGATTGTGCGAAATTCTGGATCTCCCCAGGCAAACAGCTGCTCCAGGCAGCTTTCCGCCGTTTTTCCGATCAAAGAGCGCAACACTCTCTCGTACTGTTCCTGCGGCTTTTCCCGGCCAACCCTGAGGGCCTGTGAAAGCCGTCCTTTCGTGTCGGCCGCCGTCAGCCAGCGGTATCCCATGATAAATTCCTGCAGCACAGGCATCTCCTCCTGATACCGCCGATAGTGTTCCATTGTCCTTCCGAAAATTCCTTCCAAATCCTTCACTTTTATCCTCCTTTCTCCTCCGCCAGGGAGATGGGAACAATGCTTTTCACCGTCTTCCCCCTGTACTGAAATTCATTGACTGCCACATGTACCTCAAAGGAACGGGAAATGTTTTCCTCATCCAAAACCTCCCCTGTAGGTCCATACAGAAAGCCCCCCTCATTGTCCAGCATAAATGCGTAGTCCGATACAGAGAGCGCATTGGTCGGATAATGGGTGTTCATCACCGCACAGATGCCCTCATCATGAGCCAGCCTTTCTATCATGTTCAGAACCAGAATCTGATTGTGAAAATCAAGTCCTGTCTCCGGCTCATCGAGAATCATAAGCTCCGGCTCGTTGATCAAAGCCCGGGCGATCAGCACCATCTGCAGCTCCCCGCCGCTCATCTGGTTGCAGTCCTTGTATGCCAGACGCGTAATCCCTGTCCGCTCCATCATAGCCTCTGCCATGCGAAGCTCCTTTGCTCCGGGCTGCTCAAAAACTCCCAGATGGGCGCTGCGCCCCAGCATCACCATTTCCAGTCCGGTAAAGGAAAAGGCAAAGCCATGGGACTGCGGAATATAGGAGATTCTGGACCAGATCTGTCTGGAAGAAAGCGTATCAATATCACGGCCATCCAAAATGGAGCGTCCGCTTTTCCATTTCAGAAGTCCCACCATACACTTTAAAAGCGTCGTCTTTCCAATGCCATTGGGCCCCAGAATAGCCAGAATCCTGCCGGGATTTAAAGTCAGACTAATGTCTTTGAGAATCTCCGGCTGCTTCGGATAGCCGAAACAACCATTCTGCACCTCCAGTATCATCTCAGATTCCTCCCGTTCTTTTTCAGCAGCGAGATAAATATGGGCGCTCCCAGAATCGCCGTGAGCACCGACAGCGGCAGCTCTATAACACTGATGCTCCTGGAAAGCGTGTCAATGACAATCATAAAGCTGGACCCCAGGCTGATGCTGGCCGGAATGACAAAGCGGTTGTTACTGCCTGTCAGCATTCTCGCACAGTGCGGAATCAGAAGCCCTACCCAGCCGACCTGCCCGCACATGGAGACGCAGGATGCCGTAATCATCGTCGCAGCCAGAATAAAAATCAGTCTTGTCTTTTTCAAATCAATGCCGCTTGCTTTCGCCTCATCTTCACTCAGAGACAGAATATTCAGCCGGAAGCGCAACAGATAAATGATCAGAATGCCGATTAAAATCAGCGGGGAGCCGATCAGAATTTCCTTATAGGACGCGCTTGTAAAGCTTCCCAGCAGCCAGTAGGTGATCTCCGGCAGCTCATTCATCGGATCCGCCGTATATTTCAGCAGAGAACCCACCGCGTCAAATAAAGAGGAAATAATGACCCCGGCCAGCACAAGAAACACGACAGACTGACTTTCCTTACTTCGCGCAAGCCAGAGCGTGATCCACACGGAAGCCAGACCGAAAACCAGGGCAATGAGCTGGGTTTCCAGAATGCTTCTGGACGTCAGGATCGCCAGAATCGCTCCCACGCAAGTCCCGCTGGACACACCCAGAATGTCGGGCGTCGCAAGAGGATTGGAAAACAGCGCCTGAAAGGTATCTCCGGCACAGGTCAGGCCTGCGCCTATGATGACTGCCATCAGGATTCTGGGCAGCCGCAGATTCATGATGATAGAATAATTTTGGCTGTCTGTCTCTCCATGGAGCAGAGCGCCCGCAAGCGTCCGTATCACTTCCGGCACAGGAAGCGACATCCTTCCCATGCACATGCAGATCAGCGCCGCTGCTGCCGGCAGCAGGATCATGCAGATCACTGCCGCCGGGGTAAAATGATTTTTCCGAATCCAAAAACTGTTTTTCATTGCAACTGAAGCATTCCCTCCAATTCATCATCTGTTATTTCATATCCATAGAACTCACTGTAATAGTCACGGATCGTATCCTCAAGGGGATAATCTGCGAAAGCCTCCGGGTAAGCATTGCAGGCCAGCCATGCCAGCACCAGCGGTCCGTCCGGGTTCGGCGTAAACCAGTTCCACATTCCAAGCGTCGTATCATAGACACGTCCGTTCTCCACGGCCTGAATAGTCGAGAAATCCGCTCCCTCTACTGTATTGTCCATAATATCCTGTACCGTCAGCTTCATAAGACCCGGACCATTCAGGAACATAACTTCCGGATCCCAGGCATAGATCTGTTCAAAGCTTACCTGAGCAAAGCCCTAGGCATCTTCCGCCACATTTTGGACGCCCAAATGCTCCAGCCAGTAATACCCGAACACACCCTGTCCGGCTACCTGGGGCACGCCGTCTGAAACCTGATACAAAATCATAGAAGACGGTCTCTTGTCTTCCGGGATCGCTGCTATGCGGGCTTTTACGTCCGCCACAATTTCATCTCCACTCTCCAAAAAGCTGTCCATCTTCCCATCTTCTCCGAAAACATCCTCCAGAAGCCGCAGCCATTCCTCATACCGCTCCAACGGATCCGCCGGCGTTTCCGCGCCTATGGTGGCAAAGCCTACGGCTGGAATACCGCTTGCCTTCAGAATCTCCGCGTGCTCTGCGTTATTGGCATTGTAAAGGATGATGTCCGGTTCCAGCTTCATGATCTCCTCAATATTCAGATCTGACTGTGCATACACGGTTTCCTCGGATTCCAGAAGCTCCGGCGCAATATTTTTCAGCACAGTTTCATTAATCGTGTCCTTGAATGAGCCGCAGTATCCGACGATATAGGGAGCCGAGCCCTCAAAATACGCCATATAGGTTGACAAAATGGGAATCTGGTCAATCACAACACGATCGATCTGATCCGGCACTTCCACCTGATTGCCTGCGTGATCCACCACGATGTGCGTCCCGCTCTGTCCCTCCCCGGACGCCGTCTCTGCCGCTTCAACCAGACTCTCTGTATTTCCGGCATTTTCTGCCGTATCTGTACTGTCTGCCTTACCGCAGGCGCCCAGAAGCAGGGCGGCGGCCAACAGAACCGCTGTACCTCTCCATCTTTTTTTCATAATGTCTCCTTCCTCATAAATGACGGTCTGTACAGAAAACCTCTGCAAAATAAAAAGTTCCATGGGTTAGTTTTATCTAACTCACGGAACAGTATAAAGTATCTGCAGTAAAATTTCAGTTGCAGCCGCAACCAAAATCAGTTTTCTCTGAGAATTTTTATTTCATTGCGGCAGTAATCGATCAGCCCCTCCTTCTTCATCCGCGCCATTTCCCGCGAAAGGGCGCTGCGCTCCGTCCCCAGATAATCCGCCAGCTCCTGCCGGTTCATAGTCAGCAGGACACCCGTCCTTTCTTCCCGGTTCTGTTTAAGAAAAAGCAGAAGCTTATCCCGGATGGACTTCTGGCTCATCACATGGATTCTGCGCCCCTGGGTCAGATTTGCAGCCGCAGTCTGCCTCAGCAGGTTTGCCGTCACCAGAGAGGCGTACCGGCAGCCCATGGCCTCCCGCCTCAGCAGCTTTGAAAGCTTCAGGAAGAGGATCTTCGTCCTTTTCCGCGCCACCACTGTGACCTGAGAAGGCTGGTTCTGCAGGCAGGAATGGGAACAGCCGAAGGCCTCAGAAGGAACCGCCAGACGTATGCCGGACTCCTCACCATTGCTGCCGGGCGCGATCAGCGCTACCTTTCCCTCCAGAACAATGCCTGACCAAACAATCCTGTCACCGTAATGATAGACGATCTCTCCCTTTCCAACCGTGCTCACATAGGCCTCCAGACAGTGCAGAACATGCCGCATCCCCTCCATATCCACGGATTCAAACAGAGGGGAACGCCGCAGCAGCCCAAAGTATTCCTCCATGACATTTCCTCCTTCGCCGCATTAGTTAGTTGTAACTAATCTATAGCATGTTTCCTGTGCTCTGTCAACCAGAAGATACCTCAGCTTGTTATTCACTTATGATAATGTCACCTTAGGATTCTCTTGAGATAATGTCACTTTTTGATAAACTATAAAACTATG
>CALWQP010000031.1 GCA_944383695.1 uncultured Mediterraneibacter sp.
AGAAGACCGAGTCTGTATACATATGTAGAAAGAATCTCGGAAGCCGGAAGGTTCATATCTGTCTGCAGCGCATAAGCTTTTTCAAATCCAATGCTCATGATGTTTCCTGCCTGCAGGATAAACTGGATCACGATGATATTTTTGATCGCGGGCAGCTGTACATACCGGATCTGCTGAAGGATATTCGCTCCGTCCACGATCGCCGCCTCCTCCAAGTCCTTGCTGGCATTCGACAGCGCCGCCATATACATAATGGAAGACCATCCCGCCGTCTGCCAGATACCGCTAGCAATGTAGATCGTCCGGAATGCTTCCGGCATTGCCATCCAGTTGGTGTCGATCCCGAGCAAGGAATTGATCGGTCCGACCGGAGAAAGGAACATACGGACCATACCACAGAGTACTATGACCGAGATAAAGTTCGGCGCATAGATCAGAAGCTGTATCTTCTTCCTGATCCCGGTCCTTCGAATCTGGTTTAACAGAAGCGCAAGAATGATCGGAATCGGAAATCCCCACAAAAGCCCGAACACACTCAGCTTCAGTGTATTCATTAGATAGTTCATAAAATCCGGGGATGAAAGGAATCTTTGAAAATATTCCAACCCCACCCACGGACTTCCGAGAACGCCTTCGATTACGTTGTAATCCTCAAAGGCGATCAGAATACCGCCCATAGGACCATACTTGAAGATTAGCGTAAGCAGAAGTCCCGGCAAAAGAAAGAACACATACAACTGCCAATTCTTTTTCACATACTTCAGTTTTTCCCGCGGTGTCTGCTTAGCTACGACTACCGCACTTTTTTTACGAAAAACTTTCATTTTTTAGCCCCTCCTATTTTTACATTTGCACATCCCGCATTGTCTGATCGATCTTTTTATGCATAGATAGTTTATTTGTTGTTATAATGGTATCATCAATTGTGCATATTGTCAACATTGTTTTTACATTTGACAAGTCTTTTTATTTTACAAATGCACTTTTTAACCTTTCATGTAAAATAATGCACATTCAATCTAGCAATATTAACATTTTGGCATTTTTACATTTGACAAATCTGCACAATTCTATTACATTAAATGTAACACTATTACTATTATTATTCGGGAGGTACTATTAATGGAAAAGAAAATTACAGTTCAGGATATTGCAAATGCTTTGGGTCTTTCCAGAAATACAGTATCAAAAGCACTGAATAATACGGGCACCCTCGCCGCGGAAACCCGGCAGAAGATACTTGAGAAAGCGGCGGAAATGGGATACCGCCGGATTATCTACCTCTCAGAGCCTTCCCCAGCGAAAAAAGGTGAGGTAAAGGAACTGGCATTAATCACTCAAAACATGCCTTACGGCTCCCATTTCGGAACCTATGCGCTAAACACTTTTCAGGAACGGATGAGCAAAAATAATTATCGACTGTCCATGTTTCCAGTAAGGGATACGGAGATTTCTTCGTTAAGCCTTCCAATGGGATTCAACGAAGCAAAAACAGCAGGCATCATCTGCCTTGAGCTGTTTGATCTGGAATATATTGAGATGCTCAATACTCTTGACATCCCGCTTCTTTTTGTTGACACGGCTGCAGATACTGATATAACACGGATCAAGGCAGATTTTCTTCTCATGGAAAATCATCTAAGCGTTTTTAATCTTACGAACACACTGATACAAAATGGCTGCCAGCGCTTTGCATTTGCAGGGAATCCTGAACATTGCCTTTCCTTCTCTGAAAGATATCAAGGATTTATACATGCACTCAGCATCAATAAGCTCGAACCATGCACTTCACAGTTTACCGGAAGAACAGTCTTCGCAGACGCAAAAACGCTAGAAGAGACTGTCCGGCGAACTCTTCAACTCCCTGATGTATTTGTGTGTGCCAATGATTTCGTTGCTATTGATCTGATCCGTGCCCTAAAAAAATGCGAGATAAATGTGCCCGACGACGTCCGGGTCACCGGCTTTGATAATTCCGCAGAGTCGCGGATCATCGAACCGCACCTCACGACCGTTGACATTCCCAGCACGCAGATGGGCTATATTGCGGCGGATATGCTTCGTTCCCGGATTAACGAGCCGGCTATCCCATACCGAATCACACACGTCCGGACAACACCAAAGTTCAGAGATTCCACAGGGGATCTTAAATACTGACTCAGCAATAAAACAGGAGTATCGCTAGATTGTCAAATTTGATAACTAAGCGATACTCTTTCTTCACTATCTCATTCGCATAACTAGGGGAGTTTTTTCTTTCATGTTCGATACCCCTACACATTTATGAGCAGCACCCTTAATACATCACTACCCCATATCCATAAATCGAGCTATCCCCTGTCGCATATCTTCCTCTCTGCACCTTATTACTGCTGTTCCCCTCTATGGTGTTGACAAATCCATTTTCCACATTTACCACGATTCCCACATGGTCGAGATCCCCGCCGTCTCCCCACTCGAAGAAGATCAGATCTCCGGTCTTTGGTGTATAGCCTGCGCTCTCAAACTGTCCACGCTCCTGAAACCACTTTGCTCCCACGGAACATTTGGCAAATTTCGGAATAATCCCGGCATCAATATATCCGCACTGATCCGCGCACCATGACACAAAGCAGGCACACCACGGCTGGTATTCATCGTATCCATACCATCTCCAGTATATTTCACCACCACTGTTTCCTTCCTGAGACAGTGCCACTTCCACCAAATCGCCACTCCCGCCAGTAGGGATCAGTCTGCCGTAAGGGTAATAGCGCAGGACGTGCGCAACATACTGTTTATCTCCGTAACTGCTCCAGCCCAACTGTGCCGCCATCATATCGGAAAAATCACTGGCATTGGTCACACTGTACCCGCCGTAATTTTCTTTCGCCCACATGATATATCCGTTCCCGTAATTATATCCTTGTATCGCCAGTTTGATATGCTCCATGTCAATCGGACTTTCCACCTCTGCTTCAGCAAGACAGGATGCAAGGTACTGGATTCCCACATTGATCGAATATTCCGGATCGGTAATTCCGCCCGGCGTGTTGGCATATTCTGTGTTATACGGACACTCTGATGCCTGCATGGGATCATTCCCACGTCCGCCACTCTCCTGCATCATGACCGCTTTGATCAACTCCACGTAGTCACCGATCCCGTGTTCATTGGCATACTGCCGAATCAGCGGATCATACACCTCTACTTCTTCGCTGACCGGAGTATATGTCTCTGAATTACTTCCCAAGAGGCTTAGTGCCGCGCCAAAAAGGATTACCACAATCAGAATTATCAGTACAATCCATCCTCCTGCGGCAATGGCACTGATCAGAGCTTTGGCAGCGACAATCGCCGCTTTCGCTGCGGCGGCTGTTGCCTTCGCCGCTGCTTTTGCCGTCACGATTGCCGTTTTTGCACTGACCCGTGCGGCATAAGCCGCTCTTTGTGCTGTAATCACAGACGTCCGCGCCGCCATCTGGACTGCTTTCGCGGTCTGCGCAGTCGTTTTTGCCGCTGCCCGGGAACTGTTCATCGCAGTTTTCACAGCTTTTCCACCGGCTTTGATACTCTGCGCGCCTCCGGTTTTGATACCGCTAGTAGTCCTCTGCAGCGTTTTTACGGTCTGCGCACCCCGATTCCGCGTCTTTACACTCTGCCGGATGGTACTATTGATATTCTCTGCCTGACTCTGGACAGATCTTTTCAGACGGGTGTTTTCTTTCACAGACTGAACCCCGTCTTTTACTCTGCGCCTGATCGTTCCACCCTGTCGGATCACCTGTCTGCCTCCGCGGTATGCAAGGGATTCTGCGGTACGGGTAATGCAATCCTGCGCATAAGCTACGGATTCGGAACTGCCCTGATTCTGGATCGGTGTCTGCCCGGTCTGGTCTTTTGTACGGACAAATCCCTGTTTCATATGCTCCGCCGCTGTCAGCCCCCGATCAAGGACTTTCACATCCCGACTTACCTGCCGTACTTTTATATCCCTGCTCATCTCATTTTCCTACCGCTCTATCGGATTGTTTCTATGAGCTCCCGGACTGTTAGCACGACTATGAGGAAGATCCCGGCAATAATCCGGATACCGCAATCGGATTGCCTCGAAAAAGTAGGGCGCATACCCGCAGTCAAACAGTTCATACGGGGAGTACATCCGCTCCTGCCCCTCTTCCACATATCCCTCCATCAAGTTAAAGGCAAGCCGTGTCAGCCGGATCGTTCCGCCTGTCTGCCATCCATCATACAATCCCTCCGGCTTGATCCGGTCTCTCTGAAAATCAAACAGCCGCCCAATGTTTGTTCTGGCACTTTCAGAAATTCCAACGCAATAGAAAAAGGACTGATGGTTACAGTCCTTGTATCTGCTCCTCTCTAACATCTCCTGAAAGAATTGTCTGTGTTCCTTTGAACGAAAGCGTATCTCACTCATCTGTCTTTCCTCCATTTTCTTTTGTACTTGCTGCATTGTGCCATGTTCCATCAAAATCTTCCGGTTTGGTGGACATCAATTTATAGATTTCTGTTCCCCTGCTCATCTGGTTTTGGAATGGAACAAGGGCTTTCCCGATCTTGGCAAGACCGTCTCCCGCATTGGCATTGGTGATATATTTCAACTGATCCCCGGAGATATGCATAAGCTCCGCGAGCTGTTCCCGGTCTGACGCAGACTGATTCAGCATGATCACAAACTCGGAGTTGGATAACATTGTTCTTGCTTTCAAAGATTCCAGTACATACTCCACATTCTGTGTCAGACTGGTCGTCCATGCATTTCTCTTACGGAAGCGTCGGTACGCACTGTCAAAAAAGTTTGCGCTGTACTTGTGCTGAAGCAGGGTATGAAATTCATCCAGAAACAGATGCGTCCGCACGCCCCTCTCCCAATTCTGCGATACCCGGTTGATCATATGGTCGGTAATAACAAGCTGACCGAGGTTTTTCATATCCTCCACCATATCCCTTGTGTTAAAGCTGATCAGCCTGTTGTTTGTCTCGATATTCGTCGGATGTGAAAAGTTGTTGAGCGTACCGTCTGTAAACAACTCCAGCATGAGCGCCAGATCCTGTGCCTCCGGCTCGTCCTGCTCCTGAAGGATTCGCCGCAGCGTGAAAAAGGTCGGAACTTCATAAGGCTTTTTCTTCATATACACATCCTCCACACAGCGGTCAAGGATACTCTTCTCTTTTGGTCCGATCACATAGGTTTCATCCGTGATCCGCTCATACAGGGAAAGGACAAACTGTGACTTATCCACAATCGGATTCTTGTCTCCGTACCCTTTCACCATATCCATTGCGTTCAGATGGATCTCGCTTCCCGCGCAGATCGGCAGGCTGACTCCACCCAGCGCATGCACCAGTGGCTCATACTCACCCTCCGGATCATAGATCAGAACCTGATCATCCGTGGTGGACAGGATGATCAGCAGGACAAACATTTTCGTCAGCATAGATTTTCCGCTCCCCGGCACACCTAAGATAAATGCGGACGGATTGAGCAGGAATCCCCGGTTCACTAAGATCAGATTGTGGGAGATTGCATTCACCCCACAATAAATACCGCCCTTGTCCATAACTTCCTGTGTACGGAAAGGGATCAGGCTGCCCAAGCTCTCCGTGGTCAGCGTCCTCATGCTGTCGATCTTCCTCACACCGATCGGAAGTGCTGTATTCATGCCGTCCATCTGCTGAAATTTCAGCACCGCCATCTGGCACATCCGGTTTCGCGCCAACGACAGGATCGTATTCGTGTCTGCGTCCAACTGTTTCTTATCTTTTGCCGTGTGCATCAACGTCACCACCGCTACCATCATCCTTTGGTCTCTTGTAGTCAGATCACGCAGGAACTCCCGGCTTTCCTCTTTCTGCATCTCCATGTCATAGGGCACGGTAGCAGAAAAGTTCTGGTTGGCATTCTGTCGTCTCTGCCAGTTCGTTATATTCGTTTCTACACCTAAAAGACGTGTCTGAGCCTCACGTACTGCCTCATCTGTAGGAATGGGGATCAGATCGATACTGATCATCATGTCCTGATTGATGTCCGCAAACTCGGACACCATATTGTCGGGAATATATGAGGCATAATCTTTCAGATACAGCACCCGTCCGTACCGCTCTCCAACTTTGAAATGATCCCGTTCAAACTCCATGGTATCCGGGCAGATATAATCCTTAAAGCTGTGCCCAAGCCTCGCCGATTCTTTCAGATCAAAGTGGAACTGACTTTCCTCGCCTGCCCTGTAAAAACTGTACAGCACATGAAGTTTTTCCTGTGCGTCCAGTTCCTCACACTTAGATCCAAGCGTGCTGAAATGGGAGATCAGCCCGTTTCCGGTACGGAGAAAATAATTTCTTGCATCCTCCACATTCTTCCGGTATACCGAAATCGTCACATACAATTCCCGGATCATGCCGTTTGCACCGATTGTCTTTTCCATCAACATTTCATTGACTTCTTTCCGGTACTTGTCCAGACCGTCCTCCTGCATGGGAATGAATACAGCCTCTTTCAACTCTTCTTTGTTCAGCCTGCGGATGATCACAGTCAGTTTCGCCGTCGCTCCACAGTCAAAAAAATTGAGGATACTCATATAGTTTAGAAACTTGGCTTTTTTATCGTCCTCCGACAATACTTCAAAGTTAATATCCGTAAATCGATAGGTCTTAGCGAATTTATTTCTCCCCACCTGAAAAATACCGTCTTTCCAGATCCTCTGGATGGGAATTGCCTGCTGGACACTCTGGGGAATCTTAAACTTCTCCCGATCCTGCCGCATGACGCTTTTTAGTGTTCTTAACATCTCCTTTTCTTGCCTCCTTTTCCTGCTTTCTGATCTCATCTTTTGTCAGTTCGTAATAAAGACTTTCCGCCCGGCATACCAGATATTTCGGCATAAGGATCTCACTCTTGATCCACACCCACACAAATTTCTCCGCCGGCATCCCGTGGTACTTCACGAATCCAATCAGGGCAAAAGGGAAGGCCCCCAACATACAGATCCAACTAATCGTTTCCATTCCCACATAAGGACGAAACAAAAAATAAAGCCCGACGGCAACACCGCAGGCGAATACAGAGCAGATGAACTGCCGAAGAGACAACCCAAAGTACATTGCCTCCGTATATTCCCGGATCTCCCGGTTGATTTTCACTTCCATATTTATCTCCTGTTTCTATATAATTTCATATTTCCCATTCGCACATTTGCATTCGGTTCCCTGTCTGCTATACTCAAAGAAAAACTGCAAAGGAGGATTCCACTATGACATATGCGCTTTTTCTTTCTCTTGGACTGACCGTTTTACTGATAATCCTTTCCCTGATCTTTAAGATCGCAGGAAAACTTCGTCTCACCCTGCCGCTCGTCTACTTCCTGTTGATCGCCACGGTATTAAACCCATGGGCGGCAGCACACGAAAAACTGGCTCTTGGTATCCTCTTTATACTGATTGCCCTGTCTGTTATTAGCTGGCTCTTTGCTCTGAAGAATTATCTCTCCGACCGGAGTTACTATAAGGCACTGGAAGAAGATATGAGCTGGCAGATCCAACAAGCCCGGGAACGCGGGATACCTTTTGATTCTGTCTACTTTGACAGTCAGGGAAATATGCGTTATAACGATACCGACGAAATCGTAGAATAGGACGCTTCACCGCGTCCTTTCTTTTTTGCCACAAATTCATATCTACAATCCCATCATCTCACGCACCACCCGGTCAGACATCTTCACAGCCCCGACCAGCACCAGCATATTAAAGATCAGCTCGCCCACATAGCTCCATACCATCGTGACCGCTGACGCGCCTTCTTCTACCACTGGCGGCGATGCCGCAAATACGGAAAAGATGATACAAGCCAATACAATGATCGCCCCCTCCAGACACACGGCTGCATAGCTTTTGATAAAGCTCTTGCCCACATTCTGGCTGGGCTCTCCTGCAAAAGTGGACAATGGGATCGGAGCGATCGCCGCATAAAGATACAGGCGGAAGAACCGCCCATACACACTCATGATCATAATAAAACTCAGAATCGTGATAAAAAGACTTCCGATCAACGTCACAGCCCACAGCGGGATACTCTCTAAAAATCCACAGTCCTCTACTGCCTCTACGATTTCTGCCGGAAGCACGGTCTCTTCCGCCTCTCCAAAGCCTGCCGAGTCCATGATCGTACCAATAATCCCCTGTACGATATTAAAGAGGGCTACCATCAGTTCCATCCCGTAAGTGATCGAACTTTTCGACAGAGCAAATCTTATAAACATTCGGACTGCGTGTTCCGGCTTTTTCACCTCTGCAAAGCTCCCGCAAGTCTTCACAACTCCTACCACAAAGAAAAGTACCAGCAGCGCATAGCCGATTGCCTGCAACGCGCCGTGGATATTGACGATCACATCCCATATGGCACCGCCCTTAAATTCTTCCGGTGACTGTGTAAGGATCTGCCAGATCTCAGCGAGCTTTTCGTTCCACGTTTCCAATGCATTTTGGAGATTCTGCACTACCCAGTTGTCTGATTCCATTCGCAAACCTCCTTTTGGGCGCAAAATCCCCAAGACCGAAAGATTGGTTTTGAGGATTTTACTTTAGTTCAGATCTTCTTTTATCCTGCGATCAGCGTCAAAATCTCCTTTGCGAAAGTAATGATCACACCGCCCGCCAAAGTCAGAAAGCCGTTTGCCCTCTGCGACGGATCATGTGATTTCAGTGAAAGACCGATCTGTACGATCCCGAACCCTAAGAGAATCATTCCGATTGCCCGGATCAGCCCAAAAATAAACTCTGACAGGTTATTCACTACTGCCAGAGGATCATTCGAGGCAAATACAGTCATGCTGCAAGTAAGGGTAATCATGAGTGTGATGTATGCACCAAAAATCCCTCTCTCCATCCATGCCCGCCTCATTCTGGCGGTATCCTTTTTTGTATTCTTCTTTTGCTTCCGTCTGTTCCATATCATGATGCTTGTTCCTCCTGATAGATTATCGCTTCTAATTCTTCTTCCGATAGAAGTTCATATTCTGTATTTAATAATTCTTCCGGGATCTCCAGCCCCTCCAGAGAATCTGCAATAGAGATCGTTGCTACCGCCTCTGTCACTTCCCCGTGGCGGTAAGGTTTCCCTTTTCCATCTGCAGAGAGCGCCACATTCGGATGTTTTAAGATATCGTATTTTTCATCCATCACCGGACGTTCTCCCCGGATAAAAAGAAGTGCATAGCGGTTATCCAGCATACGCACTTCATCCGGTGTCATCAGCTCCCGCCCGGCAATCTGATAGTTTGTAGAATAGTTCCCGGAATGTCCGGTGGATTTCCCGTAGGTGTTCATATCAATCGTTTCCTTTCCTAAAAGCTCACTGACATACTTATGCGTTCCCTGCTCGTTGCCGCCGAGATACAAAAACTCATCCGCATTTCCCATAATGCTCTCCCACTGCTTCTCAAAAAGCGCTTTTAACTGCGCCAGATTCTGCAGGATGATGGATACGCTCACTTCTCTGGACCGCATGACCGAAAGGATCTTGTCAAAGTCATCCGGCAGTGAAACATTTGGAAATTCATCCATCAGGAAATGGACATGTACCGGGAGCCTGCCGCCGTATTTGTGGTCGGCAAGATAAAATAACTGCTGGAACAACTGCGTATACAGGATCGACACCAGAAAGTTATAGCTGGTATCGTTATCCGGAATCAGTGCAAACAGCGCCACTTTCTTTTCTCCCAATGTGGGCAGATCCAGATCATCCGCAGCGGTCAGAGCCGCAAGGCTGGACAGGTTGAATTTCTCCAGACGCGCCGCCAGCGTGATCTGAATGGATTTCAATGTTTTCGCACTGCCGGAATGGTAATCTTTGTAATATTTCAACGCGATATGATCCGGCTCACGCATTTCCAGACGCTCAAAGAGTTCATCCAGCGGAGACTGATATTCGTCGTTGTCCTCCCGTACTTCCCCTGCCCGAAGCAGCTCCATCACCATCGGAAAGTTCTGTTCATCTTCCGGAGCCTCATATTTCAGGAAGAAAATCAGTGCCAGTAGCAGCATGGACGCCGCTGTATCCCAAAAAGGATCTTGCGACTGCGCCCCTTTTGGCGTCGTTGCTTTAAACAGGTTTGTAACAAGCCTCTGTACATCATTATCGTCTTTCAAATACACAAAAGGATTGTAACAATGACTCTTCTCCATGTTGATCAGATCCAATACCCGCACTTCATATCCTTTTGCCTCCAGAAGATTCCCTGCGTCACGCAGGTTCTCCCCTTTCGGATCTAACACCACAAAAGAGGTATTTGCCTGATATAAATTAATTTTGCCGTAATGCCTTGTTTTTCCAGATCCTGAGCCTCCGATCACCACGGTCAGCAGATTCCGCCTGTGTTTCCTGCTGTTATAGCTGATCCGCACATGCTGTGTCATGATCTTATTCGCAGTAAAGTTTTTGTCGCTGTACCGTTTATTGATCTCGCGCGCATTTCCCCATGTCGCCGATCCGTGTTCTTCCCCTTTCCGGTAGTTCCTCCGGGTTGCAAGATAAATTCCGAGCCCGCAAAGATAACAGAACAAAAAAATAAGGACAGTCCGTAAACTGTCCTCGCAGATCGTAATGTCAAAAGGTTTTTTGAATGCCCGGTTCCATCCCTGTAAAATCCCGATCAGACCGCTTTTGATATAGGGCGCGGTCAGAAGTGCAAACCAGACGACCGGAATAATGCCGCATATAGCAAAGATGATAGATGATTTCTTCTCACCGTTCCTCACTGCGCCACCATCCTCTCCGTTCTCTGGCGATCGGGGCGTCTATAATCTTCAGCAGGATCTCATCTACCGCGTCCGTAGGCTCCTGCGCTTTAATCATCTGGTTTCTCTGTTCGTTCAGGGAATGGATCAGCAGACTGTGTTCATACCGATCCAGTTCCAGAATCCGTTTTCCGTCACGCAAGCCTCGCCGCCTCCTTTACCGTGCTTTTCCTCGTGTTTTCTTCTTCTGTATCGTCTGCCTGTGACGAGTAGATTTCTGCTGGCTCTTTGATGATGGCTCCTTCCCTTTACGCTCGCCGCGGTTCTGATCCAGTCCGCCTCGCTCTCCCTGCGCCTTTCTTCGTTCCTGAATTTCTTTTAACTCCTGTCGTACAGAAGGTTTCCCTCCATTTTTTGTATCTGCTGACTTAGAAGTACCCTCTTCGGCTTTGCTGTGCCTGCCGGATGTAGGCTCGGACAGACGGGATTTCTCTGTCTTTGCCGGAAAAGGGTTTTCTGTTTTTTCTCCCTCCTTATGCACAGGCGCTCCCAGCAGTTCATCCACCAGCTTATCTGCATCCGACTTCTCCGGAGTTCCCTTCTCTGGTTCCGGCTGCCCGGCTCGCTTGTGATCTGGTGCCGTTGCCCCTTTCTCTTCCCGTGAACGCACGATCTCTGATTTGATCTTCGCTACCTCGCTGACAGACGCAAACTTAAACCGCTCCACGATCCGGTTGATCCGTGAGGCATCCTCTTCTTTTACGATCAGATCCACCATACCGTCCTTACTGCCCCGGGGATTGCGTACTGCACAGTACAGCACTCCATATCGCTTTGCTTCTTTAACAAACTCTTTAATGTCGCTCTCTTTCACAGAGAATACTGTCAATGGTTTTCCGGTGCGGACCAGTGTCTCCAGCCGCGCTCTGCCTTTCGATTTTTTCTGTTCTTTCAAAATGGCATAGATTAAAACGGCAAGCTGCTTTGCTCCTGCCCCGGTAATCTTCAGGGCGACTTCTCCTGTCTGAAGCGCCATCCGCACAACCTGATCAGCCGCCTCGCCCGATGTATTCATAGCGTTGCACCTCCTTTTCTCTGTTTTTCTCCTGATGTACGATCCGTATCTTTTCCCTCATCAGACAGGACCGCTCTCCGATCCCCTGACAGAGTTTGATCTTTCTTCGGTTTTCCCCGATTTTTCCATTCAGCTCTTTTATTTCTCTTTTCACTTGTGCCATGCGTTCCGGATCACGGATACTGCGACACTGATACTGTAGATGCCGTCTTTCTCCAACCATCCTCTCTTTCTCATGCTCCAGTTCTCCCTGTACTTGAAAAAGCTGCTCTGCCGTATCAATCTTGTACTGGCAGAGCAGCCTCGTCTCTTCTGCTATAGTATGAAGTTTTAGTAATTCCTCCCGCAGTACCACGTGCATCTGCCCCGGCTGCACCGGAGTTTTTCTTTTCGGCAGGATACCGAGCAGGTAGCAGTAATGGAGATAAAGGCCGCGCAGTCCGCCGATCTTATGCTTTGGTCTCGCTCCCACGTGTGCCCGTAAAACTGTAGCCGTCTTTCTATCCTTATGATCCAAGAATCTGAAATCCTGTTTCTTTCGGCTTTCCTGCAGAAATATCTTCTGCTGTAGAATTCTCTCCCGGATGGCATCTATTGTATAATCCTCCCCGAAATTTCTTGCCAGTTTCAAACCCCGGTCTCTTCCAGCCGCTCTCAGGGTAATATCCTTTCCAAACTTGAAGCTGTATCCTTTCTCTCTCAGGTAATAAAAGAACTGTTTCTCTGTACGCGCCTTTCGGATCGCTTCATCCACATCTGCTTTCATCATACCAGCATAAGTCGGTCTGTCCTCCTGTTCCGCGCGCCATTCGCCATAAGACTTTCCCCTGCGTCTTTCAGGCTGCCTGATCACCGACAATCCATACTCCCGGCACAGCCTGTCCGAAATACGGCGCATATCCCGGTAGTCCTGTTTCGTCCGGTGATACTTCCGTCCGTCCAGAAAGGACACGGTATTTACTACGAAATGATTGTGTAAATGGTTTGCTTTATCCAGATGTGTCGCGACCAAAACCTGATACCGCTCTCCCCACAGTTCCTGCGCCAGCCGGACGCCGATCTCGTGCGCCATTGCCGGGGTGCATTCCCCCGGAGCAAAGGACTGATACCCATGATAGGCAATCACACCGTCCTCTTTTCCGAACCTCTTTTTCACCGCCAGCATTTCCATCCGCGCAGTGGATGTGGCACAGTTGATTCCGAATACATACTGTTGAAGGATCTGTTCACTTTCATCATCTAGTGTCGCGTCACTTTGATCTTTGCGTTTGGTCTTCTCTTCATCCACCGCATAAGCGATTACATCCGCAAGACTCTCCCGTTCCTTCCCCGGCAGATCTTCCGTCTGGTAAAAATCGGGATCTTTTGTTTTCTCCGGATTTTCTATATAAAGGACAACTTTTCCAAGCCAGCCTTTCACTCGCCAGATCGAAGTTACTGCCATTTCTGGCGCTCCCTCTGATCCGCTGTACGTTGGTCAGCCCGTTCCGGCAGCACGACCGCCTCTGTGATCTGCTCTACCGCCTGTTGAAACCTCCGCACTTCCCGATCATACCGCTGTACATCGATCACGTTCAGCACATGGGCTTTCTGCGCGATCTGATTTAAGTTGTTCCCGATCTGATGGAGTTCCCGCATCATAGAGTAATAATCCGGCGGCGGGGCATTCCTCGGTACAAGCCCGTTGATCAACTGTCTGAGATACGCCTCCCGGCTCAGTCCGCTTTTCTTTACCCGTTTGTCCAGAGCCTCTGCCTCTTTCCTGTTCAGACGAAACAGGATTGCAATATTCCGTTTTCTCATCGCTCCATCTCCCTGCGGCGTACCGATTCCGGCACCTGCCGTATCACACTCTTTTCTTTATCGTATTCATATACACAGTCCGAAAGCCGTTCCTCCCGGTTCACCTGTGTCCTGTTAATATCACGTACCATCTCTCCCAGCTCTTTCGCCGAAACGCCGCACGGCTTCGGCAGGATGATTGTCTCATGAAGCGACGACGGCAGGATATAATAGCCCTCCGGAAACAATTGATTTACTTTTTCCATAATTCCCGGCACTGCCAGTAAGGATGCGCCATAAGTTTTCTGCTCATTCGTCAGCACATACATTCCGTCCGGCAGTGGCTGCATATTTTCTCCGGGTGCAGCCTTCAGCAGATTTTGTCCGTTCTCTCTCCCTGTAAGCATAGCCGCAAGAACCGAATCCATGGGAAAGAGCGTGTTTGTTTCCTTACTTTCTATATTTGAAATTGCCTGCGTATATAACTCCTGTTCTGATACGCCCCAATAAGCCATGTGACCGTTCTTTATTTTCATACTTGCCCGCATATCATCTCCCTGATCGGGAAAAACAACACTATAAAAGAGCGAAAGATCTGCTATTTTCCGGTGTGGCATTTGAGCAAGCATTTCACGGTTATTTGCCGTATTAAGCAGAACCGGCTCGATCCACTGACGGACATACTCATAATCCATCAGGCTGTGTTCATCGATTGATCTGCTGCTGCGCTCATGCTGGATGTAGCTGTTGGCAATATCCTGCATGACAATTCCAACTTCTTTGCCCTGTTTGATATCTTCGTAGTAGGACTCCATGTAGAGCACTGGAGATACAGTGCTGTCAGGCTTATGAAACTCTATTCCAACCAAACGGACACCATTATTTTTCAGATTCTCCTGAATCTTGCACCGGACATTTCCATACTCTGCCGGGAGATAGTCATGGATCTGCTTTGCAACGCCCTCTGCAAACACCTTAACTGTGTTCATCCTGTTTTACTCCTTTCCCGAGCCGTTTTATAATCTCATCCCGATATTTTTTCAGATGCTCACTAACAGATTTACTTTTCTTCTTCGTGATCTCTACTTTCATAGTCGTTCATCTCCTCCCATTTATTCACACGGTTGATCTGTAGCATACACATCAGTGCTACGCCTGACATACTCCCAAGAATATAGCCAATCAATAATTTAAACATTTGATTACCATTCCTTTCTTGTAACTGCTTATGAGGGGTTTCAGGGGCGCCAGAGCCCCCTGACAAGCTGCCGTTTGGATGCTGTGGCTATCCAACGGCGATGCTTGCTGGTATAATGTATCCGCCCCTCGCGTTACCGCTCGCGGCTTAATTCTTTTACCAGCCGAAACAAAAACGTTTCACCGCTCTCCTCTCTGATTCCGACTCTTGCTTGCTTTCTCCCGTTTCGTCACCCGGATTCCCAGCCGCATACACAGTTCATCATTTACATCTGATCCCTGCTTTGGCGGAGCATCTGTGCATTGATATTTCTCCGGCAGTACGGTTCGGATCGCTGTTGTGGCAAGCCGCCCGGTCTTATCATTGTCCAGATGGAACACCACTTCTCTGATCTGCGGATTCGCCTTCAGAAACCGGGATAAGGCTGCCGGGACTTTGCTTTTCTCAATCTGTTTCGCGGGCTGGTATACTCCCGCCAGTGACAGCAGGTGATCCGATCGCCAGTCCTCTCCGTCCATCTTTCGCAGAGTAGCGTAAGACAGAAGATCAATGGCTGATTCAAACAGATGGACACTCCGGCTGGCTTTCTCTGCCGGGATACAAAAAGAATAATTCTTATCACTTCCAGTTGCCTCGCCAATAAAGTTAGAGCGGACGCCGCGCAGGGCAGCATATCTGGCTTTGCCGCTGTTGTCCTGCCCTACAAACACAGCGTTGTGATAATTCCTGCTCTCATACAGTCTCCCGGTCTGAATGCAAAACCGGATCAGATCCGAGTCGATCCCCCGGCTCTTCAGATATGAGACAACATAATCACAATTACGGTACGGCTCCGGCAGGAGCAGGATTTTCTCTTTTGTCTTTTCGGCTGGTAAAATCTCAGGCGGCTGTAAGGACGCCTGAGACATGATAAGCTCTGCTGCCTTCAGAAAAGAATATCCCTCGACTTTGATCAAGTAATCTAACGCACTTCTGCCCCCGATCCCTCTGCTCCACCACATCCATTTCCCGTTGGAGATCTTCAGGCTTTCGTGTGATCTCATACGATACACGTTCCCGGATATACGGACTAATTCAGAGGGAGCATAGGTTTTCAGATAAGAAAAGAGGTCGATCTGCTTGATCTTTGCGAGAGTGTCCGGTGGGATATATGACATGAAATTCATCTCCTTTCCTGCCCTTGATTTGATAGTTTGCATCTATCAGGGCATGAAAATAGCCGACTGATTCTTGATTGAATCAATCGGCTATGTAAGAATGCGAATTTTCTTCGCTATTTTATATTCCAGTATCCACCCTTTTTTGAACCAACTCTTTCAATAACTCCTTTATCTGTCAATCTTTTCATTATTCTCTGTACATGGCTACGCGCAATTTGCATATTGTCTTTTATTTCATTTAATGTGATCTTAGGATTTTTATTAATTAATTCAAGAACAATTAATTCTTCTTCATTCTTTTTATCATTTAAATACCCGTCTAAATACCCGCTTAAATACCCGTTTAAATACCCGCTATCAACAGCTTCAAAATTTAAATTTTTCAAGGTAACTGTAAACTCTACACGATTAGAATAAAATACAGGCTCTTTTTCTTCAGTATAGTTTACAGCATTTCTATATGCATCCCTAATTTTACTTAATCCGCTCCCTTGCCTCTCCATATATCCCAAACGTCCAAAAATGTCCGCCAATACAGGATTACGTCTTGTGGATGGTATAGAATCTATATTTCTTTCTTGAATTCTTGTTCCATCTGGCATTCCTCCCGGAGAATAGACTACAAGCCGGTCATCAAAAATATCCACATGAACTTCACTTCCATTAATCAAATAGTCACGATGGATCAGGGCATTGACGAGTGCTTCGAATACACTTCTCTCACAATAGTCTGGCATTTCTATTCTTGAATTTGCCGTTTTCTTCCACAACGTCCGCATATTTCTTTTTACAAAACCGACTCCCTCATTCAAAAGAATGATAAGACTGCCAGTGTACTCTGCACTGTCTAGAGCATCAACCTGTCCGCCGCTTTTGTCCATACCATTCCATCTTGTACAAAACAGTCTGGAATGACGTATCGGACAATTATCCGCCAGAAGAGCCCCGGCATTTGTAAGTTTACCATTTGCATCTTTCACCCCAAAGGATTCAAAACTCTGTTCTGGCATACTGCTTCCATTCCATTCTTTAAATCGCTCTCGCAATTTAGAGAAAGAATAGTCCTCAAAATTATACGATGATACCAATGAGTCATATGAAGAATTTCTTCCTCTGAGAACCAGCCTTTTTAGTTCTGACGAATTTGCTGAAATTGTTTCATTTCCAATCCTGACAAAAGCCTCCATCGAACCGTCGCCTTTGTAATAATAAGGCGTCTCTTCCCCAGACAATACTTTAACAGTCAGAATATCTTTATCGCCATCAACCTTGTGCAATTCCAGAAAAATCTCCGGCAAAGGATCGATCCTCTCTTTAATCTTCTGGCTCACAAACTCGGATGCCTCTTTTATGTCCTCAAGCCCAACAATATCATCATTATCTGCCACACCAAAAACAAGTATGCCTCCACTGCCATTAGCAAAAGCACTCACTGTTTTCAGCCAGCTTTTCGGCTTTTTCCGTTCAACAGCCTGCTTTTTATCATATTCTGTTGCCTCACCTATGAGTTCTGTTATTTTCATATAGTAAACACTCCTGTTAATCAGTATCATTTGCTTCTGCATTTTTCGAATGCTGTCTGTGAAGTTCAATCATCTATCCATTATATTTTTTTATATTTATTTCACTAATTCCAATGGATCTAGTTGTTGTATTTTGAGTACTTGGCATATTTATATCCCAAGACGACTCGCATATTATTTTTTCACTGTAAGAATACCCCGTTGCTGTTTCCAATATAAACTCAATTTCAATATAAGGCATTATTTTATTGATATTATCTTGATACCATGAACTCCCTAATTCATCTTCAGATGAAATCTCACGTCTAATATCAATATATAGTTTTTTCTTTTCACCGACTTTCAAAGTCGTATTTCCGCCCATACTTGAAATCTTTTTTTCTTTATAATTGAATGGATCAGCCACTGAAAAATAAAAACACATTTGGTTAATAAATATACGCCGTATATCACTACCACCACTATTGCAAACCTCTAACTCAATCAATGCACTGCTGGTCGTAAAGCCTGTTCGCGGATTTTTAGGAAATAGCAAATTAATTATCATTACTTTATTTCTGCAAATCTGCTCCCTTTTTTCGTACATATCATCTGCAAGATAAATGCTATATAACTTTGATGTCGAAATATCTAAACAAGGTTTTATTCTATTCTTTTCAATTTCAAGAAGTTCATCATTCATTCTATTTGCTTTTTCTGCCTGCAAAATTGCAATATATCCCAAAACAATAGTACCAACAAACGATAGTACACTTCCATAATAGCCTAACATTTCACCCGATTCCCACTCTGACTCAATCCAGTAACAATTTAAATGTATTTTGTATAATAAATGTATTACTATCATTGGAGCGAAAATTACTAATATAAGCAATACAATGGTCGTTTTCTTATGCTTCATTATCCAATTTATAACTTTTTCCATGGGAATGTTCCTTGATCTTTTTCATTCATTTTTTTCATAATATCATATATTTTCCTCAACTTCTACACCAATCCCAACAACTCCAACATCTCTACCACCCCTCTCCCACCCAGCAGAAAATACTTCACCGCCTCGATCTCTCTCCTGTCATCTTCCAATACTAGAAACCGCGACAAAGCTTTCATCTCTTCCACCGTCAGTTCCATACCCTCAGTAGTCTCATCCCCGGCTGTAAGCATAGACAGAAACGGGTACTGATCCAACAGGGCATATTCTTCCTTTATAATCTTCCGATATGTCTCTGACTCCCTCTCCAATTCTTCTTCACATTGCTTTTCCACTTGCTCAAAGGCAGCGTTCATCCAGCCGGGAAGATGATACAGATCGATCTCACTGATCCGCACGTTGCATCACCGCCCCGATTTTCACAAAATATTTCAGGCAACGCATACTTTTTCCTCTTTCCCGTGCCTTCCGGTATTCCCCGCGGTACTCTTGCAACCACTGGATCTGACGTAACAAACCGCTCCTTCTTGACTGCCAACTCTCCCTGTTTTCAAATATGTTTCCCATCTTTTCATCTCCTATCGCTGTATTTTTGAAAATATAGCAGAAAGAAGATGTGCTTTCCACTGTGCAAATACGTATAAAGGTGATTCTGCCGACAAAACTGTCAGCTATGTAGACGGTATCAGTCGCCTGATACCGTATTGAAATGCTATCTTTCGTGCTCATGGTACTGTTCTGCAAACAGGTCTTTCCTTTTCGATTTGAAACTATACATATCCCCGCTTGTGCCTCCGATAATGATATGATCCAAGAGATCGATTCCCAAAATAGCCCCGCTCATTTTCAGCCGTTTGGTAATATTCACGTCTTCCCTTGAAGGCATTATATTTCCACTCGGATGATTATAGATCGCAATGATAGCACACGCATTTGATAAAATGCTGCTCTTGAAAATCTCCCTTGGATTAACCAGAGCAGAATTAATTGTGCCAACACTCACAATATTCATATTGATCACCTGACTGTTTGCTTTCAGATTGAGGATACATAAAACCTCCCTGTCATATGAGGACATCTCTTCTGCCATCAGTTCCAGCACAGCCTCCGGGGAATTTAATGGCTTTGTGCTATATAGCGACGGCTCTTTTACCAAGCGTATATTCACAACATCTAATTCATTCTTCATTTTTGTCCTCCTGAAACTCTATAACAAGAAGATCGGTTTCTGCCATCTGCTCTACTATCGCTTTTAAATCCGTTATACTGCCATTCTCTGTTTCACACATGATCATCAGACTTTATCCTCCGTTCTTTTTCTCCTGCGGATTTTCCAGATGCCACATCCGATTCCTGCGACTGACAGAAGCGCTATGGCTATCCACAAAACCGGGCTCGTAGTGTCTCCTGTCTGTGGCGGGTTTGTCGTTGGCGTCTCCGGTGTATCTGGCGTTTCCGGTGTCTTCGGTGTTTCTTCCTCCACCAGCTTTACAGTCTGCCCCTGATCGGAGAGATCCTCATGGGATGTAACCGGGATCGCTTTCCCATCTAACATGAGATACAGTTTCTCGAATACGACAACCTCTTTCCCTGCAAACCCGTCGGCATTGAATGTAAAGGTCACGTCCACGGTTCCCTCTGCACTCTCCGGCACAAACTCTGTCTGTCCGGTCACAGTTTCTCCGTTAATCAGCAGCTCCGCACCGGTACTTTTATCCATGAGCACGCCCGAAACCTGATAGGTCAGCCCCGGCGTAAGGTTTTTATAAGAGACAGTATCAATGATCGTTACCTCTTTATCTGCTTTTGCCTCCTGATCTCCGTCCTCACCATCCTTTGCCTGTGTTCCGATCTTCGGATAATAAATACTCTGTGGATCAGACTCGATCTCTGCATGGCTGGCTACGGTTTTTTCTTTGTAATAAACATCCTCAAATACCACCAGTGTCTCTCCTGTCAGCGCACTTCCGTCAAAAGTAAATGTCATCTCCACACTTCCTTCCGGTTCGGACGGTGTAAATACAACTTCCGATGTCACCGGCTCTCCATTGACCAGAAATTCTTCCCCTGTCTCCTGATCCATCAACACGCCTCTCAGTGTGTACTCCTTTCCGGGGATCAGGTTATGATAGGTCACTGTATCAAGGATTGTAGTCTCCTGCTCCGCAGTTCCCACCTGACTGTCTGTTGCCAGGTCCTTTGCTTCGGTCTTGATCTCAGGGAATACCAGCGTCTGCTCTTTGCTGTCCAGATCTTCATGGGAACCGATCTGCTCATCCCCATACCAGAGTTTCTCGAACACCACTACGGTCTTACCTGCCAGTGTACTGCCATCAAAAGTAAAGACGACTTCGGCTGTACCGGAAGATTCCTCTGCGGTAAATTCAGTCTCTCCGGTCACTTCTTTTCCATCCACTAAGATTGGCTCTCCCGTCTCCTGATCCATCAAAGTGCCAGTCAGCCGGTATTTCTCCCCTGATATAAGGTTTTCATAAGAAACGGTATCCGTCAGTTTTACTTCCTTTCCTGCATTGGCAATCTGCTCCCCAGTCTCCGTATCCGCTACCTTTGTACCCACTTTCGGGAAATAGATGGTCTGGTCTTTATCTTCCAGATCCGCATGAACCGCTAACTTCAAGTCTTCCTGATACAGTTCCTCAAACACGACGATCGTTTTGCCCTGCAGTCCACTTCCGTCAAAGGTAAATTTCACCTCAACGCTGCCGCTGGATTTCTTCGCCGTAAATGTTGTCTCCGCAGTCACTGCCTTTCCATCCACAAGGATCGGCTCTCCTGTCTCCTGATCTATCAGTGTCCCGGTCAGCCTGTATTCCTCTCCTTTTTTCAATCCCTCGTATTCCACCGTATCAATCAGGGTAACTTCCTGATCCGGATTAGAGAGATGAGAGCCGGTCTCCTGATCTAGTGCGGTCGTTCCAATCTCGATCCGGTCGTCCGTCAGCGTTCCCAGATCAATCATCACAGAATCCCGGTACACCGTCACTTCGATCTTAAGCAGGTTCATCCCCTCATTCGCCTCGCACCGCTGCTCTTCGATCACATAAGTATCATAAGGCAGCGCTCCCTTTGTATCATCCGGCTCGCTTGTTCCAAACCAGATACCATCAGATGAGCTCTCCCCGCGGTTTGTATTGGAGGTATGAGGTATCCAGTCAGCAGATGTACTGGCATATCCGTTCCGATCCGTTACGATCACATGACTTTCACCCGTTGTTTTTGACATAATTAAAAATGGAACATCCGCAAGACGGTTCAGGTCTCCATCTGATACTTTCACAAACTCCAAATCTCCCCGATACACCTGATCGGCAACAATCGTGGTCTGATAGCACTCCACCGTCTCCAGCGTTCCACCAGCCACGATTTTCTGGACAAAGACAGCTTCATTTAACAGATACCCTTCCGGTGCTTTCGTCTCCTGCACCGTTACCGTTCCCAGCGGTACACAAGGGGTTGTTCCGTCCATCTGATAATAGAATTCATCCCCGGATACCAGATATTCGCTCGTAAACTCGATCCTTCCCTCTTCATCTGTCCGGAAAACCCATGTCCTCTCAGGCTCTGTACCAGATGCTGCCGGATCATCGTCTGACTGTACGGTATAATATTTCACAGTAAATTCCGCCCCGGCAAGAGATGCATTTCCCTGTGCTGCTCCCTCTCCGGTCTCAGAATCGATCTTCTGCACCAGCAGGCTCAAAGGATTGCTCTGCGGAACTTCTGTTACCTCCACAGAAACTGTCGCGTCTGATTCCACAGTTACGTTGTAACTTTGCGTATCAATGGCATAGCCCGGTGAGGCTTTCAGCTCACGAATCGTATAACTCCCACTCTCCAGCTCTCCGGACTTTGCATAGCCATTCTCATCTGTCACTAAAGTTGTTACCTGTGTCTCCTCATTGAACACACCATACTCTGCCCCGGCAAGACTGTAGTTTCCATTCTCGCCGGAAATTTCCTCATTTGCCGTGGATTTACGGATTTCAATATAGCCGTAAGGTTTCTGATACCAGCTCCCTGCAATGGTCTGATCGTTATTTGACGGTACAATAAACGCTCGAAAAGACTGGGGCGGGTTCGGAAGTGCACTGATCGCATTTGTCACTTCAATCGCCTTGTTGATATAGTCCTGCGGTGCACCATAAAATGCCCCGCTCCCTGCATCATACCCGGAATAAATGTAGGCCACGGTCAGGTGTCCGATCACATAAGCATGATCCTCTGACCAGCCGCTTAAATACTGATCTTTGATATTGGCGTCATAACCATATCCGCCGGGAAGGTAATACAGTGCTTTCCTCACCGGAGAATCCGTTGCCAGCAGGTTATAGGAATAGGTTCCCGCCTGCGGAGTTTTCTTCAAAGGTTCCACACAATATGCTACGTTATCCCCGTCAAACGTCATCTTTGCCGTGACATAATCCCCATAATAGATGTTTTCTCCCGAATTGAACTGGATCGTTCCATCCGCCGCCAGCACAGGCAGCCCGGACGAGAATATCGTCGTCAAAGCCGTGACCACACTCAAAAGGAATGCCGTCACGCGTCTTCCATGTCTCTTCTTTTCTTTCATCACTTTTTTCCTTTCCTCTGAAATTTCCCTCTCTGAATGATTTACTGTACAGCGATACCTTTCTCTTTTCGGCTGGTATGGGCTGGTAATCCAGAGGGGGTAGGGTGTGGGAAGGGGGAGAACGACAAAAGGCTTTCCTGCCGATGGAGAGACTTCTCCCTCGGCGGAAAACCCTTAACGTTCTTTGCTCCGCTCCCTTTTCCGGTACAGTTCCAATGCTTTGATAATCGTATCTTCAATCTGCTTGGCAGACGCCCCCGGAGAAAAATACTTATTGATACGTTCTCTTGGTATACGGAACTGTTCTTTTTGGTTTCCTTTTTCTTCCGACATGATTGATAAAATCACATCTTCATTCAGTCTGCCTTCTTCTGCAAACTTACGCAATTTAATTGCCTGCGCGTGGCTCGGTGTGCAATCCTGTAACTGCATAGTGTCCAGCAGCATCTCCTGTTGATCCCGAGAGAGATAAGACAACTCCACAGCAGGACGTAAAGCGATCTTTTTATCATCTACCATGTCAAGGATTGGCTTGATCAGTTCGGTAAGACGGATGTATCTGCGAATCTGATCCTTACTTTCTCCAACTTGTTCGCCTAAAATTTTATCTGAGCGTTTCCCTTTCAACTTTGTCGCCAGTGGCGACGAAGTTAAATCTGTCCTTTGCCCCTGCCATTTCATTGCATCCAGTTTCATCTTATACGCAAAGGCTTTCTCAGACGGTAGGATTTCTTCACGCTGAAGATTCGAGTCAACCATGATAATTGTTGCTTCTTCATCTGTCAGATCCCGCACAATACAGGGCATCTCTGAGCGATCTGCCATTTGGCTTGCCAGTTTCCTGCGGTGCCCGGCAATCATCTCATAGGTGCCGTCCGCCTTTGGTCTGACGACTGCCGGAGACAGAACGCCATATTCCCGGACACTCTCGATCATTTCCAGCATCTTTTCATCCATTCGTACCTTAAACGGATGATCTGGAAAGTCACTTATTTTTTCTAATGGGATTGCTTTTACATACTCTCGTTTTTCATTGTCTCTTTCTTCCTGCGTACTGAACAAGTCATCTGCTTTGGGCAGGTTCATCTCTATGACGTTTCTTTTCGTCACCCTGTATCACCTCCCTCGTAAACTCCCTGTATGCTTTCGCAACGGTACTTCTCCCGTCATACGCATAAATACTTTTCCCTGCTGTACTGGTCTCTGCCGCTTTAATTCCTACGGGAATGATTGTGTCATAAATCTTCAGCATTTTTCCGTAGTTCTCTTTCAGGCACTCTGCCGTCGTTTTTGCCAGATTTGTCCTCATGTCAGCCAGTGTCAGGACCACACCGTCCACTTTTAGCTGAGGATTGATCTGTCTTTGTACTTTTCGGATGGTTTTTACTAGCTGTGTCATGCCCTTGAGTGGGAGATAATGAGCCTGTACCGGAACAATTACGCTGTCTGACGCTGCAAGAGCATTAATCGTCAGCATTCCTAAACTCGGCATACAGTCTATCAGAATATAGTCATAGTCTTTCCGCGCTCCTGACAGACAGGATTTCAATGTAAACTCCCTGCTCATAGCATTCACCAGCATAACTTCCATGCCGGACAGCTCAATGTTTGACGGAATCAAATCGACTCCCTCTGCATGATGTAAAATTGCCTTATACACATCTACCGGTTCATCACGGATCATCTGCTCCATAAGTACAGACAATGTAACCGGAATATCTTCTCCCTGCCATCCTAAAGATGTTGTAAGATCAGACTGCGGATCACAGTCCACAAGCAGGACTCTCTTCCCTGCATTGGCAAGTCCAATGCCTAAGTTTACCGTTGTTGTGGTCTTTCCTGTACCCCCTTTCTGATTGGCAATCGCAATCACCTTGCATTTCTGCATTGTAAATAGTTCCCTCCTTTCGCGGATATAGTAATAGCCACTCCTTTTAGGGAATGGCTATGTAAATGGGCATAAAAAACCGATTGACTCTCGTATGAAAATCAATCGGCTATGTAATAATTATTCTTCAATTTCCTGTGATATGAGGTAATTTCTATATGTGCAGATCTTCCTCCTCTTTATGTATTAAAATAATCGAACATATGTCTGATTACCTTTTTGATTACCTCTTGATTACCGAACACGAAAAAAAGCCCTGTTTCCAAGGCTTTTCAGATGACTCCGAGGGGAATCGAACCCCTGATTCCAGCGTGAGAGGCTAGCGTCTTGACCTCTTGACCACGGAGCCTTATCAATACCTACTGACCGGCAGTGCCTTACAGCGAGTATTAATATACCATATGATTTTTCATAATGCAAGTATTTTTTTCATTTTTCCGCAATTTTCCCTGAGACTGACAGACCCGCCGCCTTTTCCTGCCTTACCATGATTTTCAGGGCCTGTTTTTTATCTTTTATCAGGACTTCCCGGTGCGCGCCGCCGAATTCCCCATCACGCGTCCATGGGATTTCTTCCTCGCACTCAAAGTGCACCTTTCCCGATTTAAAAGCATACATCCTCTGAGGATTGATCTGTTTCATGAGTATCGCACCGAGGAGCTCATTTAATTCAAGAGGGTTCTTTGGCGTCTTGAGCAGGGTGACCTCGAACTCCCCATCGTCAAAAACCACATCCGTGCCGATGATCCCTTTAAAACCTCCCACGGACCGGGAATTCGTCACCATCCCGAATATAAACTCATCCTCAAACGTCTCTCCGTCATGAGCCACTTTCATCTTAAAAGATGGGATATTAAATATCCTTTTGGTACCTTCCAGCACATAGGCAAGATGCCCGAGGATATTTTTCATGCTCTGTTTTGTCTCATAGGAGACATCTGTGAACAGCCCGAACGCCGCGATATAAATGAAATGCTCATCATTAAACATGCCTACGTCGCACGAAAACGGCACGCCGTTTACCGCAGTGTCCGCAGCGCTTAAGATATCCTTTGGGATGCCCAGACTGGCGGCAAAATCATTGGTTGAGCCCGCCGGAATATATCCCAGCGGGATATCGATGCCGCGGAGCTGCATTCCTCCCACTGTCTCATTCAGAGTACCGTCACCGCCGCTGCACACGAGCAGGTCATAATCATCCTGACAAGACTGTACCTTTTCGACAGCATCATGAACTCTCTGGGTTGGATATACCGTCACCTCATACCCGCCTTTTGTAAAAATATCCAGCACGTCAGAAAGTTTCGGCTTCAGGACTCCCGTCCCTGCATTCGGATTGTATATAAACAGCATTTTTTTCATAATACATCCCTCTCCTGTCCCTGCGTCCTTTATATCCTTTATCACATTCACCGGCCCATATACTCCGCGGTTCTTTCTTTTCATAAATAGAGGCTGCACTTCCGCACAGCCTCCCGCTATCATATCGTTTATCTAACCAAAACCGTCCGTTCACCGGAGGCTTCTCATTTTATCAGCATGCGTTGTTTGCGAAAAAAGTCCGGATGCCTTCCGCCGCTTTTTTCTCGTCCTCGCCCTCAGTCACAACAGTAATCTTTTCGCCGTCTGCAAGACTTAAACTCATCATGCCCATAATACTCTTGGCATTGACATTCTTCTCGCCAATCTGGATATAAATCTTGCTCGCGTACTGGCTGGCTTCCTGCACAAGCAGTGCGATCGGTCTTCCGTCCATTCCCGTTTCCGTCTTTACTACAACAGGTGTTTTAATCATAATAATCCTCCTTGTGTTCCTGTCTTACCTTGTCTGCCATCTCACTCAGCCTGCGCAGCCTGTGGTTGATACCGGACTTACCGACCGGCGGGGTCAGAGCCTCGCCAAGTTCCTTGAGGGTGGCTTCCGGATTATCCAGGCGGGCATAAGCCGTTTCCACCAGATTCTCCGGCAGATTTTCAAACCCTACCGTATCTCTGAGATATGTAATGTCCTCGACCTGTTTCACTGCTGCCGAGACTGTCTTGTTGATATTGGCAGTCTCGCAGTTTACCTTCCTGTTCACAGAATTGCGCATTTCCTTGAGTATCCTGACATTTTCAAGCTCCATCAGGGATACATGCGCCTCCATCACATTCAGGATATCCACTATCTGAGCGCCTTCCTTCAGATACACGACAAACGACTTCTTGCGGGATACGATCTTCGCATCCAGCCCGAAGCTGCAGATCACGCTCTGAATCTGCCCGGCGGCCTCGGATGACGCACAGACGATCTCAAAGTGATAGGATTTCTTCGGATCACTCATCGATCCCGCCGCCTGGAACGCTCCCCGGAGGAACGCCCTTTTACAGCATGTCTGCCGTATCACAAGAGGGCTGAACGCATGGATCTCATCCGTACTTTCCCGCCTTTCCCCGATCAGCTTTGTCGCGTGAAGGACTCTCAGTGCATCTTCATGATTTCTCACAATGACCGAATAAGATACACTTTCCTTTTTGATATTTCTCCTGATAGAGATATCAGCTTTTATATTAAATGTTTTTTGCAGTAATGTAAAGACTTTTCTTGCAACAAGAAGATTTTCAGAATGTATTTTTATGCTGTACCGGTCAAAACTGTTGATCACGACCGTCCCGCACATCCCGATAAATGCTGCTGTCTCCGCCAGCCGGCAGTGCCTCGCCTGGCTGATATTTCCTGCCAGCTCTTCTCTGACTTTCCCGGAAAACGACATTCCTTCACTTCCTTTTTGTAATCGTATCTTTCCCGATATCCCGGTGTTCGATACGCACCCCATAAGTTCCCTGTTGTTCCATTATCTGGTACAGTGCATTCGCCAGCGTTACAGAACGATGCTTTCCTCCGGTGCACCCGATGGATATGACGAGCTGGTTTTTCCCCTCCAGAATATAGTTCGGGATAAGGAACTCTGCCATATCCTTCAGCTTATCCAGGAACACGCGGGATTTTTCATTTTCCATAACATAATCCTGTACTTCCGGATCGTTCCCTGTCTTCTCCCGCAGTCCGTCTATATAGTAAGGATTCGGCAGGAAGCGCACGTCAAAGACCAGGTCAGAATCCTGGGGGATGCCATACTTAAACCCAAAAGACATCACCGTAATGTAGAGGTTGCAGAAGCGCTTCCCCTCCACAAAAATCTTCTCCAGCTCAATCTTAAGCTCTCTTGTCAGGAGCTTGCTCGTATCCAGTATATAAGTCGCTCTCATTTTTAAGAACATGATCTTCTCGCGTTCTTTCGCAATCCCGGTGTCCACACGCCCCGAACCGCTCAGCGGATGCTGGCGTCTTGTCTCCTTATAACGCTTGATCAGCACGTCGTCATGGGCGTCGAGAAAAAGAATCTCATGCTCGATATCCTTCTTATCCATCTCGTCCAGGATTTCTTTGAGTCCCGAAAAATCCTGGCCGCCCCTCACATCCAGCCCAAGAGCAACTTTTTTCACCTCTTCATCCGGTTTCCCGAACATCTCGACAAAACGCGGGAGCAGAGGGATCGGCAGATTATCCACGCAAAAATATCCCATATCCTCCAGCATCTTCAGTGCCGTTGATTTCCCCGCCCCGGACATTCCGGTCACGATAACAAAACGCATTCCCTAAAATTCTCCTATCTTCTTTACTTCCGGCTCAAGCCTCACTCCAAATTTCTCTTCCACGCGGTCTGCCACATCCTCCATCAGCTGTGCCACTTCCGCTGCAGTGGCCCCGCCTCTGTTGATCACAAAACCACAGTGCTTCTCCGACACCTGAGCGTCTCCCACCCGGTAGCCGCGAAGCCCCGCATCCTCGATCAGCTTTCCTGCGAAGTAGCCTTCCGGGCGTTTGAAGGTGCTCCCTGCACTGCCATATTCCAAAGGCTGCTTTTCCACGCGCTTTTCTTTTAATTCATCCATCCGCGCGCGGATCGCCTCCCTGTCTCCTTTCTGAAGCTTCAATACTGCTCCCAGCGCCACATAATCATTCCCGGAGATCACACTGGTCCGGTAGCCCAGGCCCAGTTCCCCGACAGACAGCGTTTTGACCTCACCATCTGTGGTGAGGATATCGGCAGACTCCACGATCTGTTTCATCTCTCCGCCATAGGCTCCTGCATTCATCCTGAGGGCGCCGCCCATCGTTCCCGGTATTCCGGAGGCGAATTCCATGCCTGTAAGAGATGCCGCGCATGCTGCTGCCGCAGTCCTGGAAAGAAGCGCTCCCGCCTGCACGAAAATCCGCTCGCCTTCCACGCGGATCTTGTTCATCTTCTTAAATATCTGGATGACCACACCGCGGTATCCTTTGTCCCCTACAAGAAGGTCGCTTCCATTCCCCATGATATAATAAGGCACTGAATTTCTCAGGCAGATCCCTATGATCTCTCTGATTTCTTCGGCACAGGAAGCGGTGACAAAATAGTCAGCCGGCCCGCCGATCCGAAAGGTCGTGTGCCTGCTCATCAGTTCATCTGCAAACACATTTTCCGCGCCTGCGGCCGCGCATAATTCTTTGTATAAATCCATTGATTACTCCATTCATTTTGAATTTTGATTTCTTAGACATTATAGAGCACTGGGACGTCAAAGTAAAGACAACCGACAGAAATCTTGCATAATCTGTGAAAACAGTGTATACTGGTTTCGTATCTATATATTTTTACGCGCCGTATTACGGCTATTTTTTATATTTAGAAGGAGTGAAATTAATACCGTGGATTCTGGTGACAGTTTTCAATTGATCATACTTGTAATTCTTTTAATGCTCTCAGCATTTTTCTCATCCAATGAAACAGCGCTGATGTCAGTGAGCAAGATCCGGCTGCGCACCCTTGCGGAGGCGGGGAATAAGCGGGCCTCGATGGTTCTTGATGTTACGGAGAACCACACTGCCAAGATGCTCAGCGCCATTCTGATCGGAAACAATATCGTCAATCTTTCCGCATCCGCGCTTGCCACATCCCTTGCCTATACATTCGGCGGCTACATGGTCAGTATCGCGACTGCCGTCCTCACCGTTGCCATCCTTGTATTCGGAGAGATCACGCCGAAAAATTATGCTACGATAAACGCAGAGAAGCTGGCTCTGAGATACATTCCTGTCATACGTTTTTTTATGACAGTCATGACCCCTGTCATCTTTATCATCAACCTGTTTTCACGCGGCATCATGATGCTCCTGCGTGTAGACCCGGACGCGTCTGACAAGGGGATGACCGAAGACGAACTGCGGACCATCGTGGATGTGAGCCACGAGGACGGCATCATTGAATCTGATGAAAAGGAAATGATCTACAACGTGTTCGATCTGGGCGACGCCAACGCAAAGGACATCATGGTCCCCCGGGTGCACGTTACATTTGCGGATGTAAACAATACTTATGAGGAACTGATCGAAATCTTCCGGGAAGACAAGTTCACCCGACTGCCGGTCTATGAAGACACGCAGGATAATATCATCGGCATCATTAATATGAAAGACCTTCTGCTCTATGACAGAAGCCAATCGTTCCAGATCAGAGAAATCATGCGCAAACCTCATTTCACATACGAGTACAAAAGTATTTCCGAGCTGCTTGTAGAGATGAGAGCTTCTACCTTTAATATCGCGATCGTCCTGGATGAGTACGGCGAGATGGCCGGACTGATCACACTGGAGGATATTCTGGAGGAGATTGTCGGCGAGATCCACGATGAGTATGACGAGACAGAGGATGACCTGGTGCGTCAGATCTCGGACCGGGAATATATCGTTGAAGGTTCTGTAAATCTTGACGACGTCAATTACCGTCTTAATACACAACTCTCCTCAGAAGATTACGACTCCCTGGGCGGGCTGATCATCCAATATCTGGACGACCGACTGCCTGAGATGGGGGACGAAGTCATTACAGAAGACGGTATCCGGCTCGTTGTTGAATCTCTGGATAAAAACCGAGTGGAGAGCGTCCATGTTTATCTGCCCGAGCAGCCCTCCTCAGATGCGGATGGGGCCGGTAGTGCCACAGCCTCAGGCGCTAAGGAAGAGACTGAAGCTGTGAACAGCACACAATCTACCGGGAATGCAGGGGGATCCGGCACAATCAGATCTGATGAAGAAAAAAATGCCGATACAGAAAACGGATCATCAAAAACATTGGAATAAAATATGCGATCACAACATATTTGATAATGCAGATAAGACTCAGTGGGTGGCTGCCAATACAGGCAGTCACCTTTTTTCTGCCCGCGCATATTGTATTATAGATTAAGCAGAAAAGGAACTACCATTATGCCATATTCTATCATGCTGGACGCCGGACACGGAGGCCGCGATCCGGGAGCTGTATATAACGGAAGACAGGAAAAGGACGACACGCTTGCCCTTGTCCTCGCCGTCGGTGAGATCCTGCAAAACCGCGGGCTTGATGTCTTGTACACCCGCACAACAGACGTGTATGAATCCCCTTATCAAAAAGCCATGGAAGCAAACGAAGCAGGAGCTGATTTCTTCATCTCTCTTCACCGCAACTCAAGCCCGGAAGCCAACACGTATTCCGGCGTGGAATCCCTTGTCTATGACAAGTCCGGGCTGAAACTCCAGATGGCAGAGAACATAAACGAGCAGCTCGAAACAGTCGGGTTCGCAAACCTGGGAGTCAAGGAACGGCCCGGGCTGGTCGTCCTGCGCCGCACCCGCATGCCCGCTGTCCTTGTGGAAGTCGGCTTTATCAACTCGGATGCGGATAACCGAATCTTTGATAACAACTTCGATGACATCGCTCTTGCCATTGCGGAGGGCATCCTCAATACCCTTCAGATGAACGGGCTCATCGAAAATGGTACAGATCAGGAAAACGGCACAAATCAGGAAAACAGTACAGGAAATAATCCGGAACACTCCGAAGGACTCCCACAGTACACAGTGCAGACAGGAGCTTTCCGCAACGGCGCGTACGCAGACCGGCTCCAAAAAGAACTTTTAGAGCAGGATTTCCCGGCCGTGACCAGCCAGGGCGGCGGGCTTTACCGTGTCACTGTGGGTACGTTTCCGACACTGGATGAGGCAGCGACTATGGAAAGACGGCTGAAGAGAGCCGGATACCAGACAGTGATTGTGAGCTCATAAAAGACGCAGAAAACCGGGGAGTTTATGCCTCCCCGGCTTTTGCGTCTTTATCTCTTATTCAGCTTCAGCATTCTGCTCTCTTACTCGGCATCAGCTGCGTATACGTCTACCAGTTTCTTCAGGTATGCGTATCTCTCCATAGCTTCTTTCTCATTCTGGGTGAACAGTCTCGCCGCTTTCTCCGGATTTGCTCTCTTCAGCGCATTGTAACGGACTTCTCCGTCAAGGAATGCCTGGTACTCCTCCTGTTTCGGCTCTTTGCTGTCAAGGAAGAACTTATTGCCTTCAGCCGCCGGATTGAACCGGAAGTTATTCCAGTATCCGCACTCTACCGCAAGCTGCTCCTCTGTCTGGGCTTTGTTCATACCCTTCTTGATACCGTGATTGATACACGGAGCGTATGCGATGATAAGTGACGGTCCCGGATATGCCTCAGCCTCTGTGATGGCTTTGACTGTCTGGTTGAAGTCAGCGCCCATAGCGATCTGCGCAACGTATACATAACCGTAGCTCATTGCCATGCCCGCAAGGTCTTTCTTCTTCGTCTCTTTACCGCCTGCCGCGAACTGCGCCGTAGCTCCTGTCATGGTTGCCTTGGACGCCTGTCCGCCTGTATTGGAGTAAACCTCTGTGTCAAATACCATGATGTTGATGTCCTTGCCGCTTGCGAGAACGTGGTCAACACCGCCGAATCCGATATCATAAGCCCATCCGTCTCCGCCGAATACCCACTGGGATTTCTTGGCAAGGAAGTCTTTATTCTTAAGAACTTCTGTCTTTTCAGCAAGGTCGCAGTCACATGCTTCCAGAGCTGCTACCAGCTTGTCCGTAGCAGTTCCGTTTGTAGCTCCGCATCCGAATGTGTCAAGGTACTCTTTTGCAGCAGCCTTCACTTCTTCTTTTTCTGCGATCTCAGCGATCTTCTCAACTTTTGCTTTCATTCTTTCACGGATCGTATTCTGAGCGAGCAGCATACCGTAACCGAACTCAGCGTTGTCCTCGAACAGGGAGTTACACCATGCCGGTCCTTTTCCTTCCGGTGTTACCGTGTAAGGCGTGGACGGTGAGGAGTTACCCCAGATAGAAGAGCATCCTGTTGCGTTCGCAATATACATTCTGTCGCCGTACAGCTGTGTGATCAGCTTCGCGTACGGTGTCTCACCGCAGCCCGCGCATGCGCCTGAGAACTCAAGCAGCGGCTGTTTGAACTGGCTTCCCTTTACGGTAGTCTCTTTGTATTTTGCAACAACCTCCGGCTTCACCGGAATCTCTCTTCCGTAATCGAAGAAGTCCTGCTTGCCGGCATTTGCTTCCATGTTGCCCATAACGAGAGCCTTTTCGCCCTTCTTGCCCGGGCAGACATTCGCGCAGGAACCGCATCCTGTACAGTCGTACGCAGATACTGTTATGGAGAACTTCATGCCCGGCATACCGATCATGTCGATTGCTTCCATACCTTCCGGAGCTTTGGCAAGTTCGTCCTCTGTCAGAGCCACCGGACGGATAACAGCGTGAGGGCAGACATATGCACAGCGGTTACACTGGATACAATTATCCGGCTGCCAGATCGGGATATCCACTGCGATACCACGTTTCTCGTACGCGGAGGAACCAGACGGTGTAGAGCCGTCTACATAGTCGTTGAACGCAGATACCGGAAGTGAATTTCCTTCCTGAGCATTTACCTTTGCCTGAATATTCTTAACGAAGTCAACAACATCTTTTCTTCCGTTCTCATCTACCTTCGGTGCAGCAAGGCCTTCGTCAGCAGCATTCTTCCAGCTCTCCGGAACCGCTACTTCCACGACCTGCTTAGCGCCTGCATCGATAGCGTCATAGTTCATCTGAACGATCTTGTCGCCTTTTCTTCCGTAAGTAGCCTTTGCGGCAGCCTTCATCAGGTCGATCGCCTCTTCCTCCGGAATGATAGCGGCAAGTTTGAAGAACGCAGACTGCAGGACTGTATTGATACGTCCGCCAAGCCCGATCTCTTTACCGATCTTGATACCGTCGATGGTGTAGAATTTAATGTTATGGTTTGCAATGTATGCTTTCACCTGTCCCGGCAAATGTTTTTCAAGTCCTTCCATGTCCCACGGACAGTTCAGAAGGAATGTACCGCCGTCAACAAGTTCCTGGACCATGTTGTACTTGTCCACATAGGACGGATTGTGGCATGCCACAAAATTTGCCTGACGGATCAGGTATGTAGACTTGATCGGCTCTTTACCGAAACGCAGGTGAGACATGGTAACACCGCCGGACTTCTTGGAGTCATAGTCAAAGTAAGCCTGTGCGTACATGTCTGTGTTGTCGCCGATGATCTTGATGGAGTTCTTGTTCGCTCCGACGGTACCGTCAGCGCCAAGTCCCCAGAACTTACAGTTGATCGTGCCTTCCGGCGTCGTAACGAGCGGCTCGTTCGCTTCCAGTGACAGGTTCGTCACATCGTCAACGATACCGATCGTGAATTTCTGTTTCTCATCATTATGGAATACAGCAACGATCTGAGCAGGCGTCGTATCCTTGGAGCCAAGTCCGTAACGTCCTGTGTAGATCGGAACTGCATCGAATTTTGTTCCCTTGAGCGCTGCAACAACATCAAGGTACAGAGGCTCGCCCAGAGCTCCCGGCTCTTTTGTCCTGTCGAGAACAGAGATCTTCTTAACAGAATCCGGAATCGCATCGATGAGAGCCTGCGCGCAGAACGGTCTGTACAGACGTACCTTTACAACACCGACTTTCTCTCCTGCCGCAAGCAGGTAGTCAATCGTCTCCTCGATCGTATCACAGACAGAACCCATGGCAACGATCACGTGCTCTGCATCCTCTGCTCCGTAGTAGTTGAACAGCTTGTAGTCTGTACCAATCTTCGCATTTACCTTGTCCATATAGTTCTGGACGATTCCCGGAAGGGCCTCGTAATATGGGTTGCATGCCTCTCTTGCCTGGAAGAAGATGTCCGGGTTCTGAGCGGAACCTCTCTGGCACGGATGATTCGGGTTCAGTGCGTGCGCACGGAACGCATCGATGGCATCCATGTTTACCAGATCTTTCAGATCTTCATAATCCCATGTCTCGATCTTCTGAATCTCGTGTGATGTACGGAATCCATCGAAGAAGTTGATAAAGGGAAGCTTGCCTTCCAGTGCCGCGCAGTGAGCGACCGGAGTCAGGTCCATAACTTCCTGCACGCTGGACTCGCAGAGCATAGCTGCTCCGGTCTGACGACAGGCGTAAACATCTGAGTGATCGCCAAAGATAGAGAGTGCATGGCTTGCCAGCGCGCGCGCAGATACGTTAAACACACCCGGGAGCTGCTCGCCGGCAACTTTATACAGGTTCGGGATCATAAGCAGAAGTCCCTGAGACGCTGTAAATGTTGTCGTAAGGGCGCCTGCTGACAGAGAGCCGTGTACAGCGCCTGCCGCACCTGCCTCAGACTGCATTTCCACGACATTCACTGTCTGTCCGAAGATATTCTCTCTGCCTTCTGTTGCCCATTCGTCAACATGCTCCGGCATAACGGATGACGGTGTGATCGGGTAGATCGCCGCAACTTC
>CALWQP010000032.1 GCA_944383695.1 uncultured Mediterraneibacter sp.
AGCTTGCCTTACGCGCATTTGATAATGGAGACAATCACGCTTTCTCCGCTGTCATATTTACTTGTCAAGGTACAACCGCCTTTTGCTTCTTCAACATCATTTTTTCAAGTCTCCCTTTTTGTATAAATTGCACAAAAAAGGAACAACCCGAAGTCACTACTTCAAGTTGATCCTAGAACCCGCTAAATTTTTTTATTCTGGAAATTTTGACAGCACAAAAAGACCTTTTTCCGTTTATCAGATGAAGACAGACAAGGACTTTCTTTTTGCGTGCTTTTTTATCCGGCAACGCAGACAGATATGACCCCACACATGCCTGTGCGGCTCTTTTTTTGGGAATGTATACCACATAACGGCAGTTATGTGGTTAAATGATACCCGAGAGGTTGGATATAAATAATGGCGGCCGTTCCGCGACCGGTTCATTGAGGGTGCGATGCCCGATATTCTTCCTGCTCTACAGAGAAAAAGAGGCTATCGCTACAGAAAGGAAAGGAACTATGCAGTTGAAACTGACGACGGACTATGCTATCCGCACTCTGCTGTACCTGGCGGAGAACAAAGGAATCGTGCCTATTGCCGAAGTTGCGGGGGCGATGTCCATACCTGAAAAATACCTGAACCGCATAGGCCTGATACTGCGCGACGCCGGGCTGATCATGACTCACCGCGGGCAGTACGGCGGGTACAGCCTGGGCAGGCCGCCGGCGGATATACGGCTCTACGACGTCGTTCGGCTGATGGAAGGCACTGTCGCCCTCAACCGATGTCTGGAAGAAGACGTCTACTGCGGTCTGGGCGCGGAGCGGTACTGCACCGTACACAAGTGCTACTCAGTGATGCAGAGGAAGTGGGAAAATTTTCTTAGATACGTCACGATAGAAGAACTGCTCGGAGAGATGAGCGAGGAGGAGATCGAAAAGAGGATCGATCATCATTGCCCCCGGAGCAGGGAAGAAAGCCGGCAGCGTTCAGAAAAAGCCGGAAGAGAGGGCGGAAGCACTGGTGTGCTGAGGAAACAGGAAAGGCGGATATAGATGAAACAGAGAAAAAGAGTGCTTCTTCTGTCCGGGATGGCGGCGCTGATCGTGCTGGCTGCGGGAGCCGGGATCTATACATATATGCGGTACGGTTCCCCGCCCGGTAAGGAAAGCACATCCGGCAGTGAGATAGAATCGGGTGACAAAGAGAGCGTCTCTTCGGAGACGCCTTCCAAGACAGAATACACAGAAGAGGAGAAGGCGCTCGTTGAATCCCAGACCGGAGTTACCGTGGCGGACGACGGCGTTATGCATGTGGATCTTGGAACCATTATGGCGGAAGAGGAATCAGTAAACATCAAAAGAGAGGAGGCCTACAGCCTTGCCCTGGAAAGTCTGGGAGAAGGGGCAAAGATCGAGTCGGCAAGCATCCAGGAACATGAGGAAACAAAGTACTGGGTGGTGCGGGCTATCAAGGGAGATGAATCCTGGCAAATTTGGCTGAACGCAGACAATGGAGAAGAATTTATTAAACAGAAAGACGGATAGCCGCAGCGCGGAAAGGAGGTGAGAGAAGATGAAAAGAGACAGAAGAAAGAGAAGAAGAGACAGAAATCTGTGCCTCAGGGCACTGGCCACACTGGTGATTGCGGCCACCCTCCTGGCGGGACTGGACGTATCGCTTCTGGAATCTGTATTCGCCCAGGAAAAAAGCGGATACACGGTGGAAGTCACTTACACAGCAGACAAAAGCCAGGCGGTCCTGAAAGGCAACAGGGATTCCCTCAGTACCGGGATCACTTTAGGAGAGTTGAAGGATAAAGATGGAAACACCTACGACCCTTCTGATTTTGAAACAACGGTCACGGCCAACGGAACCTATACATACACACTGACTTATAAGGAGACGGCGGCCCAGACCGGAAACGAGCTGGATAAAGAGGAGAAGATCGAAGTAAAAGTAGATCAGATCGCGTCCGGGACAGCGTTGATCGGTTCTCAGGAAACGGCAGGCGGAGCAGACAGCCAGACCGTGTCTGGAACAACCGGATCAGCCGATCCAACGGGCACATCTCAGAATGAGACTGGAATATCCGGTGAGACTCAGGGAGAGGCGCCGTCCGTAGTAGCACTCAGCACACTGCTGGCGGATCAGAACAAGGCTGCCAATGCGGCTCAGACGAAAGATATATACCTCTACGCGGGGGAAGCAATATCACAGAGACTCTCCAGCGAGCCGTTTGTATTCTCGGGCGGTGAATTAAACGCTCAGACAGCTCCGCAATACAATAGTTATCCCGGCGTGGATAAAAATGCGGAACAAAGAGAGTTCAGTCACGCAGCGTTTGTTTATCTTGACGGTGGCACTGCAACAAAGGATTTACCTTATACTATAACAGGGCTGTATTATTACAGCAGCGCAGGAGCATGGTACTACACTACAGGAGGCAGCGGGGGTTCCCAGGGCGGGGACTACGGCAACATATCCGCAGCTTACCACCTGCCTGATAATGTGGAGATCCGGCTGTACTACAGCATTGGAAATGAAGGAGAGCATGATCTCGTTAATACGATCTCTCGGAGTACATGGAATCTTTCCAATGATCTGGCTGATGGCACAACCAGGTTAAAAAAAGGAACAAAAGTCGTATTTGAGTTAAGCCTTAATTCCCTTTGGCATTATGGATATGTAACTGCTCAGAACCAGGACGGCACGAAGCATTATTACGTCCTGCGAAGATCAGGGGAGCGTGCCGTGGACAAAGGAACTCTGGATACAAAGTTTGGAGCGAACAACTGGACGGATGCAGAACTTGTGGATGAGAATACTTCACGATACAGAGTGACGTTTACTATGCCGGGCAACAATGTGACGGTCAGCGCGACTTCGGAAAACTGGAGCAGCGGCAGCCGCCAGATGTTCGGAATAGCTATTACGCAAAATCCAACCAATGATCTTAACAATGTTCAGGCGTTCGAGCGAGGAGCTACAAGATTTTACCTTACATCCCGCGGAGGTACAACGTGGCAGGACACAGGAGGTCAGACCGGCACGATAACAACGAACGCAAGTACCAGGGAGTCGGCATTTGATTACAGCAGCGGGAGTCAGCAAGTGGGTGGATTCGGTAATCTTACCAGCGCACCGATAACGGGCCGGCCCTTTGCCATGCTGGATACCGCTTACAGTAGAAACGACCTCGGACCAGCCCCTCAGACGTATAAATATTACATTCAGGAATCTTCTTACTACCTGGGAGACGCGGTGGGAAGCGGACCGAATGCGAGCAAGGGGAAGATGAGTGACCAAGAGGTGGTCTGGAGCCCATATAATACTAATACCAAAGCAACAATACCTGTCGGGGAATACGATCCGGGAAGAGTTCTTTCATTCCGAATCGAGGACTCAAGGCATAAAGACAGGAGAAGTGCCGAGAATTACCGCTATATAGCGTACTCTCTGGATATAGATGTATACTATGGAGCCTTTGGAAGCGGGGACTTTGAGCGCTATACACTGACGCTTAGAAATGATACCAGTTCCAATACACAGGTAATGGAGCTTCCAAACGGGGCGAGAGTCATTGCCATATGCCGTAGAAACGGGGGAACTGCTTCCATTACAGCTGCTACAGACTTCTGGGGACGGTCACTGAGGAAATATAATGGAGCAGAGCTGGGAGTCGGAACCCTTCAGCAGGATTTGAGTGAGCCGGCATGGTATGTCTATGACATCGTAGTGGAAGGAATGACGCAGCCGTTCAAACTGACTTATAATCATGTGTCGGGAGCACAGAGTAACTACTCTGTCAATTCTATGGACGGGGTTGTGGAAAGTAAGACAGCTTCTGCCGTTGAAGGATCAGGGGCAAGCGCCGAAAAGATCCAGGGCAGCTATCTGCATGCAATGCAGGATTCAGGCTGGACAAGAGAGCAGTGGAGACCGCTGAGAAGCGGAGACAATATCTGGGCAAAGCATGCGTTGCAAAGCGGAGCCTACGCAGGAGCTTTTGAAGTAGGACTGGAGCCTATGGAAGGGTATACGAGACCAAAGGTTACCGTGACAACCCGAACCGGCCTCAGCGGCGCAAGCGTTACTCCACAGTCAGGTGTAGATGATCAAGGAAGATATTTATACAAGGTAGTGCTGCCACAGTCACCCGACAGTGACTCAGGTTCTTTGTCAGGAAATATCAATATATCGGCAGCGCCAATTACATTCCGGGTGGAGTACCGCTCGACGGCAGAGGGCGGAGCTTATTTCCCAACGAGTGGATCCAATATAGACCTGACATACGGAGGAACGGAAAACTATGTCCTGACATTACAGCGACAAACTCAGACTGATCTTATCAAGGGATACAAAATGCAGGTCCGTTATGGCGGAAATAAGCTTCTGGATATAGCTGCTCCTTCTGATAACGGGTCGGCCGGGGCCTACTGGCTGCCGGGAGATGTCGTGAACGTAAGAGATATTTATCAGAAACTTGACGACGCAGGAGTTCTCACATCCGTGGATGACCCTTCCAATCCGCCTACTTATTACATCGTACTGGTTCCTGAGACGGCGAGCGCTACGGAAGGTGCCTACACAGACAGAATTGCTTACTCAGTTTATACACAGACCGGTTGGAGCCAGGGGTATGCAGATGGACAGAGCCCGACTTATGATGACGCAGGTTTTCAGTACACTCAGGGCTTTATAGGAGGCTTTCTCGGAAGTCAGGTCACATTTGGCGGCTACCGGCGTGAATATACCACAGACGGCAAAACATTTGTTTTAGACATGCAAAAGAGTATAACGCAGGGGACTGCGGCCCATAACCTGGAAGTGGGGCGTTTCTATTATCTGCGGACGGCAGATGTGAACATACGAATACCGGATGAACTGAAGAACGCGGCTGATTTTGCCACCACGCGCGCCGAGATCGATCAGTGGAATGCCGACCACAGCGCTGATACTTACGTCGGACTTACTACCAGTGATCCTGATATAAGTCATATTGTGGATTTAAGCAGTATCACCCTGCCGGGAACGGCAAATAGTGGCAGCCTGCAACTTTCAGGTTGGAGGATAGTAGATCCTGATAACGCAGCTGACAGCTATGTTTTCGACAGTACAGCCACCAGCTTGAACCTCTGTACGATGGGAGGAAGAAACGGCACCGGGGCAGCGCTGTGGGATAAGATCTTCTCAAGCAGCGGAAGCGGAAGCATAACGATTGAACCCTACTATGTGGACGCCACTAAGCCCATCACGCTGACTGAAGACGGCGGTATGAGCACTGATGCAGCATCGCAGGTGAATGTGTACGAAGATAAAGGAACATATACTCTGTCCGCAGATTTCTATATGGCTGGAACCGTGAATGAGAATTCGACAGTAACCTATGCGGTCTACGCGCAGCAACAGGGCTATTCTCTGTGGGGACTCAATGAAAGAGGATCCGTGAACCTGAGCGACGTGGACAATACCCTCAGCCGAACGAATACAGCAGATTCGTCGAATATATTTTACGGCAGACTGAAAGGATCTCAACTCTCTGTGGATACAGATACGGTAACTGGCAAAAATGCTACAAAGATTACCCTGACATTTTCCGGGATATCAACTGTGGGCGCTACCGGAATAGACTACCGGATTTACCTGTGGAATTCGGCGAATGGAGAAAAAACGAACAGTGTAAGCAGCATACCGAAATCTTTTAATGATGACGGGGCTATAAGTGGAAGTTTTACATCTGATGATTATCCCTGCAGCTGGCAGGAACTTCATGTGATTCCGAAAGTAACGACAGACTATTCCAGTTCAGGCATTACTATAACAGATACACCTAAGTCAGCGCTTTTCTACGAAAGGACCAGCTTCACAGTTACGGGTACGTTCGAGCTGGAGGGAAGCGCGAAAGAAACCTTTGAGTATCTTAATGATAATAACCTGATCCATGTTGCGCTGTATAAGCAGAACCCGCCGGATTCCGGCGCCACTGATTCAACAAACACCAAAGTTTTTGACGCCTGGGCGAATGACACCGGGGCGGTCGCAGATCATCAGGGGAAAGTGTCAAGTCCATCCATCGATCCGGTTGCGGGAGATTCATACGCCTTTACTGTAAGCTTTACGATAGAACAGCTGAGCTCCATTACAAAGAACTGGGATGACAACGCAAATTACCGTATTTATGTATGGACAGGCAGCAACGTGATGCCGTCAGCCGGGGAAAGCGGTATAACCGGCACGCTGGGAGCGAACAGAAGCAAGATTGAATATAACAAAAAAATCGACACGATTCCGAGCGCGACAACAACAATGACACTTGTCCTTGGAACTGAGTTTAATAAGATGATCAGCTATCCGAAGGAGATCACAATGTCCGACAATAAGGATCAGCATATCTACTCAGGTACGCAGGAGATCATCCTGAACAAGGTCAGCGACACGGTACAGCAGCCCGATCCCGATCCCGGAGTGACAGTGAAGATACGGGAGCTTATAGACAGAGAGTCATTTAATCTTGAGAGAAAAAGAGGCAGTACCACTGATTATATCGCTCTGCAGGGATTCCTGGGGGATCAGCCATCAGGTGGTCAAACGACCATATTCAGTCAAAGTGGAGTAGTAGGAACCGTGAAGTTTAAGACAGACACGCAACAGAACCAGAACCGGCTTCAGATGTACTTCAAGTCAAAAGACGTAGTAACAGATCTGGTAGACGCGGGAGCCTTCACAGGGCAGATCACCTTTGAGTTTTCACAGGGAAGCGGAAATTAAGGAGGCGGATAAATGATAAGGAAAAGCATATTGGCGGTACTGATCTGTCTGAGCCTCCTGATGATGCCGGCAGGCATGCCAAGAGCAGAGGCCGCGGCATCAGACCCCCAGGGGCAGACACAGTTTGTGTACCGCGGTACCGGAAAGACAGAGATAGATAAAGGTCCGGGCATCACCACGTCGGGAACACAGGCTGTCAAGACAGGAGATACGACGGATATAGGAAACTGGCTAATGATTTTATCAGGCTCGGCACTGGTTTTGTTCCTGATCGGAGCAGCAAAGCGCAAAAAGCATGAGAGCGAAGAAATCAGCAGTTTGTAACAGATATGGGAAAGCCCCATCACGAACATGGTCCTGAGCGCGAAAGCGCCTGGATATATAGAAACCTGAAAAAGGAAAAAACAAAAAAGGAGAAAAAGAGATGAGAAACAAGAAACTTTACGCAGCAGTATTAGTTGGAACAATGGCAGTAGGTATGATGGGAAGCACAGTTATGGCAGATCCCACAGGTGACACGACAGTTACTTACAACAGTGGTACAATCACACCTCCGGATCCGGTAAACCCTGATACGGCAGATGAGGACCCGAATAACTGGGCAGTTACTTATGACAGAAGTATTATGCTGGCCGATTCCAATATAGGAACAGGAGCAAGCGAGGTTCAGGCAGCAGGAGCTAAGATCAGCTTTGAAGTAAAGCAGAAAGTAGCAGGAGCTGATGGAGTATATGATATTAAGGAAGGGAACATCGGCCCTAACGGACTTAGCGTTCAGACAACAGCAGATGATGAGTGGACAGCCGGCACCAATATCGCAATGGATGGAACACAGGGGACAGTAGAGATGCAGCTTGCTAACAGTACGAATTCAACCCCGGCAGATCTGCTGGCACCGGGTGAAGAAATCGTAAATCTAACAACAGACAGAGCTTCTGATAATGGATTTGCCGCACTTACAGAGGGAAGTGATGCGAAAGACGGTATCACTTATACCAAGACAATCACATGGACAGTTAGCAAAAAGGTATAATTGTCACATTACAATCAGACAAAAGAAGTAATACAACGATATGAAATAGCCGAACAGGGAGCAGACTCTGCTCCCTGTTCGGCTATGAAAAGAAAAATAAGTAAAGAATAAGGAGGAAACGATGTGGAATGGTCGGTAAAAGAACAGGAATATTCTGCCGTATATAAGGACAGAAAGGGCGGAACCTGGGGATACCTGACGGGAAAAGAGCTGCTGGAGCGCTACCCCAATGGCGGCTACCGCATTGTGGCGGATATGCGAAGGAAAGAAGGCGGGAAGGAGGATCTTCTTCTGAGGAGAGAAGAGTCTGTATGGCGCTTGTCGCCCTATCAGAGGAAAAAGCGTTTTGAAAGGCCCGTGGGTTATATTGACGTCAGCACGGACGAGGAGCAGGACGCCTATGTACGCATTGTAAAGCCCGCCCTGTTTCGTGGGCTTATCCTGCCGATTCTGGTGATCCTCTTTCTGATCGGAGGTATACTGACCGGCTGGTGGCTCTCCCATCGGAACGAAGTGCCCGGTCTTGACGAGACGGCAGTGTCTTATCGGGTAGAGGGATTTGAGAATACGGATCCCGACTCCATTACTGTTCCGGGGATCAGTGTGCTGAGGATGGACGCGGGACAGCAGACAGTGGAATATCCGCTGATCAACCCTGAGGGGAATACTTGCTACATGAAATACACGATCCGAGAGACAGAAACCGGAGAAGTCCTCTACGAATCAGGACTGATCGAACCGGGAGCCGCAGTGCTTACATTTGACCTGAATCAGACATTTGAAGCGGGAACTTACGACATACTCGTTAAAGTAGATACATCTGATATTAATGATTATACGGTAGAGCTCAATGGGGCGGAGATCCCCGCGGAACTCATAGTGGAATAAACGGGAGGATTATAGAATATATGCAGTACAGATACGAAGAACAGGGGAATGAGAACCGGGTCTGGAAAGACCGTAGAAAACACAGTTGGAAGTGTATAGACCAGAAAGCATTTATAGAGCACACGAAAGGAAAGGCGGTCATCTGCGCGGATGCGGGAACAAAGGGGAAAAAGACAGAGGACGTCCTGACAGACGGGGAACACACCCTTCCCCTTTCTGTCACCAGACAAAAACCGGGCGCCTTCCAGAAGATCGTGGGATATATTCCCTGTACTGACGGGGAGGAGAGCGGATATGTGCGTGTGCTTGGAGTGGCTGCCGGCAAGATCATCGCTCTTTTGATCGTGCTGGCAGTCCTGGTTGCAGGAGGAGTATTATTCTGGATGATGAACCGGCAGGAGGGGCCGGATCTGGACAGGGCCGCCATCGCCTACGAGATGCCGGAAGGCCTGGTCAATACAGATCCCGAGTCCATCACCATGCCGGGATACAGTCTCCTGACAATGAGCAACTCGGATGGTACAGTCCACGTTCCTCTGCTCAACCCAGAGGGGAACACATGCTACTTCGTCTATACGATCTCTCTGGCGGACAGCGGAGAGATTCTCTATGAGAGCGGCTATATCGAGCCGGGAAGTGCGGTGCCTGAGTTTGAGCTGAACCGGACGCTCGACCCGGGGACATATGACATCAAAGTGGATGTGGCGGCATGGGCTATTGAAGACTACACGGAACCTCTCAACGGAGGCAGTATTGAGGCGGAATTACAAGTGGAGGAATAAGGATGATAAAAGAGATAAAATATATTCTCTGTCTGTGTATGGGCGTAATTGCTTTCACCGTGGGATGTACAGGATCCGCCTCGGATGAGAAGGCTGAGAATGTGGCGATTCTTGAAGTGGGGGAGACAACTTATCCGATAGAAGGTACAGAAGTGACACTCAGTCTCAAAGACGCGTATGAGACAGAGGAACTAAGCCCCTCCACTCCCTCCGGCTATTTTTACTATTATGAAGATAAGGAAGAGTACTACTATTATGTAATCGCCGGAACATTGGAGAATCCTTCCCAGACAGTACTGTCTCCATCAGACTTTGGGGCGGCGTCGTGGAATGGAAGGAAAGAGTACGAGACGAAAGTAGTTATGGAAAACAGCAGCGGAGCCACATTCATGGAAAATGATGATGAGACTGCGGGGGAAGAAATCCGAGTCTATATCCTCGTCATGGTAAAGGACGGGGAGGAGACGCCTGACCAAATCGAGTTGTATTATAATGAAGGACTCTCCGAAAAAAACGGGGATGAACTGTGGGACAGAGGGGTCAGGATAGATCCCTCGTATTCATGATCATCGCTGTGCTCAATGCGTCCTTTTGCCTGGGGTGTTTTAGCAAAAATCATATCGACACCAAATTCATGCATAGACCGTCCGAACTGGGTCAAATGTACGGTTTTTCCAGCAATAAGTTCATCTATCGTCAGTTTCCCGGTCTTAGGGGAGCGGAAGATCGTATGGTTGTCTGAATAAACAGTCTGAGGAATACCGAAATCTGTACAGCATTGCCGCAAGGTTTCCAGGTAGCCATAAAGGCATTCATTTTGTGTAAGGAAGAGACCGACAACCTGTCCGGAAGCATCATCGATGGCACCATGGAGGGTGTATTTAACAGAACCGCCGAACCATTCATAGGGGGTGGCGTCAATCTGGATCAGCTGTCCGGGATGAGGCTTTCGTTTCCGTCGGTGGGTGCGTTGTCGGATTTTTTTCTTTTTGGGGCTTTCAAAACCTGCATTTTTTAGTATACTGGAAAGAGCAGAATAGGAAAGGGAGATTCCGAAATCTGCTAAGAGTATATCTTTGAAATGGAGGAAGTTGACCCCAGACAATTCCGGGCGGGAATAAATCTGAAGGACAGCTTCCTTCGTTTCATCAGAAACAGCGTGAGCAGGTTTTCTACCAGTATTTTTATGGATAAGGGATTGAGCAGCGCCAGAAGTAAGGACTCCTTTCTTTAAACGTGTAATCTGGCGGATAGAAAGCCCTAAGAGCTCAGCAGCCTGTTGTCTTGTAATGGACTTGTCGATGAAGCTGTTGATAATCTTAAATGTTTTTAGTTGCTTTTGAAACAATGTAATTTTACCTTCTTTCATAGTTTTATAGTTTCTCAAAAAGTGACATTATCGCAAGAGAATCCTAAGGTGACATTATCATAAGTGAATAACACCCGCCCGAAGAAAACCCCTTGACGTTTCCCTGGTTGGGCGCTTATAATAGCCATGTATATAAATTCACAGAGCAAAGGCGATAACGGAGACAGTAGAAACCTTTCGAACGCCACAGCGAGCCGGGGATGGTGCAAGCCCGGTGCAAGTAGCAGGTTTTCGAATATCACTCCCGAGCCGCAGCATCTGAAACGAGAGGCAGCCGCGTTTTGACGAAGGCGGTGACAGACCCGCACAGTACGCATACGCCGCCGGAGTAGGAGCTGACGATTGTCCCGCGTTAAGGGACGCCATATACGGAGCGCTTATATCAAACAAAAAGCTCTAAGTATGTTGTAACAGGTGGTTAAAACGAGAGAACAGCAGGCTTTCGTCCTTTTACGGACGAGAGCCTTTTTTCTCCGTTTTGATTGAAAGCTCCAGGTGAGAGCGCGCCCACGATGGATGTATCCTCAGCTCGGGCCATCACAGAAAGGAAAATCAGTATGTATAAGAAAGTTCCCACCGACATGAATTTTGTCGGCAGAGAAAAAGAAGTTGAAAAGTTTTGGGATGACAACCACATCTTCGAGAAGAGTATTGAAGAAAGGAAGGACTGTCCGGATTACATTTTCTATGACGGGCCTCCGACAGCGAACGGAAAACCCCACATCGGTCATGTGCTGACCCGCGTCATCAAGGACATGATCCCGAGATACCGCACTATGAAAGGCTATATGGTGCCGAGAAAGGCGGGCTGGGACACCCATGGACTCCCGGTAGAGCTGGAAGTGGAAAAGTCTCTCGGCCTGGATGGAAAAGAGCAGATCGAAGAATACGGTCTTGAGCCGTTCATTGACAAATGTAAAGAAAGCGTCTGGAAATACAAAGGCATGTGGGAGGATTTCTCCGCCACAGTCGGTTTCTGGGCTGATATGGAGCATCCTTATGTCACCTACCACAATACATTTATCGAGTCCGAGTGGTGGGCGTTAAAGCAGATATGGGAGAAAGGCCTGCTGTACAAGGGCTTCAAGATCGTTCCCTACTGCCCGCGCTGCGGGACGCCTCTTTCCTCGCAGGAAGTGGCGCAGGGATACAAGGACGTCAAAGAGCGTTCAGCAGTCGTAAGATTTAAAGTAAAAGGCGAGGATGCATACATCCTTGCATGGACGACTACGCCATGGACGCTGCCCTCCAACCTGGCGCTCTGCGTGAACCCGGAGGAAGATTATGCAAAAGTCAGGGCAGCGGACGGCCATACTTATTACATGGCGTGCGCCCTCCTGGACACGGTGCTCGGCAAACAGGCCGAAGAAGGGAAGCCGGCATACGAGGTGCTGGAGACTTATAAAGGAACAGACTTAGAGGGCAAAGAGTATGAGCCTCTCTTCCAGTGCGCTGCGGACGCTGCCGCAAAGCAGAATAAACAAGCATTCTATGTGACATGCGATACCTACGTCACACTGACAGACGGTACCGGAGTCGTGCACATCGCCCCGGCGTTTGGTGAAGATGACGCAAATGTAGGAAGAAAATATGATCTTCCGTTTGTTCAGCTTGTAGATGAAAAAGGAAATATGGCGGATTCCACGCCGTTTGCAGGACTGTTTGTGAAAAAAGCAGACCCGGAAGTGCTGAAGGATCTGGATGCGAGAGGACTGCTCTATGACGCGCCGAAGTTCGAGCACAGCTACCCCCACTGCTGGAGATGTGATACCCCGCTCATTTACTATGCGCGTGAGTCATGGTTTATCAAAATGACTGCGGTAAGAGACGACCTGATCGCGAACAACAACACGATCAACTGGATCCCGGAGAGCATCGGCAAAGGCCGGTTCGGCGACTGGATTGAGAATGTCCAGGACTGGGGCATCAGCCGCAACCGTTACTGGGGAACCCCGCTGAACATCTGGGAGTGCGAGTGCGGCCACATGCACTCCATCGGGAGCATCGAGGAGCTGAAGAAGATGTCCGATAACTGCCCGGATGACATTGAACTGCACCGTCCGTATATCGACGCGGTGACGATCAAGTGCCCGGAGTGCGGAAAAGAGATGCACCGTGTACCGGAAGTGATCGATTGCTGGTTTGACAGCGGGTCCATGCCATTTGCGCAGCATCACTATCCCTTTGAGAACAAAGAGCTGTTTGAAGAGCAGTTCCCGGCGGATTTTATTTCCGAGGCAGTGGACCAGACAAGAGGATGGTTCTACTCCCTGCTGGCAATCTCCACGCTGATCTTCAACAAGGCTCCGTACAAAAATGTGATCGTCCTGGGACATGTGCAGGACGAGAACGGTCAGAAGATGAGCAAGTCCAAGGGAAATGCAGTCGATCCCTTTGAGGCTCTTGAGACATACGGTGCGGATGCGATCCGCTGGTACTTCTATGTCAACAGCGCTCCGTGGCTGCCGAACAGATTCCACGGCAAAGCGGTCATTGAGGGACAGAGGAAGTTCATGGGCACATTGTGGAACACGTATGCGTTCTTTGTGCTCTATGCGAATATTGACAACTTTGACGCCACAAAATATACAATGGAATATGATAAACTGTCCGTGATGGATAAGTGGCTGCTCTCCAAGATGAACACCATGGTAAAAGAAGTGGACGATAATCTCGGAAACTACCGTATCCCGGAGGCGGCGAGAGCGCTCCAGGAGTTTGTGGACGATATGAGCAACTGGTATGTGCGGAGGAGCCGCGAGCGTTTCTGGGCAAAAGGCATGGAGCAGGATAAGATCAATGCATACATGACATTGTATACAGCCCTTGTCACAGTATCCAAGGCAGCAGCGCCCATGATTCCGTTTATGACAGAAGAAATCTACCGGAATCTTGTGTGCAGCATTGACAAAGACGCGCCGGAGAGCATCCATTTGTGCCTCTTCCCGGAGGTTTATGAGGACCAGATCGACAAAGAGCTGGAAGATAACATGGACCATGTCCTGAAACTGGTGGTGATGGGCCGCGCCTGCAGAAATGCGTCCAATATCAAGAACCGTCAGCCTGTGGGACAGATGTTCGTCAAGGCAGGTTTTGTCCTTCCGGAATTCTATCAGGATATCGCAGCCGATGAACTGAATGTGAAGAATGTTAAATTTACAGAGGATGTACGAGACTTTACTTCATATACATTTAAGCCACAGTTAAAGACAGTTGGACCAAAATATGGTAAAATGTTAGGTGGCATCAAAGCCGCCCTTGATGCCTTGGACGGAAATGCCGCCATGGATGAGGTCAATGAGACAGGCGCCCTGAAGCTGGATGTGAATGGGCAGGAGATCACGCTCTTCAAAGAAGACCTGCTGATTGACACCGCGCAGATGGAAGGCTATGTGTCCGAGAATGACAACGGCATCACCGTCGTCCTTGATACGAACCTGACGCCGGAGCTTCTTGAGGAAGGCTTTGTCCGCGAGATCATCAGCAAGATCCAGACGATGCGAAAAGAAGCCGACTTCGAGGTCATGGACCGGATCCGCGTGACATATAAGGGAGCAGAGAAAGCAGAGGCAGTCTTTGAGAAGCACGCGGCAGAGATCAGCGGAGAAGTGCTCGCTGACGAAGTTGTCAAGGCAGAGCCGTCAGGCTTCGTAAAGGAGTGGAAGGTTAATGGTGAAGCGGTCGCAATGGGCGTGGAAAAGGAAGGAAAATAAAGAAATGTTCAGCAAAAGATTAGAAAAAGAAGCATTTAGACAGACAGTAAAAGAAAATATCAAGACGCTGTACAGGAAGACCATTGAGGAAGCAACCCCTCAGCAGATTTTCCAGGCCGTATCCTACGCGGTCAAAGACGTTATTTTTGACGACTGGTTTGCGACGCAGAAAGCGTATGACGCCGCGGACGCAAAGACCGTGTACTATATGTCCATGGAATTCCTCATGGGCCGTGCCCTGGGGAATAACCTGATTAATATGACAGCCTACAAGGAAGTGAAAGAGGCGCTGGAGGAGATGGGTATTGACCTGAACGTGATCGAAGACCAGGAGCCGGACGCAGCGCTCGGAAACGGCGGTCTCGGAAGGCTCGCGGCATGTTTCCTCGATTCTCTTGCAACTCTGAATTATCCGGCATACGGATGCGGTATCCGCTACCGTTACGGCATGTTCAAGCAGAAGATCGTTGACGGCTATCAGAAAGAAGTGCCGGACGACTGGCTGAAGGAAGGCAATCCCTTCGAGCTCCGCAGGGAAGAATATGCAAAGGAAGTGCGCTTCGGCGGTAACATCCGTTTTGAAAAAGACCCGGTCACAGGAAAAGACAATTTTATTCAGGAGAACTATGAGTCTGTCCTTGCCATCCCTTACGACATGCCGATCGTAGGCTACGGCAACCATGTGGTAAACACACTCCGGGTATGGGACGCCAAGGCGATCACGGACTTTAAGCTGGATGAATTTGACAGAGGAAATTACCATAAGGCAGTGGAGCAGGAGAACCTGGCAAGACTGATCGTGGATGTCCTCTATCCCAATGACAATCATTACTCAGGAAAAGAGCTCCGCCTGAAACAGCAGTATTTCTTTATCTCTGCCAGTCTTCAGGCGCTGATGGCAAAATATAAGAAGAAACACAGTGATATCCGTAAGCTGCATGAAAAAGTAGTGATCCAGATGAATGATACACATCCCACAGTTGCGGTTCCCGAGCTGATGCGTCTTCTGATCGACCAGGAAGGCCTGAACTGGGAAGAGGCATGGGACGTCACCACAAAGACCTGCGCTTACACGAACCATACCATCATGGCGGAGGCGCTGGAAAAATGGCCCATCGACCTGTTCTCCCGGCTTTTGCCCCGCATCTATCAGATCGTGCAGGAGATCGACCGCCGCTTCCTCATACAGGTGCGCGAGATGTACCCGGGCAATGAGGAGAAGGTGAAGAAGATGGGAATCCTCATGGACGGTCAGGTGCGCATGGCGAACATGGCGATCATCGCGGGCTTCTCCGTAAACGGCGTGGCAAAGCTCCACACGGAAATACTGGAGAAGCAGGAGCTGAAGGACTTCTATGAGATGATGCCCGGGAAATTCAACAACAAGACAAACGGCATCACCCAGAGACGTTTCCTGGCGCACGGAAATCCGCTCCTTGCCGACTGGATCACAGACAAGATCGGTGACGGCTGGATCACGGACCTGTCCAAGATCGGGAACTTAAAGTCATATATAAATGATGAAAACGCAAGACGTGAGTTCATGCAGATCAAGCACCAGAACAAGGTACGCCTTGCCAAATATATCAAGGAGCACAACGGCATTGACGTTGATCCGCGGTCCATCTTCGATGTACAGGTAAAACGTCTCCATGAGTACAAACGCCAGTTTCTGAACATCCTGCATATCATGTATCTGTACAATCAGATCAAGGAGCATCCGGAGCTGTCCTTCTATCCGCGGACATTTATCTTCGGTGCAAAGGCTGCGGCAGGATATTTGCGGGCGAAAGAAACGATCAAGCTGATAAACTCCGTTGCCGATGTGGTAAATAACGACCGCAGCATCAACGGCAAGCTGAAAATCGTGTTCATTGAGGATTACCGTGTATCCAACGCGGAGATCATTTTCGCCGCGGCAGACGTGAGCGAGCAGATTTCGACAGCTTCCAAGGAGGCTTCCGGTACAGGCAACATGAAGTTCATGCTGAATGGCGCGCCAACTCTCGGAACTATGGACGGCGCGAACGTGGAGATTGTTCAGGAAGTCGGCGAGGAGAATGCGTTCATCTTCGGGCTGAGCTCGGAGGAGGTCATCAACTACGAGAACAATGGCGGCTACAATCCGCAGGATATCTATTTCAACGACTGGGAGCTGAAACGCGTGGTGGATCAGCTCATGGACGGTACGTATTCACACGGCGACCACAATATGTATAAGAACCTGTACAATTCACTGCTCAATACGCAGAGCACGGATAAGTCGGATATGTACTTCATCCTGAAGGATTTCCGCTCATATGCAGACGCTCAGAAGAAGGTGGAAGAGGCGTACAGAGACCAGCAGAGATGGTCCCGCATGGCAATGATGCAGACCGCGTGCTGCGGCAAATTCTCTTCCGACAGAACGATCGAAGAATATGTAAAAGACATTTGGCATCTGGAGAAAGTCGAGGTTCCGTCCGGGCAGGAAGAATAGCGCCGCAAAATGGTATCAGCGGCAACAGAGAGAGGAAGCACAGAGGCGGGGAGGAGAGCTTCAGAAAAGAACGGAGGCATTATAAATGGATTATGGTTATCGTTATAATTATGAATACAACTATCCGGTAAGGAACAGTGGAGAATCCGCATTTGAAGCGATCATGGCTATCTACCTGATCGTTCTGACGCTGGTCGTTATCTTTGCGCTGGTCAGTTACATTTTTCATTCCATCGGTCTGTATACGATCGGAAAACGGATGGGAAGAGAGTACCCATGGCTGGCTTTTATCCCCTTTGCAAGAAACTATTTCCAGGGGGAGCTCGTTGGAGAGATTAGACTGAAGAACAAAAAAATTAGTAATCTGGGCATCTGGAACATGCTCATCCTGATCAGTTCAAGCGTTCTGAGAGGAGTATTCCTGCCCCTGATTCTGTCTGTCACAGGGTTTGGCGTTGTCTCTGAAGTAACGAGGAACAGGGGAGTCGGCATAGTGGTGGTATTGGTTGCCCTGCTGTATACTCTGATGATCACTGCAGCGATTGTGCTCGCTGCGGCGCGGAAAGCTCTTACTGTATTGATCAATGAACAGATTCTGGAGAGATTTACTACAAGGAATATGGCCACCGTTCATGCAGTGCTGACGATAGCGGTTCCCCTCTATGAGGCGTTTTGTTTCTTTGTGATGAGGACCAGGGAATTCAATCCGGGCATGGAGCCGAAACAGACTCCGCCGCCTGCACTGATCCCGCCGATTTATCCGGGTAGCCCTGAGCCGCCGGTCCATTCAGGCGGCCCTGAGCCTTCGGTACATCCGGTCAGTCCTAAGCCGCCGGTCCATTCAGGCGGCCCTGAGCCTTCGGTACATCCGGTCAGTCCTGAGCCTCCAGTTCATCCAGGCAGTCCTAAGCCGCCGGTTCATCCAGGTGGCCCTGAGCCCTCGGGTCATTCGGACAGTCCTGAGTCTCCAGTTCACCCAGGCGGCCCTGAGCCTTCGGTTCATTCAGGCAGTCCTGAGCCGCCGGAAAAGCCGGAGACACTGTATAGCACTGATGTGCCAGAGCAGCCGGTCCAGCCGCTTTCGGCGGAAGATCTGATAGATCATACAGAGCCCATTGAGGAACGGGATGAGCCTCAGAAAACAGAATAACTGATAACTGCATTTCTGCTGATTGTCTGCGGCAGCCTTATGGCTGACAGCAGAGATCAGGGATAGGAATGCAAAAGGACAGCTCTTCATATAATAAAATATGGAGGGCTGTTTTTTATGGAGCGATATATTGTAGAGCAGAAACTTAAGTCAGCTGCTGCTTTTCTTGTGATCATCGTACTGCTTCCTTATATTGTGTCTGTGTTCGTAAACGGAGCTGATGTTACGGCAGGAGCCGGCAGCAGTTCTTTCTATGTAAAAGTAAAAGTCCCTGATACGGAACAGGCGGACGGAGTCGCGGAGATCGGCTGGACAGAGTACCTTGCGGGAATACTTGCAAAGGAGATGCCTGCGGGCTATGGGGAAGAGGCGATGAAGGCGCAGGCAGTGATCATCAGGACTCAGATATACCGTGAGCTGGAGAGCTCAGAGGATAAGATCCTTACTATGGATTATCTGTCCCGCGAAGAAATGCAGAAGCAGTGGAAACTGGAAGAGGCGGAGAGAAATTATGAAAAATATATCCGCGCGGTCGAGCATACAGATGATACGGTCCTCATGTACGGCGAGGGATATGCATGGACGCCGTTTCACCAGTCAAGCAGCGGCATGACAAGAAGCGCGTCAGAGGTGCTGGGAACAGAGGAATATCCCTATATTGCAGTCAGGGAATGCCCATATGACAAGGATGCAGACGGCGAGATCCAGGCATTTACTTTTTCCTATGACGAGATTCAGGAATTGTGCCGTGATTTCCTCGTTGCTGCCCCGGACAGCGAACAGGCGGGGAAAGGATATTCATTTGCTGATTTTGAGATTAAGGCATATGATTCGGCAGGATATGTCAGTCAGCTTCGCATAGGAGATACCATATGTACAGGGGATCAGTTCAGAGATGCTCTGTCCCTCCCTTCCAGCGCCTTTTCCTTCAGCGAGGTTCAGGCAGGAAAAGATGGGACAGGGGATGAGATGAAGATCACGACAACCGGAAACGGACACGGAATGGGGATGAGCCTGTGGACTGCAGGGAAAATGGATGAAGAAGGAAAGACATACGAGGAGATCCTTTCTTTCTTTTTTGAAGGAACAGAGCTGCGGAAAGACCTCCAGGAGACAGAACTTTTCTAAATCCGCAAAAGAACCTGTTTTTGCAATATCTTTTCGGAAGTACAGAATAATACGCCCGCTTTCTGGCAAAAATATAGCCAGAGGTGATGATAATGAATAAAAATGAAAGACCCTCCTTCTTAAAAGGAAGGGGCGCTGCGGTCGGCATCGTGATCTGTTTTGTTGCGGTCATAGCACTGGTAGGGGCATATACGTTCAACAACTATCAGAAAGACATTGACAGGCAGATGGCAAAAGCCGAAGAACAGGCAGAACAGCTTACAAAGGATGAAACAGAAGAAACAACAGCAGATGATATTACGCTTCCGGAGACAGATGACACAGATGATACAGGCGTCGAAGGACTGAGCGCGGAAGATGTGCAGGATGGAACCGATGACATTTCCGCCGGCGAAGCGGAAACATCGGGAGCAGATACATCAGGCGTGTGGTTTTCGGAGGACAGTGTTCTCACATGGCCTGCCAGCGGAGCGGTGATCATGGGATACAGCATGGATCAGACGGTTTTTTTCCAGACACTGGAACAGTATAAGTATAATCCGGCTATGGTCATCAGCGGCGAAGTCGGGGAAACGATCAATGCTTCTGCGGCCGGGATCGTGACCAATATTGAAGAAACAGCCCAGACAGGAACGACGGTCAGCCTTGATATGGGAAACGGATATACGGCAGTCTACGGACAGTTGACGGATGTGCCTCTCGCTGTCGGCGATTATGTCAATGCCGGAGAAATGATCGGCAGCCTGAACGAACCGACAAAGTATTACAGTATAGAAGGACCAAATTTATACTTTCAGGTCCTCAAAGACGGCACCCCCGTAGACCCCATGAATTTTATGGAATAGTGTGCAGCAGCATTGAGCCGTGCGAAAAAAGAAGGAGACTTTGTGTAAGTTTACTTACAAACAAAGTCTCTTTCCTTTTTTATAGGGCGAAAGCCCACAGCGAGATTAAGCGCAGCGGAATCGAACTGGACGGCGCAATGCGAACGCAGTAATATATATATACAGAAGGGTGGAAGCTGACGATGAATTATACTTATATTGTCCGGTGCAGCGATGGGACGCTCTACACCGGGTGGACGAACAATCTGGAAAAACGCATAAAGGACCACAACGACGGCAGAGGCGCAAAATACACGAAGCCGCGCCGTCCGGTCACCCTGGTGTATTATGAGGAATTCCGCACAAAGGAAGAAGCAATGCGCCGGGAATGGGAGATCAAACATATGAGCCGCAAGGATAAGCTTTCAGTAGTAATAAGCGGGCAGTCCGGTACAGACCTGAATCCCGATTGAAATCCGGATACAGAACCAGATTGAATAAAGACTTGAAAGTCCTTGCCGCAAAGATTACAATAAAAGAAAAAGAGAGGTGCAGTTATGCGGAAGTTTATTGGGGTTGACCTCGGGGGAACGAATATCCGGGCAGCAATCGTGCAGGAAGACGGGACGATCCAATGCATGAAGAAATCAGAAAGCCATCCGGAGAGAGGTGCAGAGGCGGTTATGGAAACGATGATTTCTCTGATCGAGAGCCTGGAAGGGTATGAAGAATGCGAAGGAATCGGGCTGGGTATCCCAGGGCCGATAGACACGGTGAATGGGAAGATCATAGTATCCACGAACCTCCCCAAACTGATTGGTTTTCCGATCGCGGATTATATTCAGAAACATTTCCAGAAGCCTACATATATGGACAATGACGTGAAAGTCGCCGCTCTTGGAGAGGCGGTCTTAGGCGGTGGCAAGGGCTATCCAATCGTCTACTATGTCACGATTTCCACCGGAGTGGGAGGAGCGCTTGTCATTGACCAGAAGGTCATCAGCGGCCAGAACGGTCATGCGGGAGAGATCGGAAATATTTGTATTGACCGCAGTCGCGAGAAATATAATATCCTGAATGTGGGCGCTGTGGAAAATGAAGCAAGTGGAACAGCGATCACACGGAAAGGCCGGGCTGTGTTCGGAGAGCAGATCACAAATGCAGGAGATGTTTTTGACCTGGCAAGAAATGGGGATGAAAAAGCCTTGAAAATCGTGGATGATATGGCGTATGACCTTGCTATGATGTTCAGTGCCATCGGACACATCGTAGACCCTCATGTGTTTGTCGTGGGCGGCGGAGTAATGAAAGGAAAAGACATCTTCTTTGATAAAATGGAAGAATATTACCGCTCCATGATCCACGAAGGCATGCAGCCGGTCGTATTCAAAGAAGCCCAGCTTGAAGAGCCGGGAATCGTAGGAGCTGCCATGCTCCCTATGACACACAGATAAACGTACAGGCAGATATAAAAATGGGAATGATGCAGTCTTGCATCACTCCCATTTTTTCAGTCGGGATCAAATCTTTGATTTCCGGTATCCGTATACTAAAATCAGTAGTTCTCAGCCTTTCTCTCAAAGTATGCTTTCGGGTGAGCGCATACCGGGCAGATTTCAGGAGCTTCATTGCCTTCGTAGATATATCCGCAGTTGCCGCACTTCCAGCCAAGGGGCGCGTCATCCTTAAAGGTCGTTCCCGCGCGATAGTGGTCCAGAAGACGCTGGTAACGCTTCTCGTGAGCTGCTTCGACTGTTGCAACGCCGCGGAACTTTGCAGCCAGTTCCGGGAAGCCCTCTGCCTGAGCCTCTTCAGCCATTCTCTTGTACATGTCCGTCCACTCGTAGTTCTCACCAGCGGCAGCATCTGCAAGATTCTCTTCAACGTTTCCGATGCCATGGAATTCTTTGAACCACATTTTTGCGTGTTCTTTCTCCTGATTCGCTGTCTCCTCAAAAATATTTGCCATCTGGACAAATCCGGCTTTTCTTGCGACGGAAGCATAGTAAGTATATTTGTTGCGTGCCTGTGACTCGCCTGCGAAAGCCTCCATCAGATTTTTTTCTGTTTTTGTTCCTGCGTATTTAGACATAATGTCATCCTCCTTATTCTGCAATGATAGCATTTTCCTGTAAAAAGACTGTTTCTGAAAACTATGTGAATATCAGAAACAGCCTCTATATCAATCATTCATATATTGATTAGCCGAAGTATCTCTTCAGAAGACCCTCGAATGCTTTGCCGTGGCGAGCCTCGTCTCTTGCCATCTCATGTACAGTGTCATGGATCGCGTCGAGGTTAGCAGCCTTTGCGCGTTTAGCAAGGTCAAATTTACCAGCTGTTGCGCCGTTCTCAGCATCTACACGCATCTCCAGGTTTTTCTTTGTGCTGTCAGTTACAACTTCGCCGAGAAGCTCTGCGAATTTAGAAGCGTGCTCAGCCTCTTCCCATGCTGCTTTCTCCCAGTACAGACCGATTTCCGGATATCCTTCTCTGTGAGCAACTCTTGCCATCGCAAGATACATACCAACTTCAGTACACTCACCTTCGAAGTTTGCTCTTAAATCTGCAAGGATGTCTTCGCTTACGCCCTTAGCCACGCCTATAACGTGCTCAGCAGCCCACTCTCTGTCGCCTGTCTGCTCTTTGAATTTATCAGCCGGAGCATGACATACCGGACATTCAGCCGGAGCCGCGTCTCCTTCATAAACATAACCACATACTGTACATACCCATTTTTTCATGATTCTTTCTCCTTTACTTTTGAAATTTTATTATTATGACTTTTTAATGCAGTCACTGCATTCACCGTAAAACAACGTGGAACTGGAAGTAATGATACCGTCGAAGTTTTCCGCGGCGAGGCGGTTGACCTCATCGATGCTGTGCATGTCCAGGTCCAGATCCAGTAACCGTCCGCACTTTGTACACAAAAAATGATTGTGCGGTTCGAGTCTTCCGTCAAATCTGTCTCCTCCGTCCGGAGTAGAGATCTTCACTGCTTCTCCGATGTCTGTCAGAAGATTCAGATTCCTGTATACTGTGCCAAGGCTGATGTTTGGAAATTCCTTTTTCACATGCATATACACTGTATCGGCAGTGGGATGCTCGTCGGTTGTCATAAGGTAATGTTTGATGGATTCTCGTTGTCTACTGTATTTTAAAGCTGCCAATGGGAATCCCCCTTTCATTTCTAAATGAGAACCGGTATCAAAATAATAATGATAACGATTACTGTAATTAGAATATAATACAGTTTTCCTGTTTTGTCAACACTTATTTTAAAAAATTTTTCAGGGGTTTCCATTTGGCATGTCTCTATATATATGAAGAAACAGATTTAATGCCATAAAAGAAACAGACACAATGCATATTTTCGATAAAATATTACAAAATAGTTAACACACTAAGGTGGAAAAGAAAAACATCAGCAGTCAAATATTTTGTGTGTCGACTGGTGTCAATGAAAAACAGAGGAAATCAGTTGACAATCCATAATTCTGTTGATATAATGTCAACGTAACAAATTTAACAATTGTGTAACATTTAGAACTTCCTACAAAAGATAAAGATGTGAAATGAAGGAGGTTTTATATGGATAAAACACACATAGGGCAAAAAGTGGTCCTTTCTGCCGTGGCAGGAATGATCCTGATCCCGGGGAGCGCCCTTGATGTTTCAGCTGCCGAAAAGACAGAGGAGCAGCCGTTCATACAAGCGGCGGGGATCGAATCGGTACTGGAGAAATGTTATGAAACAGAGGTGAAGGACAATATCAATCTCTATCTGGTGCCGACAGAAGAGGGTGAGTATTTGAATATGGCATTTTCTGATACAGATGATTATACCTATATCAGAAGCGCTCCGGATGAAAACAGCGGCTGGGTCGGGAAGCTGTATCAGGACTGTGCGGCCCAGGTGCTGGAATATCTGGATGGCTGGACAAAGATAAAATCAGGCTCGGCGGAAGGGTATGTCCCATCTGATACGCTGATCACAGGGGAAACGGCTGCGGAGCGCGCGAAAGAGTATGAGAACCATACGGTCACGGTCACAGCATACAGCCTGAATGTCAGGAATAGCCAAGGTACACAGGCAGAAATCCTGACGCAGATCGGTCAGGGCGAGACCTATGAGGTGACAGGAGAGCCGGTGGACGGCTGGTATCCGGTGCAAGTCGGAGATATGGACGGCTGGGTGTCCGGCAGTTATGTGACAGAAGAGACTTCTTACTCTTATGGGGAGACAAAAGAGGAAGAAGAGGCACGGGTTGCAGAAGAAACCCGCAGAGCTGAAGCGACCGAGGCTGCGGCGACGCAGACTGCGGGGAGCAGCGCGGAAGGACAGGCAGTGGTTGATTATGCCTGTCAGTTTATCGGAAATCCTTATGTATGGGGTGGAACAAGCCTTACAAATGGCGCGGACTGTTCCGGATTCGTCCAGTCAGTATACGCACATTTCGGCATCAGTCTTCCGAGAACGACTTATGAGATGGTGAACGCAGGATATGCGGTAAGCTACGAGGAGGCGCTTCCCGGAGACCTGATCCTGTATGACGGTCATGTGGGTCTCTATATGGGAAACGGAACCATTGTCAATGCCATGAACGAGGCGGACGGTATCGGGATATGCAGTGCCACATATACAAATATCATAGCTGTAAGACGGGTACTGTAAGGAGCCGGATGAAATGAATAAGGGAGCCGTACTTCAGATGAGAGGGACGGCTCCCTTATTTCGACATAAGAAGCAAAAAATAAGCAAAATGCATAAAAAATGTTTTTATTTGTAAAAAAACGTCGAAATTGAAAAAAGAGGAGTTTTCAACTTATCCACACCCGAAATCATGAAAAACGTGGAAAAGCGAGGATTTCTGCAAAGTTATCCACATTATCCACACAAAAACATGTGTTTTTGGTGAATTACTCAAGCCTGAAAAAAGAACGAACGTTTTGGTGAGTTGTCATGAAAATATAAAATTGTCGAAAAAAATCGGATTCATTATTGACTTTTAAGTATTCAAAAAAACGAAAAAATACAAAAGAACAAGTCAGAAAATTCAGAAAAGAGTGTAAAAATTCAATTTGTATAAAAGAAAAAACACGGTTGATAAATTAATTGACACGGCTTATAATAATAACCACTGGAAATTATCATTTATTTAAGGAGGAAATAGAAATGGCACAGATTTCTAAAGATACAAAAATCGGAGAACTTCTCGATATTTTCCCGGAGTCAGCGCCGATCCTGATGGAGATTGGAATGCACTGCCTGGGTTGTCCGGCGTCGCAGATGGAGACGATCGAAGAGGCGGCAATGGTGCATGGCATCGACGGCGCGCTGCTTGTAGAGAAGATCAACGCTGCAATGGCTGCAGCAGAGAAATAATAATTCAGGTTAAAAACAGCCGAAGTGAAGAAACCCCCGTGTCAGTATATGACCGGGGGCTTTTTACATCTTTATTTACAATGCGGATAACTTCTGTACGGCGTCTGCTGATATGATGCTACTGCAGTGCTCTTCCAGAAAAGCAAGGATAGAAGCATCTGCCTTTTCAGGTGAACCGTATTCGGAAAGCATATTGCATATCTTGTTAAATTCGTTGGCAGAATGATCAGATGGGGCCAGCGCCAGTATGAACATTCCGTTGGTTTCGTCCTTGTATAATGTATTGGCTCCTCTGTAGACCGGCGCCAGCAGGCGGGACGTCCGGATCACGCTGTCCAGTGTCTCAAAGGAGTAAAGACGTACTGCAAATGCAGGCGGAGTGGATTCGGGTTCCGGTGTGCGCGTTCCGGCTGCCGCTTCCTTTACCTTATTCAAAAGGTTGAGGAATTCGTCCGCGCCCTGGAGTTTTTCAAGCGTTTCCATATTGAGAGGATCGGTATCGCCGGAAGGGGTGAATTTAGAAAAGCGTGTGTCCAGCTCTTCCGGATCTTCCACCTTTGTGATGATCAAAACGATCGAATCTGCGGAAGATGGGATTGCCTCTATCATCAATGGGATATTCTCCGCTTCAAATCCAAAATCAAAGGATGCCTGCTGCATCATATCACGAAATAAAGATTTTGCTTTCTCAGTTCCATATGCCAGCTCGCTCAGTTTTAAATGGCGGGCGGCAAGATCAGCATGTGTCAGCGTACAACGAATCTGATTTTCATTGAGTTTCTCAATCTTCATACGATCACATCCTTATACTATATAAGATAATATGCACACAAAACGTATTTGGATACATATTCTCACCATTAGTATAAACAAAAAGCAAAAAGATGTAAAGATAAAATTGCAGTTCAATGGAGCGGCCGGTATCGAGGCGTGGAGCGGCCTGCCGGACTTATCAACAAATCTACATAGCTTATAAACAAAAAACACATTGCACGCGCAGATCTACACCCATATAATGGCACTTACAAAAGATGGTATCCCCTGATAAGTAAATAAAATACGAAAGGAGAGCAGAGCAAAAATAAGGTGCCGATGCGGATTTAACTGTCTTTTGTTCCGCCCGGATCCGGCAGTATGTCACGAATGCTTCCGTATGGTGACAGGGCGGGGGTACACTATTTATCATGATCCGCAGAGGAAAGGAGTGTATGTCGGATGAAAATGGATGAAACAGGTTACAGGAATTTGTTTGCGGAATTGGAGAAATATGAAAAAAGAGGCGTTGATATTTCGATTGACGGATATCATGCCAACGCGCTTCAGATCGTGACGGCCCACATGACCAAGGAGGAAGGCACATATATGCGTGATTATGACATAGATCGCAACGGATGCATAGAAGCGCTCAGATTTACTGACATTAAGGATTGCAGACGGGCAGAGACAACCCCTTGATCTGCCGGACATGAGGTTATGGATGTGTTTTTTGCTGTTTAAAATATCCTGAAACAGGCAAATTATTAATGACGTATTATGAAAATATGGTATAATGATTGCACGATGTGCAATCCGGACCGCCTTCGCGGTCTGCCCCGCTGCGCGGGGATTATGCCTGGAGCCACGGCTTGGAAAGTAAATGCCGCCTGCGCGGCGCTTCCTTTCCCGCGCACGTGGTATAATGATTGCACGATGTGCAATCCGGACCGCCTTCGCGGTCTGCCCCGCTGCGCGGGGATTATACCTGGAGCCACGGCTTGGAAAGTAAATGCCGCTGCGCGGCGCTTCCTTTCCCGCGCGCGTGGTATAATAATTGCTGATAGGAGGTACGGCATGGACGAAAGAGAAAGAAAGGGCTCGATTCCCGGGCGTGCCGGCGCAGACGGCGCGCGCAGGAGGCACCCTGGCAGAAACGCCCAGAGGCCGGGAAACAATAGCCCCGGCGGGAACAGACGGCCGGTGAAAAGGAGCATCAGAGCGAGGAGACGGCGGCGCAATACAGCTATACGGTGGCTGATACTTATTATATTGATCATAGGGGCGATCGGTGGTTTCGTCATCTGGAGAAAATACGGCCCATCAAATGAGAGAGCTGATCTGAACCAATATTATGAGCTGGAGGCGGAAAACGATATCGCTGTGGTCGTGAATAATGAAGTCGTCAGAAACAACGCGTCATCGGCTGAAGGCGGGACGGAAGAATCCCCCGCACCCGGCAAGATTTATGACGGACAGTATTATATCGAGTACTCTGTTGTACATGACCGGATCAACAAAAGGTTCTACTGGGACCCGAATGAGAACCTCCTGCTGTACACGCTGCCGGGGGGCAGCGTTTCGGTAGAAGTCGGCAGCAAAGAATACACGGATATAACGGAAAAGAAGAGCGAAGATTATGTGATCCTGAAGACAGAAGGCAGAACAGCATATATTGCACTTCCATTCATTCAGGCATATACGAACATGGAGTATGCGGTTTATGACGATCCTGCCGATCCGTCGAGAGCCGTCATAACATCCGAATGGGGTGAGACGCAGACAGCCAGCATAAAACGCGATACACAGGTGAGATATCAGGGCGGAGTGAAGAGCCCTATCCTGACAGACGTGAAGAAATCTGATAAAGTGACGGTTCTGGAAGATGAAGACGACTGGATGAAAGTCGGCACAGAGGACGGTTTCATCGGGTATGTCAGGACCGGCGATCTCAGGGATATTGTGACGGAGACCATATCCCGGGAATTCGAAGAACCTGTATATACAAACATATCAAAGGGCTATACCATAAATATGGCGTGGCACAATGTGTCAAACTCGGATGCCAACAGCTATGTGCTGGAGACGATCGCAGGGACAAAGGGGCTGACGACCATTGCGCCGACATGGTTCAGCCTCGCTGATACAGAGGGCAATGTGTCCTCCCTTGCTGACGCCAGTTATGTCAATTACGCGCATCAGTCCAACATTGAAGTGTGGGCCGTGCTCAGAGACTTTCACGGAGGCATCAGCTCCTATGACGAAACGTATGAAGTGCTCAGCTATACGTCAAAGAGAACGAAGGTGATTAATCAGGTGATCGCTGAAGCGCTTCAGTCCGGCGTGGACGGCATCAATCTGGATTTTGAGCTCATATCTGCGGACTGCGGAGAGCATTATATACAGTTTGTGCGGGAACTGTCTGTCAAGTGCAGACAGAATGGGCTGGTATTCTCGATAGACAACTATGTGCCCCGGCCGTACAATTCACATTATGATATTGAGGAACAGGGCGCTGTGGCAGATTATGTGATCATCATGGGGTACGACGAGCACACGGACGGTTCTTATCAGGCGGGGTCTGTGGCGTCTGTCGGCTATCTTGAGGATGGGATCACAGAGGCGTTGAAAATGGTTCCGGCGGAAAAGCTGGTTGCCGGCATTCCGTTCTATACCAGGCTCTGGTTCGAGACTCCCAAGACAGAGGACGAGCTGGCGGAGGAAGCAGGAACAGAAGCGGCGTCATATCCGAACAAAGTGACCAGTTATGCCTATGGCATGGATGAGGCCGAGGATATTGTTTCAGCTGCAGGAGTACAGACAGAGTGGAATGACACGACAAAACAGAACTATGCCCAGTGGGAGGCTGACGGCGGAGTCTATAAGATATGGCTGGAGGACAGCCGGTCCCTGGAGGAAAAACTGAAAGTGATCAAGGCGAACGGACTTGCAGGCGTAGCAGAATGGAGCCTTGGCATGGAGAGTTCCGGCGTATGGGATCTCATCCTCCAGTATGTGAACTGACAGGCAGCGGAATATCTTTAAAACGCATACAGCATAGAAAGAGACATCCTTCTTTTGCATATATATTGATATATGTGAAAGGAGGATGTTTTTCGTGGCAAAAAAAATCGGACTTGTAGCAATGGGGGCGGCGCTGGTCATGCTGATCGTCCTCTGCCAGACCGGCGGGACATTTTTGAAAAAGCGCTTTGCTCAGAACGAGGAAGTTTCTGCAAAAGCAGAGGCGGGGGAGGAAAAGCGCGTGGTCGTCATCGATCCGGGACACGGCGGTCTTGACGGAGGAAAGGTCGGAGTAAATGGTGTGGAAGAAAAAGAAGTAAACTTAAAAATATCTTTAAAAGTCAGAGAGATTCTAAAGCAAGAAGATATTTCTGTGGTGATGACCCGGACGGAGGATGAACGCCTCGCGGAAACCCAGGTAGAAGACTTGAAGGCGCGAGTCAGCCTTATGAACGAAGAGAAGCCGGAGCTTGTGGTGAGCATTCATCAGAATAGTTATCATGAGGAAGGGGTCCATGGCGCGCAAGTGTTTTACTATGCGGATTCTGCGGAGAGTGAGCGCGCGGCGGGAATCATCCAGGAAGCACTGAAAGAGATCGATCCGGACAATACAAAAGCAGCCAAGCCGAACCGTACTTATTACATACTGAAAAAAACGGAAGTTCCGGTGGTCATCGCGGAGTGCGGTTTTTTAAGCAACTATGAGGAAGCGGAGAAGCTGGCGGATGAAGAATATCAACAGGAACTGGCGGATGCGGTGGCAAAAGGAGTCCTGGAATATATAAACGCCAAATGACATGGCCCGGATGAGAGGATATCCAATAGGGGGGCCGGGCAGGAGAATGGGAAGAGCGGATAAAAGAGTTTTTTTTTGACAGGAATAATGATATAATAAATTTCATGGAGACTAAAATAAGAAAAATAGATAAAAACCAAATAGATGAAAACGTCATCCGGGAAGCTGGAGAGATTCTGCAAGGGGGCGGACTGGTTGCCTTTCCCACGGAGACGGTCTACGGACTGGGGGCCGACGCGCTCAAGGAGGAAGCCGCGCTTAAGACCTATGCTGCTAAGGGGCGTCCTTCGGATAATCCTTTGATCGTTCATATCGCAGAGTATGAGGCACTGAAAGAAATCGCGGTGAATATTCCTGCGGAGACGGATATCCTTGCGACGCATTTCTGGCCGGGGCCACTGACGATGATTTTTGAGAAAAGCGAAGCCGTACCGTATGGGACGACCGGAGGGCTTGACACGGTTGCGGTGCGGATGCCATCAGATCCTGTGGCTCAGACTCTGATCCGGGCTGCGGGCGGGTTCGTGTCCGCGCCCAGCGCGAACACATCAGGGAGACCCAGCCCAACCACGGCAGAACATGTGGCGGAGGATCTGGACGGAAAGATTGACATGATCCTGGATGGGGGAACCGTGGATATCGGGCTGGAATCAACCATCCTGGATATGACGGTCAGGCCGCCTATGATCTTGAGGCCGGGAGCAGTTACGGCAGAGATGCTGGAAGAATTGATCGGTGAAGTAAGCGTCGATGAGACGCTTTTGGGGGATGAGAGCGACAAAGCTCCGAAAGCTCCGGGAATGAAATACAGGCATTATGCACCGAGGGCAAAACTGCTCATTGTGGAAGGTGATCTCAGGGAAGAAATCCTGGCGATCCGGCAGCTCTCGTACGCCGCCCACAGAGAAGGGCGCCAAATCGGGATCATTGCCACTGCTGAAACGCTTCCTTTCTATAAATATGGAAGCGTCAAAAATATAGGCACGAGGGAAAATGAAAAAACGATCGCGCGAAGTCTCTACCGGGTACTCAGAGAATTTGATGAGGAAGAGGTAGAGACGATTTACAGCGAGTCCTTTGCCGTGCAGGGTATGGGAAAAGCGATCATGAACCGTCTGGAAAAGGCAGCAGGGCATCTTAGGATATCTGCCGCGGCGGTGGTGAAACAGCAGAAATACAGGCGGATCACCTTTGTCAGCGGGACGGACTCCGCGCGGGCGCCTATGGCGGCGGAAATCCTGCGGCATCATGAGCTGAAGCAGGAGTACGTGGTTGATTCAAGGGGGCTGGTCGTGCTGTTCCCTGAGCCGGCTAACCAGAAAGCGGAGGCGATCATGAAGAGCGCACAGATGACGCTGTCAGACCATGTGTCCCGCCAGTTTGATCAGGAGAACCTACAGGATGACACTCTGATACTTGCTATAGAAGAGGGGCAGAAGAATAAAATCCTATCAGAATACGGACGAGAATGGAATGTTTACACCCTGAATGAGTTTGTCGGAGATGATACGGCAATACCGGACCCCTATGGGAAGCCGCTGACAGCTTATGGGGAATGTTTTGAGGTACTGTGCAGGCTGGTCGGCCGGCTTGCGGAAAAATTAGATTCACTTGTGGAGGAAGAAGGATGACAGGAAGAGTAGTAATCATGGAGCACCCGCTGATCGCGCATAAGATCAGTTATATCAGACAGGAGAACGTGGGGACAAAAGAGTTCCGGGAGATGATTGGCGAGGTCGCCCAGCTCATGTGTTATGAAGCTACACGCGATCTGAAGCTCAGAGACGTAAAGATAAAGACGCCGATCGCTGAGATGACCGGGAAAGAGCTGGCAGGGAAGAAGCTTGCCATCGTGCCCATCCTGCGCGCAGGCCTGGGAATGGTGGACGGAATGCTCTCCCTCATCCCGGCGGCGAAAGTGGGACATATCGGCCTTTACCGCGATCCGGAGACTCTGGAACCGGTAGAGTATTACTATAAGCTTCCGGCGGATTGCAGCGAAAGAGAAGTGTTTGTCGTGGACCCGATGCTGGCCACAGGAGGGTCCAGTGTGGCGGCGATCCGCATGCTGAAGGAAAAAGGTGTGAAAAACATCCGTTTCCTCTGCATTCTCGCTGCGCCGGAAGGGTTGAAACGTATGCAGGAACAGCATCCGGATGTGGATATTTTTATCGGCGCTCTGGATGAAAAATTGAATGACCACGGATATATCGTCCCGGGACTGGGAGACGCGGGGGACCGTATCTTTGGAACAAAGTAACTCATATTGCGCAAATGACAGAGAACAGCGGGGAAAACAGAGAGTCCTGTATAGGGAAAAGGAGATGGGAGCGATGGCAGAGAGAACAGAGAAGAGAAGGGATTATCTAACATGGGACGAGTATTTCATGGGTGTGGCAATGCTTTCCGGGATGCGTTCAAAAGATCCGAACACACAGGTCGGATGCTGTATCGTCAGCCAGGATAATAAGATTCTGTCTATGGGATATAACGGTTTCCCCATCGGGTGCTCAGATGATGAGTTCCCCTGGACGAGGGACGGCGAGGACCCGCTGGAGACAAAATATGTTTACTCTACCCACAGCGAACTGAATGCGATCCTGAATTACAGCGGCGGCAGTCTTGCAGGGGCAAAGCTTTATGTTTCTCTGTTCCCATGCAACGAGTGCGCCAAGGCAATCATACAGGCAGGTATCAGCGAAGTGATCTACGACTGCGATAAATATGCGGATACACCGAGCGTCATCGCGTCCAAGCGGATGATGGATGCTGCCGGGGTAAAATACCATCAATATAACAGGACGAACAGAAAGATAGAGATCGAGCTATGATACGGACAGTAAATGTAGAAGAAATCACAGAGAATATCAGAGAAATGTGCATTGAAGCGAACCATTTTCTCTCTCCTGATATGGGGCGGGCACTGACCAGAGCAGTAAGGGCAGAAGAGTCCCCTCTCGGAAGGCAGATCCTGGGACAGCTCGAGGAAAATCTGGAAATGGCGGCTGAGGAGATGATCCCCATCTGCCAGGATACAGGCATGGCAGTCGTGTTCCTGGAAGTAGGGCAGGACGTGCATCTGGAGGGTGGAAGCCTTGAGGATGCTGTAAATGAAGGCGTACGTAGAGGTTATGCGGACGGATTCCTGAGAAAGTCCGTGGTCAAAGATCCGCTGGTCCGAGAGAATACAAAGGATAATACACCGGCGGTCATACACACCCGCATCGTCTCGGGAGAAAACGTGAAGATCACAGTTGCGCCCAAGGGTTTTGGAAGCGAGAATATGAGCCGGATATTTATGCTCAAACCGGCTGAAGGGATCGATGGAGTGAAGAACGTGGTCCTTACGGCTGTGAAGGAGGCGGGCCCGAATGCCTGTCCGCCTATGGTTGTGGGCGTAGGGATCGGTGGCACATTTGAAAAATGCGCGCTCCTGGCAAAAGAAGCGCTGACCAGGGAAGCGGGAAGTCATTCATCTGTTCCGTACGTAAAAGATATGGAAAAAGAACTTCTGGACAAGATCAACGGACTGGGGATTGGGCCGGGGGGCTTAGGTGGAACGACGACAGCACTGGCAGTCAATATCAACACATACCCTACTCATATCGCGGGACTTCCGGTGGCGGTGAATATCTGCTGTCATGTAAACCGGCATATCGCGCGTACAATTTAGAAAATATTGCCTAAAAGGGGACTTGCCCCATTGGGAAATGTTTTCAGAATATTTTGCAGAAAGGATATTCTCATGCATAAGCATATTACAGTACCCATGGACAAAGAGACGGCAAGGTCTCTGTGTGCCGGGGATTATGTGTATTTAACCGGTACGGTTTATACGGCGAGGGATGCAGCCCATAAGAGAATGGATGAGATACTTCAAAAAGGCGGGGCTCTGCCATTTAATATAGAAGGACAGATTATTTATTACATGGGTCCGTCTCCTGCTCGGGAAGGACGGCCGATCGGTTCTGCAGGGCCCACGACGGCAAGCCGCATGGACAAATATACTCCCAGGCTGCTGGATCTCGGCATGGGAGCCATGATCGGGAAGGGAAAGAGAAGCCCTGAGGTGGCCGATGCGATCGCAAGGAATGGATCTGTATATTTCGCGGCGGTCGGAGGCGCCGGAGCCCTCCTGTCAAAATGCATTACATCAGCGGAAGTGATCGCTTACGATGATCTGGGCACAGAGGCGGTCCGCAGGCTGACGGTTGAAGATTTTCCGGTGATCGTGGTGATCGACAGCCAGGGGAATGATCTTTATGAGACGGCAGCAGAAAAATACCGGAAGATGGAGGGAAACAGGATATGAAACGTATCTTGATGATGGTACTGAGAAATCTTTACATGGTGCCGTATGGGTGGATTCGCCTCTGCTACAGGGCGGCTCATGTAGATAAATATACAGAAGAAGATATGTATGCCTTTCTCCGCTGGATCGATCTGCGTGCAAACAGAGGCGGGCGTGTACACATTGATGTACATGGGAGGGAAAATATCCCGGATAAAGACGGATTTATGTATTTTCCAAATCACCAGGGGCTTTATGATGTGCTTGCTGTCATAGAAGCAAGTTCCCGGCCTTTCTCGGTTGTAGCCAAAAAGGAGATCGGGAAGATCCCATTTCTGAAGCAGATTTTTGCGTGCATGAGAGCGTTCATGATCGATCGGGACGACGTGAGGCAGGCGATGCAGGTCATCGTCAATGTAACAAAAGAAATAAAGAAAGGGAGAAATTACCTTATCTTTGCAGAAGGGACAAGATCAAAAAACGGAAACCGGACAGGGGCATTTAAAGGCGGAAGCTTTAAGGCGGCGACGAAAGCGCAGTGTCCGATCGTGCCGGTGGCGCTTATCGATTCCTTCAAGCCATTTGATTCGAATACGATAAGACCGGTGACTGTCCATGTGCATTTTCTGAAGCCGATAGAGTATGAAGAATACAAGGATATGAAGACGACAGAGATTGCCGCGATTGTACAGGAAAGGATACAGTGTACGATCGACGAAAATATCCGTTAGCTGTCTCAGCATCCCGGTTTTTTCGGAATTTTTAAAAATTCCGTTGACATTGGAAAACGTGTTTAGTATAATAAACTTCGCACTGTTAGTGCAAAACTGAATAAATCGCTGCAGCGCAGAGTTGCGGTCGCATTCAGAATCAGGAGAAATACTCAAGAGGCTGAAGAGGCGCCCCTGCTAAGGGTGTAGGTCGGGAAACCGGCGCGAGGGTTCAAATCCCTCTTTCTCCGTTTAATATTATCTTAAAAACTACTGGAGATTTCCGGTAGTTTTTCTATATTGAATGTTAAGTTGTGGATAATATCATGTAAAAATACCACATATAGTATCAGCTGCAGATGAGCCGGAAAAGTTGCAAAAACTTGTAAAAAAACGGTTGACAGATGCCGGACAAAAGTGGTATTATGTCTAAGCTGACC